>CALFPA010000069.1 GCA_937919825.1 uncultured Spartobacteria bacterium | reverse complement strand
ATCGAGTATTTCTGGTAAAATCCCGCATTCAAACAAAAGGTGAATGCTTATATCAGAGTTCATCTTTACAAATTTGCCTTCCAGTTGGATAACTAAAAGTCCATGCGAAGCACTCATGGGGTCTCATTCATGATGAAACTGATCTATTTGTCATGAGCTCATCGATGTCATTCAAAATAAGAGGCATATTACTTTCTGTCTTTGGTTTTGTGGTAATTGCCTCCGCGCAGCAACCGAAACCTGTGCAAAATGATTTGACCCATGACAAGTCTCCCAAGCGGCCGAATGTGATCCTGATCATGACTGATGATCAGGGATACGGGGATCTGGCCTGTCATGGGAATCCGGTGATTAAGACCCCAAACCTTGATCGGTTGTATGCGGAGTCGATTCGGTTTACTGATTTCCATGTCAGTCCATTTTGCACTCCGACCCGGGCGGCGTTGATGACTGGCAGGTATCCTGCCCGCACTGGTGCATACCGAACATCCAGCGGCCGTAGCAATCTTCACCATGACGAGATCACGATGGCCCGGTATTTCGCTGATGCGGGATATGCCACGGGCATGATCGGAAAGTGGCACTTGGGGGACAATGCTCCGTGTCGCCCTCAGGACAGGGGGTTCCAAGACGTCCTCTGGCATAAAGGTGGAGGGATCGGCCAAGCTCCGGATTTTTACGGCAACTGTCAGGTCGACGATACCTACGAGCGCCACAAGAGCGGCAAAACCCGGATGGAAAAATTCACCGGATACGCCACCGATGTGTGGTTTTCCGAGGCTGAACGCTTTGTCGCCGAAAACAAGGACCGCCCATTTTCCCTCTACCTTTCTCTCAACGCGCCGCACAGCCCCTACATCGTTCCTGAAAAGTGGTCGACTCCTTACAAGACGACAGTGACCTGGAAAAGCGGGGCGGAGTTTTATGGCATGATCACCAACCTAGATTTCAATCTTGGGCTGCTAAGACAAAAACTGGCTGAACTTCACATCGCGGACAACACGATCTTGATCTTTCTCACCGACAATGGGTCTTCCAACGGCACGGCAAGAATGACACTCAAGGAAGGAGCTTTCCGTGGGTTCGATGCGGGCATGCGTGGGATGAAGTCAACGGTGTTCGAGGGTGGACACCGCGTTCCGTTTTTTATCCACTGGCCGGCCGGTGGAGTGCTGGGAGGCCAGGACCGGTCTCAACTCGCTGCACACTTGGATGTCCTGCCAACGCTTGCTGAGTTGTGTGGCTTTGAGCTTCCGAAGGAAACCCGATTCGATGGGGCCTCATTTGCGCCCGTGTTGAAATCCTCCGGTGCGCCTGGCCCACGGGATCATTATGTGACCCAACTCCACGGCAATAATAAGTTCCACAGCGAGCCCAAACCATTTGAGACCTCCTGTGTGCTCAAAGGGCCATGGCGTTTGATTGACGGGAAAGACCTATACAACATAGCCGAAGACCCGCATCAGAATCGAAATGTCGCCGTCGAGCATCCGGATATCGTCAAAGACCTGCGAGCCATCTATCAGAAGTTTTGGGATTCAGTGTCACCGCGTATGACGACAGTGGCCCTGGATCTGGGCAGTCCTGCGGAAAATCCCACGCGCCTTTGCTCTCAGGACTGGTATTTGCCGAAGGGTAATCCGCCGTGGAATTTTGCGGAGATCAACCAACGCAAGAAGGTCACAGGGCCTTGGTATGTCGATGTGAAGCAGGGCGGGAAATATCGATTCACTTTGCGCCAGCAACCCGAAGTTGCAAACAAACCCCTCATCGCCGAGCGGGCGAAGATCAGTGTCGCCGGGCTGGAACGCGAAGCGCCAGTGGCTGCAGGAAGCAAGGGTGCAGTGTTCGAACTCGAGATTCCCGCTGGCAGAACCACGCTGACCACATGGCTCTACGACGAGTCGGGCGAAGCCGGTGGAGCCTACTTCACCGATGTGGAGAAGCTCGATTGATGCCTCACTGCGGTTGATCGACCGCCAATGACAAGCAGAGAACAGGAGGCAGATCTCCTGTAGGTTTTGCAGGCAGGGTAATGGCTAGTCGGTCGCCTTTGTGGGTGAACTCAACAGGTTGGTCCGTTGTAGAGGAAAGGCAGATGCCCTGGATTTGCTGCTTCACGCGTTCGATGGTCAATTGGTTCTCCGCAGGCCATTTGAAGATGGTGAGGTAAATGCTGTTCCCGTTGCGGGTGGCGATCCACGGGTATGTCCGCTCTAGTGGAGTGAGGGGAGCAGGTTTGTTGAGCTTCGCGAATCGAGCCTCCACCTCGGCTTTGTGTTTCAATGATGCTTGTGTGGGGGTGCCGGGAATATTGAAAGAAACGGGTTTCGCGCCATAGACGGGGGCTCCATTAAGTTTCAAGTTTCCCGTTTCCAGTTTCCAAGAAAGCCCCGGCCTCGCGGCATCGATGGCGAGGGGGTCTTTGCGGAATTCACAACGCAGGTCCGCCACCTCCGCGGCATGCAGGGAAGCCAGCGCCAAAAGCGAAACGGCAAGAGCGAGAAGAGGATTTTTCATGGTAAAAGGAAAGTGGAGTATGTGTCCTAACCAGATTCGATTTCAATGTCATGTCGCACAAAGATGTGACACGGCGAAAAACGATGGGGAAAAACGGAAACTTCTGGGGGCTCTCTGGCGGGAGGTTTTCTGGAGGCTCTTGAATTTGGAAATTGCTAATGCGAGATCAAGGAATTTGATTTTTCTGAATCATGAATACGCAACTCAATTACCACCATCTCCGCTATTTTCTGGCTGTGGCGACGAATGGAGGAATCACGGCCGCCTCGGAGGCGATCCATGTCTCCGCACCGACGCTGAGTGCGCAGCTCAAGGAGCTGGAGACTTTTTTTGGAAAACCTCTTTTTCGCCGTGAGGGTCGCCAGATGCGCCTCACAGAGGATGGGCGGCATCTTCTACGCTATGCGGAGCGGATTTTTGCGACGGGTGATGAGATGGTCGAGGTGCTGCAGCGCGGGAAATCAGCCGGGCCTGGCAAGGTCTTTCTGGGCGTGTCGGATGGCGTGCCGAAACTTCTTGTCGCCCGCTTGCTCGACCGAGCGTTTCAGGTGGCACCCACCCTCCAATGCGTGGTTCGTGAGGGTCAACCTCAGGAACTCTGGGGCGCGCTGGGTTTGCACCAAGTCGATCTGGTGATTGCGAACGAGGCACCGCCGCCGAATCTCGCCAACCTCCCCACGGGCCGCCGCATCGGTCGGATGCGTGTGATTTTTGCGGCCTCACGAACGCTGGCGAAGTCGTTTCAGAAAATCCCGATCCGGCCAGGTTGCCGGTTCTGGCACCGGCGAGGGAATCTGTGTTGCGGCGCGAGTTGGAACAATGGTGGGCCGCCCAGGAAATCGAACCCATGATTCGCGCGGAATTTGACGACGCGGCAGCGATGTTTGAGCTGGCCGCACGGGGGCTCGGAGCCGCTCCCATCCACGAACCGGTGCTCGAGGATGTCTGCAAACGCTACGGGCTGGTTGCCTTGCCGCTAAAGCCCGATATCAAGGATGACCTCTTCGTCGTGGGCGACAAACGCCGCTACGCCGCCGAGGGCGTTGCCATCCTCATGGATTTGTCGGACGGAATTCTGAAGGCCTGAAAGCGGCGGGCCTTAATGTCCCGCGCCGGGAGCGCCTTTCAGGTAGGTGCCGTAGCCGATCACGATGGTGGAGAGAATGAGCGTGAGGATTCCCACAACTATCAGCGTGTAGGTTTTCTTCGAGGAGCCTTTCCACTCATGGAAAATCCAGCCCCACATCGTGGAGAAAATGATGATCGAGGCCATGTGAAGGGTCCATGAAGAGAAGCCGAAGCCGTCGGGATCCGATCCGCCCATGCGAATGTGTCCCATCGAGTAGAAGAAAAACTGGAAATACCAAATGCTGCCGGCGAGCGCGCAGAAGAAATAATTTCCCAGCATCGGAATGCGGAGGTCATTTTTGTCAATTTTCGGAGCTTCACCGCCGCCGCTGTGGTCGCCGCCGGTGACCGCCAAACCAGCGTGCTCCGGGCGCGCCTGGGCGGAGAGATACTGGTAGCCGCTTTTGTTTTTGAAATTGAGCATCACGCACCAGATAAAATTCGTGGTGAACCCGCCCAACATCACGACGATGAGGCTTGGGAGGCCGGACCAGAGTTCGTCCGTGCCAAGCGCCATGGAGGTTTTTCCAATCGGCTCGCCAGCGGTGAGGCCGAAGCTGAAGCACGCGCTCATCACGCCTGAGAAGGTCGCGACGAGAATGCCCTTCTTGAAGTCGAACTCCTTCACCGTTTTCAACTTCTCTTCGGCAGGCATCTCCTTTTCCTTGTTCGCACCCGCGAGCGCGGCCACCCAGATCCCGAGCAAACAGATCCCGACGCCCAGCAGGGTGATTTTTCCCGGAAAGGTCGAGGCGATCTGGCCAATGGTCTCGCCCACCGGAATGTCGGGTAGGAAGGTCTTGAGAATCGGCGGCAGCAGCGTGCCAAAGGCGGCGCAATAGCCGAGCGCCACGCCCATGCCGAGCGACATGCCGAGGTAGCGCATCGCGAGGCCGAAGGTCAGCCCGCCGAAGCCCCAGAGCACACCGAAAAAATAAGTCCAAGCCAGCGTGGAAAACGGCTGGGCGGTGAGGGCGCCGGTGACATCCTTCGTTAAAATCGAGGCCAGGAGCCAGGGGCAGATGAGCCAGGAAAACACCCCGCCGACGAGCCAGTAGGTCTCCCAAGACCATTTTTTGACCGCGCGGTAGGGAACATAGAATGAGCCGGAGGCGAGGCCGCCGAGCCAGTGGAACAGGACGCCGAGGATGGGATTCATGGTGAGGTTGTGGGTGTTGAGGTTAGTTGCGGGAAGCCAGCACGGAGCGTTCGTAGTTTTTCACCTCGGCAAGCCAGGAATGGTCGCCGGGAACATTTTGGCGGCGGCAGTGCTCCTGCCAGACCGCTCCGAGCGGAAGGGTCTTCGCCTCCTCCATCAGCGCGAGGCGCGAGGTATGGTCGCCAGCCTGCTCGGCTTGGCGCAGAAGGGCGGCGGGCTCGAGGAGCGCGGCGAGCAGGCACTTGATGGTCGAGCGGGTGCCGATGACCCAAGCGGCGATGCGGTTGATGCTGGCATCGAAGAAATCCAAGCCGATGTGCGTGCGGCCGAGGAATCCGCCGCGAACGAGTTCTTCCATGATCGCGCGGGTCGGGTCGTCCATGAGAACGACATGGTCGCTGTCCCAGCGCACGCCACGGCTGACATGGAGTAGGATTTCGGGAACGAATTGGAGGACGGACGAGATTTTGTCCGAGAGGTTTTCCGTGGGATGGAAATGGCCGGCGTCGAGGCAGTAGAGGAGTTGGTTTTTGACGGAGTAGGCGAGGTAGAATTCATGCGAGCCGACGACATAGCTCTCCGAGCCGATGCCGAAGAGTTTGCTCTCCACGGCGTCGAGGTTGAGCTTGCGATCGACGGGCACAGCAAAAATCTCGTCGAGCGAGGCGGCGAGTCGCTCACGGGGCGACTTGCGGTCGTAGGGCATGTCCTTCGAGCCATCGGGAATCCAGACATTCGTGACCACCGGCGAGCCGAGTTGCTTGGCGATCTCGGCGCCGATTTTTCGACAGGCGATGCCGTGGTTGATCCAGAACTCGCGGATTTTTTTGTCCGGATGGGTGAGCGTGAGGCCGTCGGCCGCGAGGGGGTGCGAGAAATAGCTTGGGTTGAAATCCATCCCAAGTCCCTTCGATTTGCACCAATCCACCCAGCTCTGGAATTGCGCGATCGTGTAGGCGTCGCGGTCCACACGGCCGGCGGAGAGGTCGGCGTAGCAGGCGTGAACATTCAAGCGGTGCTTGCCAGGAATGAGCGCGAGCGCCTTGTCGAGGTCGGCGCGGAGTTCCTCGATCGTGCGCGCCTTGCCGGGGTAGTTGCCGGTGGCTTGAATGCCGCCGCCTTCGAGTTTCGAGCCGGCTTTTTCGAACCCACCGACATCATCGCCCTGCCAGCAATGGAGGGAGATCGGCGTCTTGGCGAGCGTTTCGAGGGCGGATTCGGTGTCCACGCCGAGAGCGGCGTATTGTTCGCGGGCGGAGGTGTATTGGCTCATAAGAATAATGGAAGGGTTCTGATTTCTTAGCTCATTGTCGGGGCATTATGGAATGCAAATAATGACCTAAATTATCATCAATATGACACCATCGAGTCTTCCTCCCCTTCGCCGCCGAGGGAGTGAAATGAAGCGAGCTGGAGAGCCTTGAGATGAGCAAAAAGCCCAGCAGGGGAATTGATAAAAAGAGGTTGCCGGTTGATTTATGCAGGGCAACCTTCGCAGCTCCATTGCATTCCTTTTTTTAAAATGCCACACAAACAGAAGGACTATTTTCTCTACCTGCCGAGGACGCCCGAGCGGGAGCGCTGGGGGGTGGAGGTCTTGGGAGGCGGCTTTGCCAGGATCCCTGCCAAGATTTACTACCCTCCCATCGGCCATCCCTCGGATCACTCGTTCAACTACGAGAAGGGACGCGTGCTCCAATCCCTGCAAATCCTCTGCGTCACCGAGGGCAAGGGTCTGCTGAAAACCGCCTCCAACTCGACGCAGAGGATCACCGCCGGGAGCGTCTTTGTTTTGATTCCCGGGGAGTGGCACACCTATCGTCCCGACCCGAAGACTGGTTGGGCTGAGCACTGGATCGAACTGGACGGCGTGGTGCCGCGCCGACTTCTAGCCGACGGGATTTTCTCAGCAAACAAGTGCGTTTTTACAGAGGGCGCAGGGGTCGGGGCGGCGTTCATGAAAATCCACCCGTTGCTGGATGGTCGCCGCCATGCGGCCGCTTCCGAGTTGGCGGTGGCTGCCATGGAATTGCTTTCCGCCTGCGCGATGCTTTCCGGCGGCGGAACGAATCGTGCGAAGCATTTGGAAAAAATCGCCATCGCCGAGCGCCGCCTCTCGAGCCCGATCGATGGCCCGCCCGACCTCCATGCCCTCGCCAAGGAATTGAGCTGGGGATATTCGTATTTTCGTCGGGAATTTAAAAAACAAACCGGCCTGTCTCCTTGGCAATATCACCTGCAGGCCCGGTTTTCCCTGGCGCAACGGTCTTTGATGACGACAAGTGACACGCTCGAGGAGATCGCACAATCCACGGGCTTCGGCTCGGCTTTTCATCTCTCGAATGCCTTCAAGAAAGCCTTTGGGAAATCTCCAGGGCATTGGCGCGAACACCACCCCCCGGACGAGCCGCTCAGCGGAAGGTGATCTTCACCGCGCCTTTGGGCTGAAGGCTATCGGCGAGGGTCGGAGCCGAGGCGCCGGGCGCGGGGGCGGCTTCGCCGGTAAGAGCGTTTTTGAGGGCGCCTTCAACGAGTTGGGCGCAGTGGATTTTCATCGGAGGGAGGGGGCCGAGCGGCGCGGAGAGGTCGCCGCCGGACATCGAGAGCGCCTCCTGCGGGGTTTTGCCTTTGATCATCTCGGTCGCCATGCTGGCCACAGCGATGGCGGTTTGGCAGCCGAAGGATTGGAAGCTCGCCTTATCGATGACGCGGCGGCCTTTTTCATCTTCGCGGAATTTGATCCACATCCGGAGCATGTCGCCGCAATCGCCGCTCCCGGCGGTGCCCACCGCATCAGCGCCGGTCATTTCCCCGAGGTTTTTGGGATTGCGGATCGCCTCGTCGATTTTTTCGTCGGTCGTCATTCGGTCGTGTAGCGTGGCAAAGAGGGATCGATCTCGCAACTCCACGCGTCGATTCCTCCACGGAGCGCCCGGGCATTGAGAAATCCGTGCCCCGAAAAATACGCGGCGGCGTCCAACCCGCGCGTGCCGGTATGATCCACCAGCACGATCATCGTGTCCTTCGGCCAGCGGCCCATGACTTCCTGTAAAAAATCCTGCCCCATGAGCTGCGATCCGGGAATTTGGACGGCATCGAATTCCTCGCGCGTGCGGATGTCGAGGAACTGCGCGCCGAGCTTTTCGGCGGCGGAGGACGCCTCGGCGGGGCTGATGAAAACCTTCTCGTCCTGCGCGTGGGCATCGAGAATCCGCGCGATGACCTCAGCGGGGTCGAGGTTTTCATTGCGCACACAAACGCCCTCGATTGTCTCGTCGGGCTGGAATCCACAACTCGCGCAGCCGCCGATGTGGTAATGGCGAAAAAGTGCCCGCTGGGCGCCGGGGCAACGCTCCAGCAATTCCCGCATCGTGGTCTTCGGTGAAATCTCCATACGCCGGAACCTACCGTTTTTTGCGCGGGGGCGCGAAGGGTTTTCCTGCTCGAAATTCCGCCCCGACCCCGTTTCCATGCGTGGATGAAATTGATTTCTTGGAATGTGAATGGCATCCGCTCGATCCTCGGAAAGGGCCTCATGGACTACCTCGAGCGCGAGAAACCTGATGTCCTATGCCTCCAGGAAATCAAAGCCCGGCCCGAGCAGGTCCCCCAGAAGTTCGACGGTTACGAGGTTTATTGGAACTCCGCCGTCCGCCCCGGCTACTCGGGCACGGCGATCCTCACCCGCAAAACCCCGGCCGGAGTCACAAATGGAATCAACCGGCCCGAGCACGACCAAGAGGGACGCGTGATCACAGCGGACTTCGGCGATTTTTATCTCGTGAATGTCTACACGCCGAATTCCCAGCGCGAGCTGACCCGGCTCGATTACCGCACACACGAGTGGACGCCGGCTTTTATCGCTTACTTGCGGGATCTTCAGAAAACGAAGCCGGTTATTTTTTGCGGCGACATGAATGTGGCGCACCGGGAAATCGACCTCGCCAGACCGCGCGAGAATACCCGCAACGCCGGCTTCACCATCGAGGAGCGAACCTCCTTCGACCAAATCCTCGCCGAGGGATTCATCGATACCTTTCGCCACTTCGAACCCGCTGGGGGTCACTACACCTGGTGGAGCTACCAGAATGGAGCCCGCGAGCGGAATATCGGGTGGCGCATCGACTATTTCTGCGCCTCGGAGGCACTCGAGAAGAATCTGCAATCCGCTTTTATCCAGATGAATGTCATGGGAAGCGACCACTGCCCGACCGGCCTCGTCCTCGAGGATTGAAATTTTTTTGAAAATTTTTTGAACGCCGCGCTTAGGTGATCGTCTAACCTAGCAGTTGAGACAACAACTCAGGTCACCGCGGTTCAGTTTTCTTGTTTTTCTGAACCACCACGCGGTGACCTGATGTTTTTGTCACATTCTGGTTCTTGTCCGCGCGGGCCTGCTTGGATAATCACCGACCCAATGGAAGACACCGTGCTGCTGGTCGAGGATGAGTCGGATGTGGTCGATTTGCTCCGCTATCACCTGCGCAAGGCGGGTTTTAAGGTATTGGTCGAAAATTCCGGTTCCGCCGGCCTCGAAGCGGTCCGCCAAAATATGCCCGACGCCGTGGTGCTGGATATCATGCTCCCCGGAATGACCGGCCTCGAGGTCTGCCGCACGATGAAATCCGACCCCACCCTCGCAGGCGTTCCCGTCCTGATGCTCACCGCCAAAAGCGATGTGAAGGACCGCGTGAAGGGTCTCGAACTCGGCGCAGAGGACTATGTGGCGAAGCCATTCAGTCCCAAGGAGGTCGTTTTGCGCGTCCAGGCCCTCCTCAAGCGCCTCCGGAGCGGCTCGGCGGTCGGCACCACACTTGAATCGGGAAGCATCGTTCTGGACAAAACCACCCTCTCGGCCAAACTCGACGGCAAGCGATTGGACCTCACAACCACCGAATTCAAATTGCTCACCGCCTTTCTTAATAATCCTGCCCGAACGCTCAGCCGCGACCTTCTTTTGAAAGATGTCTGGGGCTACGCCTCGGGTGCCGACACGCGGACCGTGGACACCCACATCCGGCGACTCCGTGAAAAACTCGGCGACCACGCCGACCGCCTTGAAACCGTGCGAGGCGAGGGTTACCGCCTCAACCCGCCTCTCGCGATTTGAGTCCGGCCGAGTGGCTTTTCCCTCTGGCGCTCGGCGCCACGGCCCTCGCGTTTGTCTACTTCCGCGTCGTCAAACCCTGGCGCGCCGTGCGGCGGGATTTGGAGCGTGTGGCCTCCGGCGACTACCACCTTCCTCCCCTCTCCCCCGACTACGCCCCCTACCTCGAATCCGCCACGCAGATTCGAAAAATCTCGCGTCAACTCGAGCAACTCGACCGCCAGATCGCCAATGAAGGCCTGAGCCTGCGCGGCATCCTCTCGGGCATGCGCGAGGGAATCCTCGTGGCGAACCGCTCCATGCGGGTGACGCTTTGCAACCAAGCGCTGCTTGGGTTTTTCCCGGACATCAAAAACCCCGTGAACCGCACCGTGCTGGAAGTCCTGCGCCGCCACGAAATCCAGCAGGCCGTGGAGTCCACCATGGCCACCGGCCGCGAGCGCGAACTTGAGTTGGCGTTCGACACGCGAACCTTCGTCGTCCATGTCGCCCCGCTCGCTGCGGAGAACGAAACGAAGCCCCGCGCGGCACTGATCGTATTCCAAGACATCACCGCCGTTCGCTCGCTGGAGGCCGTTCGCCGCGAGTTCGTCGCCAATGTCTCCCATGAATTCCGCACACCGCTGACGATCATCAACGGCTATGTCGAAACACTCCGCGATGGCGCGATCGAGGACCCGGCGATGACCGAAAAATCGCTCGAGGCCATCCACCGGAATGTCCGCCGCCTCGCCCTGCTCCTCGAGGATCTCCTCACGATCTCGAGCATGGAAAACCGCTCGCGGCTTTTGCATTTCGCCAACACCGAGATGCCCGCGCTGGTCGAGCGGGTCATCGAAAACCTCGGGCCAAAAATCGAGGAGCGCTCGGCGGAGATCGTTCTGGATTGGGCGGAGGACGCGCGGTCTGCAGAAATCGACCCGAGCCGCATCGAGCAGGTTTGCACGAACCTCCTCCTCAACGCGCTTCAGCACGGCGAGGTCCCCGCCTTGAAAATCCACCTCACCGCCAAGCGCATTGGCGAAAGCATCCAACTGACTTTTTCCGACAACGGCCCGGGCATCCCTCTCGAGGACCAAGCCCACATTTTCGAGAGATTCTACCGCGTCCACAAACACCGCGCGCGCGACGCCGGCGGCACAGGCCTCGGCCTCTCGATCGTTAAAAATATCGTCCTCGCACATGGAGGAAGCGTTTCACTCGAAAGCATGCCCGGCGAGGGCGCGGCGTTTCATGTGACCCTGCCCGTCACGCAGTCAGGCAAGCCGAGCTGAAACCGCCCGTTATTTTCCCCAAGGCTTCTCGGCCTCGGGCTGGGGAGCGTTCGCGGTCTGGCTCTCACGGGGCCAGGGCCAAGGTTTGGTGGCAAGCATCCGCGTGTAGGGCCCCTCGACTTGCTGCGGTTCCCAAAGATACCGGCGGTTTTGGAGGGTGGTGCACGATGTCGTCAACAACGCAACGGCGATCGCCAGAATCGGGAAGGGTTTCACGCCGCGTATCTAGCAACGCCAACGCCAACAGTGTCAAGGCCGCGGGTTACTGATGTTTCACATTGGATATTTCAATTGTGATTAGTTAATTTTTAAGTTAACTATTCGTAATGGAATCAAGAGCAGCCGTTGAAATTTTCCACCTTGTTTTTCTGAGGCATTTTTCATCAACCGTCAGCCCTGGCACGATTTGCTTGAAAGGCGGCGTAAATCTTCGCCTCTACCACAACAGTCCCAGGCTCTCAGAGGATATGGATTTCGATGCCCGAAAAGTCGGCGTCGAAATTCTAAAAAAGAATGTGAACAAGGTTCTGACTGGCCGACCTCTGTTGAGCGAGTTGGCCGCCTCGGGAATCGGGTTGAGCGAAGTCAAGCCCTCCAAGCAAACCCAGACGGTTCAGCGCTGGAAGTTCCACATCATTTATCACAATACGCCTATCGCCACGCGTCTGGAGTTTTCCCGCCGCGAGGACGGGGAGTTCGAGGAGTCCGTTGCCGAACCTCCCTCGGCCACACTTCTCGCCGAGCGGCGCGTGGTGCCTTTCATTTTCAACCACTACACCGGATCGGCGGCCTACCGGCAGAAAATCCAGGCCTTGGCGGCCCGCACCCAAGTTCAGGCCCGGGATGTCTTCGACTTGCAACATCTCTCGGCTTATTCGGCCGCCATAGGAAAGGTTCCTAGCGAAACCCTCCGACATGCCCTGCAACAACTGGGATTGATCACCTTCACAATGTTCATGGAACAGGTGGTTCCCTTTTTGCCAACCGATCTGGCCACCTACCACGGCACGCCGGTGGCTTGGAAAGCCATGTCGGAGCGGGTTGCGGCGGATTTAACACGGGGCATGCCTCCAACGAAAAAATGAACGCCACCGCCTTTTATCAAAAACTTGCAGCCCTCAAGCGTGTCACCACGCGCGAAGCGTCCCAACTCACCGGCCTGCGCGTTCCTGCCGCCTCCATGGCGTTGCGGAGACTTGCCTCAGAGGGTTTGGCCACCCCGCTCAAACGGGGACATTGGATGCTCGGCAAACCCATAGCGCGCGCGGGAATCTTGGTTACGGCAGCCGCCGATCCCTATCCCGCCTATCTCTCCGGCTGGTCCGCCCTCCGAATCCATGACCGCCTCCAGCAAATTCCAGCCAAGCATTTCGCCATCACACTCGGCCGCCCGGGAGATAAAGACATCGCGGGAACCATCATCTCCCTCCATCACATCACCCCGGAATTGTTTGACGGTTACGAGCAGGATCCGCGCGCGGAGGGGTTTGTCGCCTCATCTGAAAAAGCCCTCTTCGACCTTGCCTACCTGTCAGCCATGAATCGCAGCCAGGTGGGTGGAAATTTGCCGGAGACAGATTTGAGCGGTCTCAAGTGGAGAAAAGTGAAGGACTGGATTTCACGAATCCAGAGCCAGCCCCTGCGTCAATCCGTCGAAAGAAACCTCCAACGCATTCGTGGACAAAACCGGCAAAGCGGGTAACAACCCCGCTTTCCCTGCGATGGAACTCACCGAAAAACTCCTCGTCTCGCTTGGCGGTTGGGATGTCATGAAGCGCGCCCGCGCCATCAAGGCCTCCGGCGCCGTGCGCGAGGCCGCCTACGAGCCGCCGCTCCTGAAAGGCCGAATCACCGAGGGCGGACGCGAGTTTTTGGCGGGTCTCCGCCTGCGCAATCCCGTGGATATCGAAAATCTCTGCCCGTGCGCGGACTCGCGCCGCCGAGGCATCATCTGCGCGCACTCCGTGGCGATCGGCCTCGAAGTCCTCTCACCGACCAAATCCTCCCCAGCGCCGAAACCCATCGCCACGGCATCTCCCAGACAGAACAGCACCGAGGTTCCGCGCGTCACCCTCTCGATTGAAGGCTCGCTCCGCCACCTCGAGGCCACAGTGGATTTCGAATATTCCACGCCTGGCGCCAGCAACCCAAACGCCGAGGTCGAGGTTTTGGCGGAACTCGTGCGCACCGGTTTCGAGAACGACAAGGGCCAGGCCGTCCTGCGCGGGGAGGATGCAGTCGTTGGTTTTTTCGCCAACACACTCCCCGTCCTGAAACAAAAATGGACCGTCCGCGAGGGCGAGAGATTCCAGCATGTGACGCGCGACATCGTTCGACTCGAGCCTCAATTCGCGCTCCGCGAGCGGGGCGATGGCTGGCTGGATTTCCACGTCCATTTCAGCGCCGGCAAGGAAGCCGTCCTGAGCGACCAGGATGTGCGAAGGCTTTTGCAGAGCGGCACGCCGCGACTCCGCCTGTCCAATGGCCGGATCGCCATTCCCGACGCCACGCTCGCCTCCGATCTCGAGGAGGTCTTAAAGGATTGCAACCCCTCGCAGGAACGCGGCGGCTACCGAATTCCTCCCTCCCAGCGCGGGTATCTCGAAGCCAGCATCGCCGAGTGGAGGCGCGAGGAAACGCCCACCGCCAAATCCTCCCCAAAAAAACTCGGCCCACTCCAATCGCGCCTCCGTCCCTATCAAATCGAAGGCGCCTCGTGGTTGCTCGCCCGCGAGGCCGGGCTTTTGGCGGATGACATGGGGCTCGGCAAAACCGTTCAAGCCCTCGCGTATTTCGAGGCCACACCCGGCCCGCACCTTGTGATCTGCCCCTCCTCGCTCGTCTGGAACTGGACTCGCGAAGCGGCACGATTTGTCCCCGGCCTTCAAATCCTCGCCCTCGGCGGTCCGGACCGTGAAAAACTTTTTGCCCAAATCCCCAGCCACGACCTTATCGTGACGAGCTACGCCCTGCTCCGCCGCGACATCGCACATTACCAAAATCTCGCCTTTACCTCAGTCGTCCTCGACGAGGCCCAGCACATCAAAAATCCCGAAAGCCAGAACGCCAAGGCGGCCTACGCGGTGAAGGCCCGAGCGCGCTTCATTCTCACCGGCACTCCGCTCGAAAATTCCGTGCGCGACCTGTGGTCCCTCTTCGAATTCCTCCTGCCCGGCTACCTCGGAACGCGCAGTGATTTCCAAGACCGCTACGAAAAGCCCATCCTCGCCGGCGAGGGTGCTGCCGCTTGGCCCCGCCTCCTCCGCCGCGTGAAGCCCTGGATGCTCCGCCGCACGAAATCCCAAATCCTCCCCGAGCTTCCCGCCAAGATCGAGCAGGTCGTGGAGGTTGAACTCACCCCCGACCAAAAGGCCGCCTACACCCAACTCCAGATCGCCGCCCGCGCACAGGTCGATGCCCTTCGCGAGTCCGGCGGCGCCGCCCGCATGAAGGTCCTCGCCGCCCTGCTCCGCCTCCGCCAAGCCAGCTGCGACCTGCGTTTGCTCGGCAAAGACTCCCCCGCGCCGTCGGGAAAACTCGAGGCACTCCTGGAGTTGCTGCGCGAAGCCGTGGATGGCGGGCACCGCTCGCTCGTCTTCAGCCAATTCACCTCGATGCTCGACCTCATCGCTCCCGCCCTCGACGAGGCCGACATTTCCTGGTGCCGCTTGGATGGAACCACCAAAGACCGCGGCGCTGTGGTCGAGCGCTTCCAAAACGACCCCTCGGTCTCCGTGTTTCTCATTAGCCTCAAAGCCGGCGGCACCGGCCTCAACCTCACCGCCGCCGACACCGTCATCCACTTCGACCCCTGGTGGAACCCCGCTGTCGAGGCCCAAGCCACTGACCGCGCCCACCGCATTGGACAGCAAAATGTCGTCACCTCGATCAAACTCGTCGCCCGCGACACCGTGGAACAACGCGTGCTCGACATGCAGGAGAAAAAACGCGCCCTCCTCACCGAACTCCTCGACCCAGAAAATTCCACCGCCCCCGCTCTCGAGGCTAGCGAGCTTTCGGAACTCATCGGCTGAGCCGCCAGCTTTCCATTGCCGCACCTCTTGCGAACTGGCACAACTTGCCGCATGTCATTTCAGCAACTCGGGCTTTCGGAGCCTGTTCTTCACGGCGCGCAACGCATGGGCTACTCGGATCCGACCCCGATCCAACTCCGCGCCACTCCGGTGATTCTTTCCGGCAGGGACCTCATCGCCTCGGCGCAAACCGGCACCGGCAAGACCGCCGCCTTTGCTCTGCCAGTCCTCTCGAAACTCGACCACCACGAACCGCGCATCCGCTGTCTTGTCCTCGAGCCTACGCGCGAACTCGCGATGCAGGTCGAGACGGCTTTTCGCGACTACATGCGCTTCATGCACACCGAGGTTTCGCTGATCCATGGCGGAGTCGGTTACGGCAAGCAGCGCGATGATTTGAAACGCCAGTGCGATGTGATCGTGGCCACACCTGGCCGACTGCTCGACCACATGGAGCAAGGCGCGGTGGATTTGAGTTCCCTGCAATTCCTCATTCTCGATGAGGTGGACCGCATGCTCGACATGGGCTTCCTGCCCGATGTGCGTCGGATTGTTGAGAAATGCCCGAAGGAACGCCAAACGCTCCTGTTCTCGGCCACGATTCCCGAGGAAATCCAACGCCTCTCGTCCTGGTGCCTGCGGGATCCGGAGCGCATCGAGATCGGCGCGCGCCGCTCGCCCGCCGAGACCGTCTCCCACGCTCTCTACCCGGTGGCGGTGGACCAAAAATTCGATTTGCTCCTGACCCTGCTCGAGCGCACGAACTACGACAGCGTTTTGATTTTCAGCCGCACCAAGGACGGCGCCGACCGCATCTCGCGGCAGTTGAAAAAGAACAACCACTCTGTCGCCACGCTCCACTCGAACCGCACTCAAAACGAGCGCGTCGATGCGCTCGAGGGCTTCAAAGGCGGGCGCTACGAGGTCATGGTCGCCACGGACATCGCGGCGCGCGGCATCGACATCGCCGGCGTGAGTCATGTGATTAACTACGATGTGCCGCAGCATCCGGAGGACTATGTGCACCGCATCGGTCGCACCGGTCGCGCGCAGACGGTCGGCGAGGCGTTCACGATCATGACCGCTGAGGAACTTCCGCATGTTCTCGATATCGAGCGTTTCATCGGCCAGAAGGTTCCGCGCCAAAAGCTCGAGAATTTCACCTATGTCTACACCGCGCTCTTTGACGAAGACCGCGTGATGTCCTCGCTCAAAGGCGCGAAGGGGGTTCGCACCCACAAGGGCATGCGCTTCGGCGCGAAGCGGCGCCGGTAGTTTTCAACCTCTCCGGCAGAGGGAGGAGACGAGATTCGCGATGTCCTTCGCAGCAGCGGGATGGCTGATCGAGGTCGCGGCTTTCAGGCACTCGCGGTAAAGCACACCGCCAGAATCAAAAATCCGACGCACGGTCTCCACGACAGCGGCGGGACTTTGAGCCACAAACCCCGCGCCGGCTCCCGCGAGGAGGCGGGCATTCCCCTCCTCCTGGCCCGGAACGACTTTTGTAATAACCATCGGCGTATGCGCGGCCATGGCCTCCTGGACCGTCGCGCCGCCCGCCTTGCCGATGAGCAAATGGCTTCGCCGGATGAGCTGCGGCATTTCGGGAGCCCAACCCAAAACCTCGATCGGCCTGCCCAATTCCTCGCCGAGGTCCCGCATGCGGCGGCAGAGGGTTTCGTTGCGTCCGCAGGCGACGGTGAGCGCCAGGTTTTCCAATCCGAGCAATCCGCGCGCGGTTTTCAGCGCGTCGTCGCCTTCGGCGTTAACCATGTAGAGAACCTTCCAAAGGCCGTCGGCGGGTGGAACCTCGCGGGGATGAGCGGCTGGCGTGGCGAAAAGGAGCGGAACGGGAAATCCGGTGACGCGGATTTTCGAGCGGGGGATTCCTTTTCGCTCGAGGATTTGGGCGGTGGGATCGTTCGGAACGAAATACGCGTCAGAGGGTGGCTGCAGCCAGATCGAGTTGATTGAAATCGAATCGGTGATGACGGTCGCGAAGGGGAGGTGCAAATCGAATTTGCGCGCGGCGCGTTGAAAGATCGGGCCGTAGCCGGGAAAGGTGCTGACGACAATGCCCGCCTCCATGCGGAGGATCGTGTGGCGCATCCGCCTGGCGGCGCGCCGGTAAAAGCCGAGTCCAAGCGAGGACACGCGCGGGAAGCGGTCGAGGAATTGGTAAAAGAGATTCCAAGCCCATGGCGCACGGCGGATGGCGGTTTTGTAGCCCCACTGCGCGAGGGGATAAATCCACGGGTGGGCCTCTCGGAAGAAGTCGTGCACCGAGACCAAAATCTCGGGATGGAACTCCTTGATCGCGTCCTCGAGGTTCCGGGCGGCAGCATTGTGTCCCTCACCGAATCCGGCGGTGACGATGAGGACAGAGACGGGAACCATGGTCGCGGGAGGATTTCAGCCGGCGCGGCGCGGATCAGACTCTTCGATGCGGCGGGTGATCTCGAGCGCGAGGTCGAGCGCGTCGGCGGCGGCAAGGCCGGTGACACGCGGTTTCAATCCCTCTCGGGCGCACTCGAGAAACGACTCCAACTCGATGCGCAACGGCTCGCCTTTTTCCACCTCCACCGGCTCGCGCACGATTCGGTGTCCGCTGAAATCAGTGACAATTTTTGAGTCGGTCGCGAGGCCGATCAGTTTGCCAATGCCACTGCTTTCCTTCTCATCGTCGCGGGCGAGCCGGAGCAGGTAGCCGGACTGGTTTTTGTAGTCGAGCGAGAGGTAGGCGTTCTCTTGGAAGACGCGGATTTTGCGCACGCGCTCCTGGCTGATGCGGCTGGCGGTGACATTCGCCACGCAGCCATTGGCAAAGCGGAAGCGCACATTCGCGATGTCTTCGCCACGGCTCAGGACCGGGATTCCCACGGCATCGATGCTCTCCACCGGCGAGCGGACGAGGTGCAGGATGATCTCGATGTCGTGGATCATGAGGTCCAAAACCACGCCGATGTCGGTGCTTCGGTTGGGAAACGGCGAGAGGCGTGTGACCTCGAGGAAGCGGGGATTTTTGAGTTGGGCCTCGAGCGCGTGGAGGACGGGATTGAAGCGCTCGACATGGCCGACCTGCAGCACACAGCCCTTCGCGGCGGCGAGGGCGGCGAGCTCGCGCGCCTCGGCGGGCGTGGTCGCGATGGGTTTTTCGATAAGCAGGTGCTTGCCCTTTTCCAAAAGCCCCAAGCCGATCCGGTGATGGGTGACCGTCGGAGTGCAGATCGTGGCAGCATCCACCATTTCGGCGAATGCCTCGAGGCTGGATGCGGCGCGGCAGCCGAAACGCTTTGCGGCGGCAGCGGCGTTGTCGGCGTTGGAATCGAAGACGGCAGCGAATTCACTGCCGGGGATTTCACTGTAAAGGCGGGCGTGGTTGACGCCCATGTGGCCGACGCCGACGACTCCGGTGCGAAGAGTTTTCATAATCCGTGGATAGAGAGAGAGAGTTTTTGGGCGAGTTCGCAGACCTTCGGGCGGTCGAGGAGGAGGGTTTTCCCGGCTTCGACGCCGATGTGGCGGATGCCTGCTGCGACGGCGACCTCGAGGGTTTTGACTCCGACGACCGGAACATCGAACCTCATATCCTGATCGGGCTTCGAGACTTTGACCATGGTTGCGCCGCCGCGCCCGAGCTGACCTCCTCGGCGAATGGCTTCGTTGGTTCCTTCAAAGGCTTCAACGGCCAGGACAGTTCCGTTTTTGACCACCACGGTCTGGCCGATGTCGAGGCGGCTCGATTCCTTCGCGATGCGGAAGCCGAATTCCAAATCCTCGATCGCGCGGGGCTTCAAGCGCGGCCCGGCAATCAGCCCGCGCGGGGCGATGTGGTCATCGAGAAAAGTCATGGCGGAAATCAGTTCCAGCCCCGCCTTCGCCAATTCCTCGGCGACGGCACCGAAGAGCGTCTCGGCATTGCGGCGTTTGAGTTTGGCGAGGATGAGGAGGGCTTTGAAATCGGGGCGGAGGTCGAACAGATTGCCCGGTGCGAGTTGGCCGGCCATCAACGCGCGGGCGGCTCCGGATTTTTTCGCAGCGTCGAGGAGGCGACCCATCTGACCTACGCGCATCCACTCGACCGCATCGACCAACGGAACATTTTCCGGCTTCGTCTCCCCCTCGAAGGCGGCCATGACGATCCGCGAGACCCCGGCGCGGCGGGCACCCTCGATCACGAGGCTGGGGTAATCCCCTCCTCCAGCGATCAAAAATAACGGCGCATTTGCGGGGTTCATGGTCAGTAGCCGATATCGTCGAAACGGTTCACGCGGAACCGGTCGGGCCGGGCAGTGGGTTTGTCTTTTTTGCCGGGTTTCCAGTCCGATTGCGGGATTTGGTAACCGGCTTGGTCGGTCGCGTAGGTGCCGATGGGAACCGAGGCCGTGCGCCCAGCTCCAGGCAACTGGCGGCGCTGGGCGATGAATTGGCTGGGGCGGTGGTAGTTCGTCAGGTCCTTTGCGAATCGTGAGCGGTTGATGCCGATGAAAAGGTTCTTTCGGACTTCGTAGTGCAGGTGGGCGGTATACATACCCCGATTCGTCCCGATGGTTCCAACTTGTTGGCCTCGTTTTACCTGCTGCCCTTTTTTGACCATGATTTGATTCAGGTGGGCATACATCGAATCGACCATCTGGAGCTTGCCACCCTCGAGGAACGCATGGCGCACGATCACGACATTCCCCCAGCCCATGCGGGCGTCCTGGGAATAGGTGACGACGCCATTTCCGATGCAATAAACCGGCGCGCCGAAGTCGGAATTCCCCCCTCGAACATCGTTCCAATCCTCTCCGGGATGGTAAGATAGATAACCTCGCGCCATGTAGTAACCCTCGCCCGGCGGCTTGCCAACGGGAAGGTCAAAGCCATCTGCCACAAAGGTATTTGTGCGCTTCAAGTCCGGCACCGCGACGAGCACGGAAACGAACACAAAGAGGCAAATCCAGAACAACCATCGACGCATGAGCCGACAAGCCTAGGTATGAACCCTTAGGGGCGCAAGCCATGGAGATCGGTTTTTCCCCCATGACAGAATCCCGGACGGACGATGGAAATCTCAGGATTGGAACTGCGGCGCGGCGTAATCCGTCCAGATCGGCTGGAGTTCCCCCTCGTCGGTGAGGGCGAGGACGCGGCAGATGCGGCAGCGTTTTTTGGACTCCATCAAATGCTCGCGGGCGCTGGGGAGGTTGCCGAGTTGGCACTCGCAGCAGGCGAGGTGGTAGTGGACCAACCCCTCCTCGGGGAAACGCTCGAGCGCCTCGATGAGAAGAATCCGCGCGCTGTTAATCGAATTGCAGAGGCGGAGCGCCAGCGCCCAATCGATCCAGTGGGCGACATTTTCGGGCTCCGCCTGCCAGAGGCGCTCGGCGACCGATTCCATCTCCGGCCATTCTTCTTCGGCGCGGTGGATTTCCATAAGGAGGGTGAGACCCTCGATGCTAAATTTCGCCTCGCGCGGCAGATTCAAAAAGTCGCGCATGGCATCTTGGGTCATTCCAAGTTCGAGATAACCCTCCACCGCCATCAGTCCCATTTTGTATTGGTCGTCGATCATGGTTTTTTCTCCTACTTGAAGGAATCGACGCGTTTCGACGGGACTTTAATTTTAAAACATGGAGCGCAGATTTAGCTGCGGGTCACCTGGAATCCTGTCGGGGAGATTTTCATTTTTACGAACCGCGCGCGAGGATTTGGGGGGCGTTCGGTGAGTTCGCGGCGGATGCGGGCCGCGGCCTCAACATCTTTTGCGAGGAGAAAAATATACCCTCCGCCGCCGGCGCCCGGGAGCTTCGCGGCGGCAGTCCAATCCGCCACCCGCGCGAGGATTTCCCGCACCTCCGGGGGATTCGTTCCAGCATCTAACGCACAGTTGAGTTCCCAGCTTCGGCGGACGACGCGGCAGAGATCGCTCCAGGATTGGCGGTGAAGCAGGTCGAACGACTCGCGGGCGTGGGCCGAGATGTCATCGACGATCGTCAAGGTGTCGGCGCGGTTGAGGAACATCCCGCGAACGATGTCCTGCAGGATCGATTTCGCGACGCGGGTGAGGCCGGTGTAGTAGAGCAGCGCGGTGCCATTGCCGATCGCCTCGGCGAGCAAGTGGTCCGGGAGCCAACGAACGGCGGCGCGTTGAACGAGGCCCGGCGTGGTTTCGATCATTTTGAGACCGTGGTGGATACCGCCCGCCTGATCCTGCCAACCGCCGCCGGTGGTGAGGAGTTGTTCGAGAACGAGTGTGCGCGAGGTGATTTCCGAGTGGTTCCAACCGAGGCCGCAAACCTCGGAGAGCGTGCCGAGAAGTGTCGCTGAGAGAATGCTGCTTGTGCCGAGGCCCGAGCCTTTGGGCGTGGCGGCGAGCAGGGAAATTTCGAGCCCGCCGCCGAAAGCGCCGAGGATTTGGTCGAGGGATTTCGCTCCGGTGTGGGCGCTGAAGCGGGGATGGAAACCGGCGAGGGCCAGCGCGGCCTTTGCGAGGGAGAATTCGCCCCCGACCTTGGCGAAGTCCTCGAGTTCCTTGAAATCAGCGACCTTGGTTTCGGCCCCGAGATCGATCGAGCGGATGACGAGATGCTTCTCGGATGTGACTCTCGCAAAAACTTGCACCGGCGGCTGGCCGTTGAGTTCCAGGGCGACATTCACGACTGCGCCACCGTGTTTCAGGCAGTAGGGCGGCGTGTCGGACCAACCACCTGCGAGATCGACGCGGATGGGGCTGCGTCCCCAGACGATTTGGTCCTCCACGGCGTTGCGGAGCGGAGCGCACGGGCGGGCGGCCATGGCCCCGGCGATCGTGCGGGAGAGGGATTCAAAGGCGGTCTTTTCGAGGTTTTCGGATTTTGCGGTATCGCCGCGACGAAAAGCGACGCGGGCGGCGAACATCGTTTCGGCCAAAACCTCGAGCGAGGCGAGACCGGCATTCTCCAAAACCTCAGGAACCGGCGCGCCGGACTCGGCGAAAAAGGCGGCGGCGTTGTCGAGGTCGAGGCGATGAAAGGCGTTCCGGGTGCGATGGGCAAAAATCAACGGCGCGGCGGAGGCGATCAGACCATGGCGGGTTTGGAGCAAACGCCGGGGCGAGAAACGCTCGGTGATTTCCTGCGCGGAGAGGCGTTCGCTTTTTTTCCAGAGCGCGAGCATTTCGGCGTCACCGGCCGACTCAGGCAGGCCCATCCACTCGATGAGCCGGGCGAGCGGTTGGGCGGGATTGAGAACAGGGAAAAGTTTGGCGTTCTGAATGTCGGTTTTGGGATCGATGCCGAATTGTGCGGGATTGATACCGCGCCGTTCGAACCACTCCACGAGAGGCTCGCCGAGGAAAATGGTTGAGGCGTCGCCGACCGCGCCTTTGAAGGGATCGTCGATCCCGTAAACGCGAACGGCGAGGTTTTGGTCGCCCACCGGCGGCGTGTCCACGCACATTCCGGGCGCGACGCGGAAACGGCCGATGCCTGTTGGCAGGTTGGTGAGCACATTTCCCGAGGCGAGCGGCATGTCGCCGGGCAGGACGCTGTTCTCGACCCACACCGGCTTGTTTTCGGGGGAACGCGCGGCGAACGCGAAGTCCGAATTCAGAACATACATGTCGGGATGCGGCTTCAGGGCGAGCGGGGATTGGCCGCGCTGGTCGAGCGTTCGGTTTTGGAGGGCCGAGACCGATTCGATCATCTGACGGCTTGTGCCGAAGTGGTAGAACTCTGCATCGGGCAAGGGCACGACGGCGCACGAGAGCGGCGAAATGTCGGCATCGCGCTCTGCTGGATCGGTGCCGAGGCACGGCCCCATGCCAGCGTAGAGTTCGTAGAAGTTCGGCACACCGTCGGGGAAATCTCCGCGCGACTCGTCCCAACCGCATTTTTTGAACAACACCGAAACGGCCCGCGCACTCAGGAGCCAGAGGCCGGTATCGACGAGAAACAAATGATCCACCGCACGAGTGAGAATCTCGGCGGGCTTGGGTTTTTGCAGGAAGAAAGCGAGTTGGTCGGGGCGTTCGCGCGGGGAGAAAAACACGCCGAAGTGCGAGGCGGTTTCGGCATCCACCCACATTCCGAGCCCAATGATGTCGGCTTCCGGCATGGGCGGAAGTTTCGGCGGGAAGCGGAGCAACACATCACCGCTCGCGAGCATTACACGGCTCGAGGCGGGCGCGGCGGTGGCGATGTGGCGGAAGTCGGGAAATTGGACATCGAGGAGGGTTTGATCCAGCCGCTGCCCCTCCGCCCAGCGCAAGGCCGGGAACGGCATGAGGATTTTTCCCGTGGCGGCGTAGGCGGGGAGACGACGGCTTTGCCCACCCGCCATAAGAGCGAGTTTCAGGCCCGAATCACACCAGTCAGCGAAGGATTTTTCACCAGCAGACGCGCGCCAGGCCGAGGCGAGAAGATGAGCGACGCCACCGCCGGAGCCGAGTTTGGAACCAGCGGGGTCGCACGCGGCGAACCAATTCCTCCCTTCCGGAGAGGTCGGGAAAAATTCCGCCATCGCGGGCGGGAGTGAGATCAAACGCTGGAAGTCCATACGATCTTTTCTTTCGTATCGGCTATCGCGTTTCCCGGCAACTCCAGTGGGACGGAGGTCTCAAGCCTTGCGGCGGGCGACCGTGAATCCGTAGGCGGCGATGACCACGAAGCAGATAAACGGTAGGAGGAACGAGGCGCGCGTCGCAGAAATCGATCCCCAGGCGGAGCCGTCCATGATCAGCGCCTGAAGGGGAGTCATGAGACAACCCCCACCGATGGCGAAAATGAGACCCGCCGAGCCGAGCTTGGCGTCATCACCCAAGCCGGAGAGGGCGATGCCGTAGATTGTCGGAAACATGAGCGACATGCAGGCGGAGACTCCGACGAGCGAGTAGAGGCCGGGCATTCCTTTCAGGAAAATCGCTCCCATCACCAAGGCCCCCCCCGCGATGGCGAGGAAGGTGAGAAGCAGGCCGGGATTGAAGAATTTGAGCAGGTAGGTGCAAACGAACCGGCTTGAGACGAAGATCACCATGGCCACCATATTCCAGCCTTGGGCGGTTTGAGCTGACAGGCCGATTTCATTCACCGCGTATTGGATGATGAAGGTCCAGACCATGATTTGAGCACCGACATAAAAGGCCTGCGCCACAACGCCCCAAACATAATCCGGCGTGCGCAACAAGCGACCTAGGGAGGCGCCCACGGTGCTTTCACGGGAATCCGTGGAGGTCGAATCCGGAAGCTTCGCGAGGGCGAAGGCGACCATCGCCAAAAGCACAACGCCGCCAAGAATGGCATACGGACCGACGATCACGGCCAGGTCGGCGATTTGGATTTTCTGAAAAGCCTCGGGGGCGGATTCAGCCATCGCGCGGCGGGCCGTTTCGTCTGCGGGATCGAGGCGACCCAGAATGAAATCCTTCGCCACGAACATACCCAAGAGCGAACCAACCGGATTGAAGGCCTGTGCAAAATTCAAACGCCGTGCGGCTGTTTCCTCCGGACCCATCGAGAGGATGTAGGGATTCGCGGTGGTCTCTAAAAACGCGAGTCCACTCGTCATGATGAAATAGGCGGCGAGGAAAAAGGAAAAGTCGCGGGCGTTTCCAGCGGGGATGAAAAGCAGACAACCAACCGCGTAAAGGACGAGGCCGGCGAGGATGCCGCTCTTGTAGGTGAAGCGGCGAATGAACAGCGCGGCCGGAATGGCCATGACGCAATACCCGCCGTAGAAGGCGGCTTGAACGAGCGAACTCTCGAAGTGCGAAAGCAGGAGAACATTTTTAAACGCCGCCACCATCGGATTCGTGATGTCGTTCGCGAAACCCCAGAGGCTGAAAAGCGTGGTGACGAGAATGAAGGGGATGATGAAATTCCGGGGCAGCAAGGTGGGTGAACTCATAATGGTTGTTGGGTAGAGGTGATTATGGAAATCAGATCAATGGATCGGCTACAAGGCCGACTTCGGCTCGGCGGGAGGTTTTTCGGGGTGCGCGCCGACGAAATATTTTTCCACCAGATAAAAACAGGCTGGGATGATGAAGATCGAAATGAAAGTCGCAGCGAGCATTCCGCCGATGACGGTGGTTCCGAGGACTTGACGGCTAACAGCTCCCGAGCCAGAGGCCAAAGCCAGCGGCACGGTGCCGAGGATGAAGGCAAAGGCGGTCATGAGGATCGGGCGAAGGCGGAGTTTCGCCCCCTTCAGGGTTGCCTCGAGGAGGTCGGTGCCTTTTTCGTATTCATCCTTCGCAAATTCCACGATGAGGATGGCGTTTTTGGCCGCGAGACCGATGAGCATGACGAGGCCGATCTGCGCGTAGAGGTTGTTTTGCATTCCGCGCATCGAGAGGGCGGCAAAGGCCCCGAAAACCGCGATCGGCGTGGTGAAAAGAACGCTGAACGGCAGACTCCAGCTCTCGTATTGCGCGGCGAGGATGAGAAACACGAACAGCAGGGATAACGCGAAAATGGCCGTGGGCGGCACACCTTGCGCGGCTTGTTGCTCCTGATAGGACATTCCGAAGTAGTCGTAGCCCATGCCGGGCGGCATCGTCTGGGCGAAAACCTCCTCAAGCGCTTTCATCGCCTGCGCGGTCGAGTAGCCCGGGGCGACGGAGGCGTTGATTTGCGAGCAGCGGAACATGTTGTATCGCATCGTGAATTCCGGCCCGAACGAGCTCTCCGCCTTGATGAACGAATTCACCGGCACGGCCTCCTTGTTTTTGTTGCTGAGATAAAAGAGCCCGAGGTTGTCGAGGTCGGTGCGGTAGTTGCCCTCCGCTTGGACATAGACCTGCCACTGGAGGCCGAAGCGATTGAAGTAATTCACGAAATACCCGCCGAGGAAGGTCTGCACGGTCTGATAGGCTTCGGTGAGATCCACGCCTTGGATCATCGCCTGGGCTTCATCCACATTGAGGTGGATTTGCGGCACATCCCACAGCGCGGTTGTGAAAAGGCTGGTAAACTCCGGGCGGGCCTTCGCGGCGGCCATGAATTTCTGAGTGTTCTCCGCGATGACATTCACCGGTCCACCCGTGCGGTCCTCGAGCATAAAGGTCACGCCACCGGCTGTGCCGATGCCAGGAATGGCGGGCGGAGGAAAGGCGAACGAGGCGGTGGGATTCGAGAGCGCACCGAGTTCGCGATTGATATTCGCTTGGATGGCATCGACGGAGAGTTCCGGCGTCTTGCGTTTCGACCACTCCTCGAGCGTGATGAAAAAGAAGCCCGTGTAGGTGCTTTGAACGGTGCTGAGGAGGTTGAAGCCGATGATCGAGGTGACATATTCCACACCCGGAGTCTTGAGGAGGATTTGCTCGATCTTGCCGGCGGCCTCGGTGGTTTGTTGAAGGGAAGACGCGCGCGGGAGTTGAACCACGCCGAAGAGGTAGCCTTGATCCTCCTCGGGGATGAACGCGGTGGGCATCGTTCCACCAATTCCTCCCGCAGCGACGGCGAGGCCGACGAGGAGCAGCATCGAAATCGCGAGCTTGCGGATCAGACCGCGGCAAACGGCGGTGTATCCATTCGTCGCAGTTTCGAAGAATTTGTTGAAGCCTCGGAAAAACGCACCGAGCGGGCCGCGGGTTTCCTTGCGGGGACGCAGGAGAAGCGCGCCAAGCGCGGGACTAAGCGAGAGAGCGTTGAAGGCCGAGATCAACACCGACACGGCCATCGTAACGGCGAATTGCTGATACATCGCACCGGTGATTCCGGGAATGAACACCGTCGGGATGAACACCGCCGCGAGGATGAGCGCGATGGCGATGACGGGTCCCGAGACCTGTGACATGGCCTTAAAGGCTGCATCCTTTGGACTCATCCCCTCCTCGATGTGGGACTCGATGGCCTCGACGACGACGATGGCATCATCGACCACCAGGCCGATCGCCAGCACCATTCCAAAAAGCGAGAGGGTGTTGATTGAAAAACCCAGCATTGGAAACAGCGCAAAAGTTCCGATGAGAGAAACCGGCACGGCGATGAGCGGAATCAGAGTCGCGCGCCAGCCTTGCAGGAAAATGAAGACCACCAGAATCACGAGAGCCATCGCCTCGAAAAGGGTCTTCACGATTTCCTTCATGCCGTCGGTGATCGCGAGGGTCGTGTCGAGTGCGACGGTGTATTGAAGCCCACTCGGGAAAACTTTCGATTGCTGCTCAAAGAAGGCGCGGGCCTGTTTCATGGTGTCCACGGCGTTCGAGCCGGGAAGCTGGTAGACCGCGATGATGCAGGCGTTCTGGCCCTGAAAGCGGCCGCGGATGTTGTAGACCTGTCCGCCGAGTTCCACGCGCGCGACATCTTTCACCCGCACAATCGAGCCGTCGGGGTCGGCGCGAATGACGATGTCTTCAAATTCCTCGACCGTGGTGAGGCGACTCGTGGTCGTGACGGTGTAAGTGAAAACTTGGCCTTCGGGAACCGGCTCACCACCGATCTGACCGGCGGGGTTCACCTTGTTCTGGGCGTTCACGGCCTGAATAACCTCGGGAACCGTGATGTTCAGCGTGGCGAGGCGGTCGGGCTTCACCCAGATGCGCATGGCGTATTGGCCCGCGCCAAAAATGCTCACCCTGCCGATGCCTGGGATGCGGGTGAGCGGATCGTTGAGGTTGATGTAGGCGTAGTTCGCCAAAAAGGTCGGGTCGAACTCGCCTCCGGGTGACGAAAGCACGAAGACGCCAAGTGGTGAGGAAAGGGATTGTTCCACCGTGACACCGTAGTTTTTCACCTCCGCCGGAAGCTGCGAGGCCGCCTGCGTCTGACGCATCTGAGCGAGAATTTGGTCGGTCGTCGGCACCGTGTCCGTGCCGAAGATCACATTCAGGTTCATGATCCCCGAGTTGGCGTTGATGGAATACATGTATTCCATGCCCTCGACGCCGCTCATTTGCTGCTCGATCGGGGTGGCGACGGATTGCTCAACCGTCAGCGCGTCGGCGCCGACATAGGTGGTCGAAACTTGGATTTGGGGAGGAACGATATTTGGAAACTGAGCGACCGGCAGACCGGCCATAGCGACTAGGCCGACGATGACCATAATGATCGCGATGACCATGGCCACAATCGGCCGGCGGATGAAGAAATTCGACATGGTCGGCGGTCCTTACTTGGCGGCGGCGGCGGGCGATGGCGAAGGCTCGGGAGCGGATTGAGGGCCGGGGCGATTGGGCTGCTCCGGCGGCGGCGGGGCCTTCCATTCGGAGACATAGACCTTCATGCCCGGGCGGGCTTTTTCAACCCCCTCCACGATCACTTTTTCACCCTCGGCAACGGGGCCGGTTACCACCTGCCAAGGGCCGAGGATCGGACCGAGTTTCACGGGAACGGATTTCACCGTGCCATCGGCTTGAACGGAGGAAACGAAGAAGGTTCCCTGCATTTCAACGGCGGCTTTTTGAGGAATGAGCAGCGCGCCATCGATCATCTGGACGGGCCCGGAGACAGTGGCGAACAGACCGGGGCGGAGGATGCTTTTGGGATTCGGAAAGAGGGCCGTGACCTGGATCGTGCCGGTGGAGGTATTGATCTGGCGGTTGACGAAATCGTAGGTGCCGAGCTCGGGGTATTGCGAACCGTCGGCGAGTTTGAGCGAGAGCCGGGCACGGCGGTCCTCTTTTGGCATGGCATCGAGGTGCTGGATGAGCGGGGCGAGCAGGAGATATTCCGCCTCGGTGATGAAGAAGTTCATCTTCATCAGATCGATCTGCGAAGCTTGCGTCAGCACACTCACGCGCCCGCCAGGTCCCACGAGATCGCCGATTTGCGCCTGCGCCACACCCACAACGCCGTCGAACGGCGCAATGATCGTGCAGTAACCGAGATTGACTTGGGCGGCCTGCACGGCGGCTTGGGCGGCACCAACATTGGCCAAGGAGGCCTGCGTGTCTTGATAGGATGTCTGGTATTCCTGCTCACTGATGACCTTCGTCTGGTAAAGCTGGGTTTGTTTTTGGAGAGTCAACTGCTGGAGCTGAGCCTTGGCGACCGCGCTGGCGTATTGGGCTTCGGCTTGCGCGAGAGCCGCCTGGAACGGGCGGGGATCAATCGTGAAAAGAGGGGCGCCTTTTTTAACCATCGAGCCCTCTTTGTAGTTTTGAGTCAGGAGGTAACCTGTGACCTGCGCTTGGATATTCGCGTTCTGAAAACCATCGAGGAGCCCGACCCAAGTCTGCGAAGCCACAACATCCATTTTTAGGACGGGGGTCACTTGAACATTGGGCGCGGGGGGCGTTGGAGGTGCTGGTTTTTTACAGCCTGAAAAAACAGCAGCGCTCAAAAAAGCCGCGGCAACGAGGAGTCGTGGATTCATGGGGGGGACCTGCCTATAGGGAAAAAAACGGGATCGCGAGGTTTTTTGTCGGCTGGGCATCAGGCAAATCAACGCTTCCGATGATAAGTTTAGGGTAGAGCAGCATTGGGGGTGAATTTGCAGTTTTACCTCCGGATCGTTCGGAAGACGGGTTGAAGGATGTTGTTCGGGTGTTTTTGGATTGCGGTGCCGAGGAATTCGCCTTTTTCGTTGTATATCGGGACGATGGTGCGGATCGGTGTGCCGTAGTTGATGAAGCCTTCGAGTTCCGTTTGCTCAAAGCCTCCATCGGGGCTCAGCATCACGCCGGTTTTACGGGTTTCGAAGGAATGAGGCGTTGCGGGTTGAATGACCTGTGCGCCGCCGGGAGAGGTGGTGATGCGAGGGGCGTTGTAGCCGGTCGGCACAGCGACCTCGCGGCCAATGAACATCGTAGTGCGAGCTGGGCGGGCGGGTTCGCCGAGAAAGCGGTGGTTGCGCCGAATTTCCTGCTCTTCCTCGTCAGGCGTGGCCTTGGGCCGGGGAGTGGCAGAAACAGCGGCGGGACTCGGAGAGGCTTGGGGAGTCGGGGAAGGCTCGGCCGCCACCGCGGCAGGGAAAAATCCCGACACCACGGCTAATCCCAAAAAAACTGAGAGCGTGATTTTTTTCAAGGGGGGGAAGGCGCAGTTAGGCGGGGCGGCTAATCTTTCTCTTTCGGACCGACGGTGCGCTCGCCGACAAGGAATTCCTGAACATCGCCGACCGTGCGCAGAGTGGTATTTTGAACTTTTTTCGCGGTCGACTCGGTGAAATCCACCACTTTCCCGACCAGGCCCCCCACCCTTTTTTCGGAATCCTCGTTGGCGCTGACTCCTTCCGGTGGAACCAGGGGCTCGATCACCTCGCCGCCAAGTGCCGAGAGGCGAAGGGTCCCGGCAAGCGATCCGGCGCTGTCATAGAGCCGCGCAGTCCACTCGGGCTGGAGCGTCTGGGGATTTGTCGCCAGAGAGTAGTCGATCCAGTGGAAACCGAGTTCGCTCTGGACTGCCTCGCGCTGGGCGATTTCGAAGACGCTTCCGGCATCCACCAAAACCTTGGCGCGGTCCAACGCTGGCCGGCTCGCAATATCGCTGAATCCGGCCAGAGGTGTGCGCTCGCCGATGATCTGGCCATTTGCGACCGTTAATTCACGGACTCCCCCGCGAGCCGAGGGATCCGCCAGGAGAACGATCCACTCGGCGGGGACGGGCTCGCCGCGCTCGCCGCGCAATTCGACGAAAGCGGCGCTTTGGGCGACCGGATGCGCGGAGATGATTTGGAGGGCTGTGAGGGCCGAACCGGCACTCCCAGCGAAAACCGAGGCAGCGCTTGAGAGAAAGGCAACAATGGCAAAGCGGATCATGGCGAGATTTTTAAGCGAGAGAATCGGAGATTCCAGCGGATTTTTTTTGGAGGGGGTGAACATCAAAAATCGAAAAGCATTTCCTGCACGAGCCCGGCGGGAGCTGGCTTGGGTTGCTTTGATGACTTTGGTGTGGCGGGAGGCGTTGGCTCAGGAAAAGTCACGGGAGCAGCGGCGTGGAGCGGGCTTTCCAGCACCGGCATACGGTTGTGCTGGAATCTCTCGAGTTCGGTGGGCGCGGATTCGCGGGTGACGATTTTAATGAGTTCATGGGCCGTCTGGCGGTCGAGGATCGCGCGGATCACGAGGCCCGAGGGCAGCACGTCCCACACCAATTCCCCGGAGTGGTCGGAGCGTTCCGCGAATTCCTCGGCGGGAATGTCGAGCAGGATGCCGCCACGCTGAATCCACCAATTTAAAATCTCGCTTCGGGCAAAGCCGGCCCAGATGCGATGGATCGGCCCGTCGGGACCCACTGCGGGCACTTCACGACCGGGGCGAAATGTTTTTCCTTGGACTTTAAAAACCGCGCACACGGCTTGTTTCAGCGGCCGTGCCGCCGGATCGCCTCTTCCTTCAAAACCCCGATGTAGGGAAGGTTGCGGTATTGCTCGTTGTAATCGAGCCCGTAGCCCACGACGAATTCGTTGGGAATATCAAAGCCAATATAGTCGGCATCGATGGCGGTCTCGCGCGTCACGCTTTTGCGGAGGAGCACGCAGGAGCGAATGCTGGCGGCGCCGGACTCGGTGGCGAGGCGTTCCTGAATGGCACGAAGTGTGAGCCCGCTATCAAGGATGTCATCCAGGAGCAGGACATGGCGCCCACGCACATCGGCGATGGTTTGCTGGCGGAACTGGATTTGACCCCGGGATTTCGTGCCGTGGTAGCTGGAAACGCTCCAGGAGTCGATTTGGAGAGGCAATGGCACGCGCCGCAGGAGGTCTGCCATGAAAATGAAACTGCCGTTCAAAATGGAAACGACGGTGAGTTCCTTGTCCGCGTAGTCGCTAGTAATCTGGTGGGCCAGCTCATCCAGACGACTGAGGATCGTAGACTCGTGATAAAGGACTCGGGCGATGTCGGCGACCATTTGGCGAGTTCATAGCCTCGGCTTTGCGAGAGGCAAGGACTTATTCGGATTGGTCCGCCCCCAATTTCTCGAGCCAATTCACGCGGAGGAGGGAAATTGCACCCGGCGGGGGTCGAACCCACAACCTACGGCTTCGGAGGCCGTCACTCTATCCAGTTGAGCTACGGGTGCGTCAGCGCGCAACACTCTGGCAAGCGATTCGGAAAATCAAACGCAAAAGCCAGAGTCACCTCAAACATGCGGCTTGCAATTTCCCGGAGCGGAAAAGAGTCTGACGCACTTCCACGGGCGAACCGGCTTTCGCCGCCATCCGGGGAATTGATAAACGACGCAACCATACGATGGCGACAACCACACTCGAGCACCCCGATGCCTTGGCCCGCAGCCTGAAGGCCATGCAGGAAACCGAAGAACTGCTGGGGGAAAAACTGGTCATCAACATGGGGCCGTCCCACCCCTCGACCCACGGCGTGCTCCGCATGATCCTTGAGCTGGACGGCGAGATCGTCACCAAGGCCACGCCGGAAATCGGCTACCTCCATCGCGGCGACGAAAAAATCGCCGAGAACATGACCTATAATCAGTTCGTTCCCTACACGGACCGCTTGGACTACCTTGCTCCGATCGCGAACAATGTTACCTACGCCCTCGCCGTCGAGAAACTCATGGGCTGGGAAATCCCACCCCGCGGCAAGGCGATTCGCGTGATCTGCTACGAACTCGCCCGCATCTCCTCGCACCTCCTCGGCGTCGGCTGCCTGGGCATGGATCTCGGCGCGACCACTGTGTTTCTCTACACCTTCACCGAGCGCGAGAAAATCTACAACCTGATCGAGCAACTCACCGGCGCTCGTTTCACCACGAGTTATACCCGCGTGGGCGGCCAGACCCGCGATCTCCCCCCGGCGTTCATCACCATGCTCAAGGATTTCCTCGAGACCTTCCCGAAGGCCTTCGAGGATGTGAACAACCTCATCACCCGCAACCGCATTTTTGTGGATCGTTGCAAGGAAGTCGGCGTGATTTCGAAGGAGGACGCCATCGCCTTTGGCCTCTCGGGCCCGAACCTCCGAAGCAGCGGGGTGGACCACGACCTTCGCAAGAAACACCCCTATCTCGATTACCAAAACTACGACTTTGAGGTGCCCATCGGCACCGTGGGCGACAGCTACGACCGCTATCTCGTCCGCCTCGAGGAGATCCGCCAGAGCGTTTCCATCCTCCGCCAAGTCCTCGATAGATTACCCCCCGGTCCGATCAACTGGCACGACCCCAAGTCCACCCTCCCGGACAAAGAGTCGGTCCTTACGAAGATGGAGGAACTCATCCACCACTTCATTGTCGCCACCGAAGGCGTCCACGCCCCCGCCGGGGAAGTCTATTTCGGTGCGGAAAACCCGAAGGGCGAGTTGGGATTCTACATTTACAGCAAAGGCGGAGGCGTCCCCTACCGCCTGAAAATCCGCTCGCCCTCGTTCTGCAACATCAGCATCCTTTCCAAGATGCTACCCGGCTCGATGGTGTCCGATGTCGTCACGATTCTCGGCTCGCTCGATCCCGTCTTCGGCGAAGTGGACCGCTAATGGAAGTCCCGAAACGCCCGCATCCGGCCGCCGTGCTCGCCGGCCATGCTTCGGCAATGCTCAACCTATTCACCTACTGAAATGACCCTGGCCAACCTGTTATCAGAGTCGCAAATCATCCCCGAGATGGTTGCAAAGGAACGCTGGCAAGCCATCCGCGAGTTGGTTGATTGCCTCGTGGCATCCGGCAAAATCGATCGCTCCGATGAGGATGCCATCCTCGAATCCATCCGTCAGCGCGAGGAAACCATGAGCACCGGCATCGGCTTCGGCATCGCGATCCCACACGCCTCCTCTTCGAAGGTCGGCGAGGTCGTAGCCGCTTTCGGGCGCTCCTCCGCCGGTATCCAGTTCGATGCCCTCGACGACGAACCCGTCTTTTTCATCGTGCTCTTCGTGGTGCCGAAGGACCAGTTCCAAACCCACCTGCGCACCCTCGCCGCGATCGCAAAATTTTTGAACGACAAAACGGTCCGCGAAGAACTCACCAAGGCCGAGAACATCCCCAGCATTCTCCAAGTCTTCGAGAACCGCTCCACCCGCCCCTGAATTTCGCAGCGGCGCCGACTCTGAAGGTTTAACCACAGAGGACACAGAGAGCACGGAGGAGAAAATTGTATCAAGCAAACTGATCCCGATTTCGGGCACGGCTACTGAAAACTTAAAACTTAAAACTCTGATGCCCAACCCGCGCGAACTCCTTTCTGCCCGACTCCGCGACGCCCTCACCGCCTGCGAACTCGATCCTGCGCGCGGCGAAGTCGCCCAAGCCGCCGACACGCGATTCGGCGACTATCAGGCGAACGCCGCCATGGTTTTGGCCAAGGAGAAAAAGACCAACCCGCGCCAACTCGCCACCGACATCCTTGCGAAGTTGGATGTCTCCGGCCTCGCCGCCAACCCTGAGATCGCCGGTGCCGGATTCATCAACTTTCGGCTCGAAGATTCCTTCATCGCTTCCGCCATTTCCTCGCTCACCACCGATCCCCGCCTCGGCGTGGCCCTCGCCGCCAAGCCCAAGAAAATCCTCGTCGATTTCAGCTCGCCGAATGTCGCCAAGCCGATGCATGTCGGCCACATTCGCAGCACGATCCTCGGCGACTGCCTCGTGCGCGTCGCCCGTTTCCTTGGCCATGAGGTCACAGCTGACAACCACATCGGCGACTGGGGCACGCAATTCGGCAAGGTCATCTACGGCTGGAAGCACTTCCTCAACCACGAGGCTTTGGAAAAGGATGCCATTGCCGAACTCGTCCGACTCTACCGCGAAGTCACCCGCCTCGAGGAAACCGACGAGGACATCAAGCGCACCGCCCGCGAGGAATTGGTGAAACTCCAAGCCGGCGACGCCGAAAACCTCGCCATCTGGAAACAAACCATCGAACTCTCCTGGCGCGAATTCGAGAAACTCTACGGCCTGCTCGGCATCAAATTCGACGAACGCCTCGGCGAAAGCGCCTATAACGACGCCCTCGCCCCGCTCTGCGCCGAACTGGAAAAACGCGGCATCGCTCGCGAGAGCGACGGCGCGCTTTGCATTTTCTTTCCCGACATCCCCGCGCTCGACGGCAAGCCCGCCATTGTCCGCAAGTCCGACGGCGGCTTCCTCTATGCCACCACCGACCTCGCCACGATCGACTACCGAGTGAAGCGCTGGAACCCCGATGCCATCTGGTATGTCGTCGGCGCACCGCAGGCCCTCCACTTCCAGCAAATCTTCGCCGCCGCGAAAATGATGGGCATCCAGGGCGACCTCCGCCACATCGCCTTCGGCAGCATCCTCGGCGAGGACCGGAAGATCATGAAAACCCGCTCCGGCGAGAATGTTGGCCTGGCCGAAGTTCTCCACGAAGCCATTGAGCGCGCCCGCAAAATCCTCGCCGCCCGCACCGAAGCCCTCCCTCCCGAAGAAGCCGAGTCCACCGCCCGCCTCATCGGCCTCGGCGCCGTGAAATACGCGGAACTCTCCCAAAACCGGCTCACCGATTATGTTTTTTCATGGGACAAACTTTTGGCGTTCGAGGGCAACACCGCCCCCTACCTTCAGAATGCCTATGTCCGCATCCGCTCGATTTTCCGCAAAGCCGGAGAAACCCCGGACCCCTCCTCTCCGATCCTCATCACCGCCCCCGCCGAACGCGCCCTCGCACTGAAAATCCTACAATACGCCGAAACCCTCCCCGTCGTCCTCGACGACTTCCGCCCGAACATCCTGGCGCATTACCTCTACGAATTGGCGAATACCTACCACTCGTTCTACGAAGCCTGTCCGGTGTTAAAAGCCGAGCCCGCCCTCCGTGCCAGCCGTCTCGTTTTAAGCGACCTCGCCGCCCGCACCCTCTCCCACGGCCTCGCCCTCCTAGGCATCGCTTGCCCGGAGCGCATGTAGGCTTTTCCGTCCTGCTAAGGCTTCGTGACCTTCTGCCCAGCACTCACCCATGCGGAAAATCCCCCCGCATTCCACACCACCCACCCCTCCTTCTCCAAAATACCTGCCGCGATCCCTGAGCGGTTACCCGACCGGCAATACAAGACCAACTCCCTCCCGCGAGCATCCGCCAAAGGTTTTCCCCACTTCACTCGCTCCCCCTGCAGATCGCTCAGCGGCAGCAGCAGCGCCCCCTCCACCACCCCGCCACTCCATTCCCCGGGTTCACGCACATCGATCAATACCGCCGTGCCCGTCCCCACCTTTTCCATCGCCTCTTGCGGCGTGATTTTCGAACCCGCAAATGACGACCGCAGCAGCACAAAACCAACCGCGACAGCCACCAAAAAAGGAATTAGCCAGTTTTTCATCTTAAGAAAACCTACACCAACTAACGGCCCCTCGCTTGGAGAAACCTTAATGCTCAGTGGCTTTTTCGGAGCCGAGGCCCGTGTTGGCGCGGACTTGGAATTCGACGAATTTATCTTCTGACGGCACTTCCTTGGAGAGGAGGGTTCCGATGATCGCTGCAAGGAATCCAATCGGGATGCTCAACAGGGCTGGATTTTTTAAGGGGAAAATGGCGTTCTCTCCCATGAAATCCGGACTGATCAGGATCAGAAGGATGCTGGAAGTGAGGCCAACGAGCAGACCGACGACAGCGCCGTTTGTGTTAAATCGTTTCCAGAAGATCGAGAAGAGCATCACGGGCAGGTTTGCGCTGGCCGCAACCGCAAAAGCCAGACCGACGAGGAAGGCCACATTCACGCCAGGGCCGAGGATAATCGCGATGACGATCGCCAAAGCCCCCACGACAAAGGCTGCGATGCGGGCCACCAGCACTTCTTGGCCGGGTTGGTGCTCCTTGCCGTGGTGGATGACATTCGTAAAGAAATCATGAGCGAAGCTGGTGCTGGCGCTGATCGTGAGCCCAGCTACGACCGCGAGGATGGTCGCAAAGGCCACCGCACTGATGAACGCGAAGAAAACCTCTCCGCCGAGCTTCCTCGCGAGTTCGGGCGCGGCCATATTTGTGCCGCCGTTCGCTTGCACATAATCGGGTCCCATCAAGCTGGCCGCCCCAAACCCGAAGAAGGTCGTCATGATGTAGAAAAGCCCAATGATCGCCATCGCCCAAACGACACTCGAGCGGGCGGTCTTGGCATCAGGAACCGTGTAAAATCGAATAAGGATGTGCGGCAGACCGGCCGTGCCAAATAGCAGCGCCATGCCGAGCGATATTTGGTCCCACGGATTTTTGAAAATCAGGCCCGGCGTGAGGAAATTGCGGACGACTTTCGTGCCATCCGGCGCCGTGGATTCGATCGCGGTGAGCCGGGTGAAAAATTCCCCGAGGTCAAAGTGGTATTCCCGGAGAACGAGGACACTCAAAAAGATACTGCCGCTCATGAGCAGGATGGCCTTGATGATTTGCACCCAGGTGGTGGCGAGCATTCCGCCGAAAACGACATAAACCACCATCAACAAGCCGACTCCCACCACAGCAACTTCGTAGCTGACACCAGGAATCAACTGGCGCACCAGCACGCCCGCTCCGACCATTTGGGCGATCATGTAAAAAACCGAGACGGTGAGCGTGCTCAAGGAAGCTGCTGCGCGAACAGGTTTCGGGCTCAAGCGATAGGCCAGCATGTCGGCCATCGTATATTTTCCAGAGTTCCGGAGCGGCTCGGCGACGATGTAGAGGACGGTCAGATAGGCGACGAGGAAGCCAACCGAATACATGAAGCCGTCGTAGCCGTTCATCGCGATCATGCCGGCAATGCCGAGGAAGCTCGCGGCGCTCATGTAGTCGCCGGCGACCGCGAGGCCGTTCTGCCAGCCCGTGATCCGGCGGCCGGCGGCGAAGTAGGCGCTGGCCCCGCTCGATTTGCGGGCGCTGAAATAAGTGATCACCAGCGTGGCCGCCACGAAGGCGAGGAACATCCAGAGCGATGTCCTGTCTCCAGGAGGGGGTGAGGCAAAGAGGAAGTTCATATCAGTGTTTGGAGGTGTAACCGAATTTGGCGAGGAGAGTGCGTTCGCTGCGATCCCAACCGCTGGCGGCGACCACATAAATAGCCGCCAACACCCAGGCCATCAGGAATTGCGACAGGGCGAAAAAATACGCGATGTTCATGTCGCCCCAGATTTTTTTCTCCATGAATTCCGGGAACCAACCCACGCCGATGGGAAGCGCAAAGTAGTAAACGATGAAAAATACGGTGGCCGGAATGACCAGTCGGGCCTTGCTCCGGACAAGCGCGGAGAAATCGGGATCACGCTGGATGCGATGCCAGTCGATGGGAGGTTTGTCCGCCGCTGAAGGTTGGGGGTCGTTCATGGCGGGCTGAATTACCACCTCGCGCAAAGGTTGTCTAGCGGGCTTTGATCCGCGCTGAATCTTAATTGGCCAACCAGTGCGCCATGACGGCTCCCAGCCAAACGGCGAAAAGACAAATGGCCACGCTGGCGAGGATATTGACTCCACCAAGCACCACTTGGCCCGTGCGAAGAAGTGCCAGGGTTTGCAGGCTGAAAGCGGAGAAAGTCGTGAAGCCCCCGAAGATCCCGACAAAGACGAACGCGTGAACGCTCGAACTCGCATGCCAGATACGACCTTCGAGTAGCAACTCGGAGAAAATGCCGATCCCGAAAGAGCCGGCGACATTCACCAGCAGGGTTCCAAAAGGAAACCCGGCCGACCATGGCATCGTGGCGATCCACTCGGCGACCAGCCAGCGGCCGAGACTTCCAAGAGCCCCGCCAGCCATGACCGCCAAGGCCTCCCTCACATCCGGGGAATCGTGATGCCGCGTTGGCCCATGTATTTTCCGGCTCGATCGGCGTAGCTCGTCTCGCAAACCTCACTCGCCTGGAAAAACACGACTTGGGCCAATCCCTCATTCGCATAAATGCGCGCAGGGAGCGGGGTGGTGTTGGAAATTTCGAGCGTCACATGCCCCTCCCACTCGGGCTCGAATGGGGTGACATTCACAATGATGCCGCAGCGGGCATAGGTGGACTTGCCGACGCAGATCGTGAGCACCTCGCGCGGGATGCGGAAATACTCGACGCTGCGGGCGAGCGCGAAGGAGTTCGGCGGCACAACACAGACATCGGTTTCCATGTCCACAAACGAGCGGTCATCGAAAGATTTTGGATCGACCACGCTCCCGAAGACATTGGTGAAAACTTTGAACTCGTTCGAGACGCGGAGGTCGTAGCCGTAGCTCGAGAGGCCGTAGCTGATGACGCGCTCACCGGTTTCGGATTTCTTGATCTGGCCATCCACAAACGGCTCGATCATTCCCTTTTCCGTCGCCATGCGACGGATCCATTGGTCGGAGCAGACTCCCATTACATCGAGAGACCGGGGATTTTGAGCCCGCCAGTCAGTTTACCCATTTCATCACCCGCCATTTTTTTGGCGTCCTCGACCGCTTGGCGAACGGCGCTCAAGACCAAATCCTCGAGCATCTCGACATCGTTCGGATCGACAACCTGGGGATCGATCTTGATCGAGGTGATCTCGCCCGAGCCGGTGGCTTTGACGACAACCTTGCCGCCGCCGGATGAGGCTTCGACGCTGCGAGCAGAGAGTTGGGTTTGGGCTTCGGCCATGCGCTCCTGCATGCGCTGGGCCTCTTTTAGCATTTTTGCGATGTTCATGCTTGGCGAGTCTGGAGGGTGCTCTTGAAGATTTCGAGGGCTTTTTCGATCAGGGGATCATTCATAAAATCCGCCATCGGATCGGCTGGCGGCTCCTCGGCCGCAGGCGGCGCGGTTTCCTCCGCAGCGACAGGCTCCTCGCGGGCCTCTGGATTTTCCTGCACCGGCGGCTCAGCCTGGAGGGACTCGTCGAACTCCATCTCTAACTTCATCGGGCGGTCGAATTCCTTGTTCAGCCGACGCTCGATCTCCTTCAAGCCCTCCTCCATGAAATATGAAGTGGCGGATTCCCTGGCGGATTCTGGGAATCGGATAAAAATTTTCCCGGCCCCGAGGCGGTCGAAAACCCCGTCACGCAACCAACCGAACCGGATGAAGGAATTTTTGGAAAAATCCGCCGCGATTTTTTCCCAAATCACAGCGTCGTTTACGGCTTGATCAGAGCCGGCGGGCGCGAGGGGCTCCACGGGAGCTGGAACCACAGCCGGTGCAGGTGCGGGGACCACGGGCGGCGGAGCGACAGGATCCGAATTTTTTGAAATTTGCGGTGCCGGAACCGGGGCGCGAGGCGCGGGACGGGGGGCTGGAACCTCGCCATGGCAAAGGCCGGTGAGCGTCTGGATCACATCGGTGAGGCTCGTCTCGTCGAGGAGATGGATCGCCTTGATGATGGCGACATCGAGTTGAAGTTTTTTGTCGGCAACCCATTTCATCGAGGCCTCGGCCCCGCTGAAATGCTCGATGAGATCGAGAAGTTTGGACTGCGCAATTCGCATCTCCGCGCCTGTGGCTTGGGCAACGAGCAGATCGCGAAGGTGAGCGACGAGTTCGGCGGTCAAGCGCATGAGATCTTTCCCGGCATCGGATTGCTCCGCGATGATCTCCAGCGCCGTGCGGAAATCCGCAGCAAACAACGCGTCGGCGAGGTTTTTCACCACCTCGAGCGGCGTGAAGCCAAAGACATCCATCACATCCTTCTGGGTGATGTGCGTGCCACAAAACGAAACCATCTGGTCGAGCATGCTCTCGGCATCTCGCAACCCGCCATCCGCACCGCGGGCGAGGGTTTCGGCGGCGGAATCATCGAGCTGGATCTCTTCGCATTTCGCGATGTGGAGGAGATGTTTTTGGATGAGTCCGGCCGGAATCCGGCGGAGGTCAAAACGCTGGCAACGGCTCGTGATAGTCGCAGGGACTTTTTGCGCTTCGGTCGTTGCGAAGATGAATTTCACATGCGGCGGAGGCTCCTCCAGCGTCTTGAGAAGGGCATTGAACGCCCCGGTGGAGAGCATGTGGACCTCATCGATGAGGTAGATTTTAAATTCCCCGCTGGCTGGGGCGTAGGCCGCGCTTTCGCGCAGATCGCGGATATTTTCCACGCCATTGTTGCTGGCGCCGTCGATTTCGATGACATCCAGGCTGCGGCCCTCGGCGATCTCCAGGCAGGAATCGCATTTCCCGCAAGGCTCGGCCGAAATGCCTTCTTTGCAATTGAGGGCCTTCGCGAGGATGCGGGCGGTGGAGGTCTTGCCGATTCCGCGCGGGCCGACAAAGAGGTAGGCTTGCGCAAGGCGCTTCGATGTCACGGCATTTTGCAGGGTGCGCGTGATGTGATCCTGCCCGACCACCTCGGCGAAGGTCTGCGGACGGTATTTGCGGGCGAACACGCGGTAACTCACGCGCGGACTTTAGAACGGAGAGCGGGGGCCATCCAGCAAGATTTATTCCCAAAAATGATGAGGGAGTTTTGACAATTTTTGGGAATCCGTGTTGATGGGACGAAGGAAACTCCACCGGCCAGCAAGGTGCCCCGATGATCCCCCTTCACTGCCAACACATCTCTTGTCGCAGACCCGCATGGAACGGGAGAAACCCGGTCGCGGTGGAGGATTTTTCGGGACTTTTCGAGGAGGGAACCATTACGGCGTTTCGTTGTTCCGAGGACGGCAAAACAGGGCTTCTGATGAACATCCTCGGAATGATCGAACGACCGGACTCAGGGCAAATCCATGTCCTGGGAAAAGCCGTGCTGGAAATGGAGAATGAATCCGCGCACCGATTGCGCGACGGAGCCTTCGGCTATCTCTTCACACATCCGCATCTCCTTCCCTCCTTCACAGTGGCCGAGAACATCGCGATGCCCTACCTGCGCCACCACGGAAACTCACTCGACTCGGCCCGGGACAGGATCGCCGAAGTTCTGGAAGTTTCCGGCCTCCCTCTTTCATCCGCAAATCTCGCGGTTGCGAATCTCGATGAAGAATCCCTCTGGCGAGTCGCCTTCGCGCGATCCATCGTTCATCACCCGAAAATCCTCGTTGCCGTTTCGCCACCGGCGGCATTTCTACTGCCCTTGGCGAAAGACCACGCATTGGCGACTGGCGCGGTTGTTCTCTGGAACGCCGGCGACACCCCCGCAGTGGCGGCATGCGATGGGCTTCTTGCTTCGGAGAAAACAAAATGAACGGCGTGCCATCACTCCCGGAGCCTGGAGATTCCAATCTCGCCTTCGCTCTTTTTTTTCTGCCAAGGAAACGCCGCAGGGATGCGATGCTTTTTTATCGATTCTGCCGTGCGGTGGATGACATAGCCGACGACGAAACCCTCCCGCCTGCGGAGCGCGAGCGGCGATTGAATGAATGGAATCTCACCATCGAGGAGCGCCGCCATGAGGAGATCGAGCGATTGATCGAAAACCACTCGATCGAAAGAAATCTCCTTCTCGAAATCCTGAGCGGGTGCACGGCGGATACCCAAGCACGCCGCTTCCAAACCATCGTCGATCTCGAGGATTATTGCTGGAAAGTAGCTGCCGTGCCCGGACTCGTTTCACTTAAAATTTTCGGTTGCCGGAATCCCCAAAGCGAAACTTACGCAATCCATCTTGGCCAGGCCATGCAACTCACGAACATCCTCCGCGATGTCGGCGAGGACGCCCGCCAAGGGAGGATTTACCTACCCCTCGAAGACCTCGCGCGATTTCGAGTCTCCGAGCAGGAAATCCTCGAAGCCCGACCGGGCCTGGGATTCCGGAGCTTGATGACATTCGAAGCGGGCCGAGCCGCCACACGCTATGCGGCCGCGATTCCGCCACGCGAGGATTTGAAAGCCCTCCTGCCAGCGCGCGCGATGGCGCGGATTTACAGACGCATCCTGCGCAAGCTCGAACAGGAGAGATTTCCGGTGTTTCAGCGGAGGGTGGCTTTGGGCCGGTTGGAAAAAGCCGCGTGCATCGCGGCGGCCGTCGCGGAACGGATCGATAGATAAAACCTCCGTTGCCGAAAATGAAACAGGCCCGATCCACTTGGGAACGGGCCTGTTTTCTATGAGGGGAAATTAGACTGCAGACTTGAAAGCTTTTCCCGCAACGAAACGAACGGTCTTCGATGCCTTAATTTTGATCTTCTGACCGGTCTTTGGATTCACACCAGTGCGAGCCTTGCGATGGCCGATTTTGAAGGTGCCAAAGCCGATGAGCTGAACGGTCTTGGTTTTTTTGACACCTGCCTTGATGCCGTCGATGACAGCGTTCACAGCGCGCTCGGCGTCTGCTTTGCTGGAGCCGAGTGTTTTTTGGACTGCTACGGTGAGTTCTACTTTATTCATGTGGTAGTTGTTTTGTTGTGGGTTGAGTGGAGTGGATGCTTCCGGGAGCAAGAGCATCAAAAGCCCTGAAGGGTGTCAAGCGGTGACAAGGCGGTTTTTAGAAAATTTAATTCGACTCGTCCAATGGCGCCTGCGGGCCGTTTTCGGAATCTGTGGCGGCGGGTTGCTCGACTGGTTGAGCGGCGGGGGCTGGCGTTTCCTCGGCGACAGGGATGGCCGCGCGAACCGCAGTGGGAGCGGATTCCGAGCTTTCGGCGGGCTTTGCTTTGCGTTTGTAAACCTCCTTGAAAACCTGGCCAATGAGTGGGGCCGCATGGGATCCCCCGCCGGCTTTGGCATTCGGCTCACTCTCATAAAGGGCAGCGAAAGAATACTGGGGATTATCGGCAGGCAGGAATCCGGCGAACCACGCGGCGATGCGCTGGCGCTCGGTTGGGCCCCACTGCGCGGTGCCGGTTTTTCCTGCGACATCGATACCTTTCACCTTCGCGCGGCTCCCGGTTCCCATGCCATCACTCGTGACCCCCACCATCGCTCGCCGCATTTCCTCGCGAATCTCAGGTCGCATCGGGATCTCATCCCGCACCCGATCGGGATAGGCCGCGATGACTTGGTTCGCGATATTTTGAACCTGCAAAACCAGACGGGCCTGGTGAAGGACTCCGCCGTTCGCCATGACACTCATCGCCTGCGCCATTTGAAGTGGACTGATCAGAATGTCGCCTTGGCCAATCGAGATGTTTGCGGTGTCGCCGCCTTTGATGGTCCGCTTGTGAACGCGCAGCATGTAGTCATCATCAGGAATGTTTCCAGCCGCCTCGGAGCGGAGCGGAATACCCGTGCGACGACCGAGCCCGAGTCGCTTGGCATAGTCGATGATCGGCTCCGCGCCGATCTTGAGTCCGGCTTGGTAGAACCAGGTATTGCAAGACTGCGTGAGCGCTTGGCGGAAATTAAGCCGGCCGGCGTCCTCTTTTTTCCAATTGCGAAAAACATGGTTTCCCACAGCAAACGAGGTCGGGCAGGAAAAGGTTTCGCTGGCATTGATGCGACCGCTTTCCAAGCCCGCGAAGCCGACAAAGGTCTTGAAGGTCGAGCCTGGTGGATAGGCGGAACGGAACGCGCGGGGCAGGAGGGGATTCGAGGGATCGGTCGAGAGGGCATTGTAAACGGACGCCTTCACGGACGGCACGAAATCGTTCGGATTGAAAGTAGGCCACGAGGCGAGTGCGAGGATTTCGCCATTGTTCGGATCCGTCACGGCGATCGCGCCGCGCTTGGAGTTTTTCGACAGGACATCTTCAGAGATCTGCTGAAGGTCGAGATCGAGGGCTGTAATGATGTTGTTGCCGGGAACGGGTTGGCGGGCCACGCGCTCGGAGGCTTTTTTGCCATCGGCACCGAATGTGATCTGCAAAAGGCCAGGCTGGCCGCGAAGTTCGCGGTCGAAAATTTGCTCGATACCCTCGCGCCCCTCGATCTCGGGAAAAATCAGGTCGTTGTTTTCAATCGGCCGGAGGGAGAGCGGCGCCTGCGGCCCGGTGTATCCGATGATGTGAGCGGCGAGCGGGCCGTTAGGGTAGAAGCGCACATAGGTCTGTCGGAGGATTTGGTTGGGAGGCATCGAACGTTGAACAGCCGTCAACTCGCGCGGCAGCAAATCCTCGGCGATATCCAGCGGGAGAACGCCGCGGTTCTTGTAGTGGTTCAGAATCGTCGAGTCGGAGATCTTGATATCTCGGTTGATGAGGCCACTGGCGATGGCCGCCTGTTGTTTCGCAAAGGCGAGGATTTTTTCATCAGGCCAATCCAGCGGCGTCGGGAAATTGATGGCGAGGTTGTAACTCAGTCGGCTCTGGGCGAGCGGGCGACCTTGGCGGTCGGTGATCTGGCCTCGAGGCGCGGGGATGAGCAGAGAGAAGGTGCGGGCTTGCCGCTGGGTCTCCCACGAGGGCTTCGGGTTTTCAACAATGCCGGTGTTGTCGATCAAGGTCTCCCGGGCGGTGAGGAGTCCGGAAAGAAGCCAAAGCACAACCAGGGGTGCGAATTTCATCTCGGCACGATATGCAAATCACCGGCGCGACTCTAATGGAAAATCGTTTTTGGTATTGCGCCGCCGATTCCGCGCCTGCAAGTTCTGCCGCGTGTCGTTGCACTTTATTAAAGCCATGATGCGCTCACCTGGTTCCGTGGGGGCGATTTGGCCTTCCTCGCCCTTCCTCGCGAAGGCGATGGTGCGCGCCTCTTCCCTTGAGAATGCCGAGCATGTGCTGGAACTCGGTCCTGGCACCGGAGCCTTCACCGGCGAAATCCTCTCCTCCCTCCGCCACGGAGCCAGTTTCTCCGCTCTTGAAATCGACCCCGAACTGGCCCGGACGATGTCGAAAAAATTTCCTCGAGCCAAAGTCATCGCCGGCTGTGCGACCAAGCTCGGCGAGCATTTGGAAACCGAAAAAGTCCCGCCTCCCGATGCGATCCTGTCGGGTCTGCCGTGGGCTGTTTTCGATGAGAACCTCCAAAACCATATTCTTTCACAAATCCAAGCCGTCCTTCGCGATGGTGGAGTTTTTTCGACCTTCGCCTACTACGGCCCGCACCGCTTGAAAGCCGGTCAGGCTTTCCGCCGCAAATTGGAAAATTGCTTCAGTCGCGTTGAGCGAAGCTCTGTCGTGCTCCGCAATTTCCCGCCCGCCTTTATCTATACCTGTAGGCACTGAGGCCATAGCCCGAGCCGACCCAAATGCTCGCCGACCCGCTCGATCGGCAGCCCGATCACATTGCTACGCAGTCCGGCGATCTCCGCAATGATCCCCCCCCCCTCCCCTTGGGCGGCATAGGCACCCGCCTTGTCGAGCGGGTTGATCTCGCGCAGGTAAGCCTCGATGTCGCTCGCTGAGAAATCCCGAAATGTCACCAGCGTGGTTTCGGTAAACTCCGAAGCCCCTTGCGAGTGACTGCCGAGCACGACGCCAGTGACCACCGAATGGGTTCGCCCCACGAGTGCGCTGACCATTTCAAATGCATGATCGAAATCTCGCGGCTTCGCGAAAAATTTTCCCTCCAACCAAACCACCGTGTCCGCAGCGATCACGATGTCCTCGGGACGAGAAGGAGCGATCGCCGCCCACTTGCGTCGGGCATTTTCCATCGCCAGAAAATCCGGTCCCTCCCCGTGATGCTCGGCTTCCTCCGCTCCGGAAACCACGACTTCAAATTCCCAGCCAGCTTCGCGCATCAAGTCCACGCGACGCGGTGAGGCCGAGGCCAGAACGATCCGGGGCACGCTCAAAAGCTCGGCGCGGTTATTCCTGATCGCTGTCGTCAAATTCCCCGCGAATGCCTTCGAGGCGCTTGCGCATGGCCCGCGAGGAGTCGGGGCGGGAACTGATCTTTGAGGCAATGCCCCAGACGAGCGGAACGAGCGCGGCGGCCCCGAGTCCGATCAAAGCGATACCGGCATTGCGGCGTGCGTTTTGACCGATGCTATCAGCGATCAGAAACCCGGCACCGAGTCCGATCGCGACTTGCGAGAACCCCACAATGCCGGAGACGGGGAGGTTTTCGCCGAATTTATCCAAGGAAAGCTGTGACATGGGCATTGAAGCTAGGCAGGTGGTGTGGGACTTTCAACCCCTAATGAAAAAGGCACTCGGCATAGATCTTGGGGATGCACGCATTGGCGTGGCGGCCAGCGACGACCTCGGAATGCTCGCCCACCCGCTCGAAACCATTCCCGCCACCAAAGGCGATCCGATAGCCAGAATCCTCGAACTCGCCGCCAGCCGGGGAGCCGCCGCCATCGTTATCGGCATGCCAAGAAATATGGATGGCACCTACGGCCCCGCCGCGACAAAGGCGAAGGAGTTTATCGAAAAACTCCGAGACCTCACGACACTGCAGATCATTGCGTGGGACGAACGCCTCTCCACCGTCGCCGCGCAACGATCCCTCCAGGAGGCCGGCCGAAACACCCGAAACCAGAAATCCGTCATCGATCAAGTCGCCGCCCAAATCATCCTTCAAGGCTGGCTCGACGCCCAAGCGTGAGGCTTCTTCTCGAAATCGCCTACCACGGCGCGGGATTGAACGGATGGCAAAGCCAGGCCGGAGGAAACACCGTGCAGGATTTTCTGGAAAAAGCATTCCACGCTCTCGGCGAGCGCGAGGCCTCGATCCACGGCTCCGGCCGGACCGACGCAGGAGTCCACGCGAATGCCCAGCAAGCCCATGTCGATGTCGTCAGTGGACGCTTCACCTCGCGCGAATGGCTCGCCGCTCTCAACGCCCACCTGCCGCCAGCGATTCGCGTCATGGGCCTCCGCGAAGTGTCCGAGGATTTTCACGCGAGGTTTTCGGCCATTGGAAAAATCTACTCCTACACGATCTGGAGCGCGCCAATGACGCATCCGATGCTCGCCGACCGATCATGGCATGTTCACTGGAAGCTCGATCCCGACTCGATCCGAGCGGCGTGTTCTCTTTTCGAAGGCACCCACGATTTTGCCGCCTTCTCCGCGCGTCGGACGAAGGAACCAGAGCACACGGTTCGCACGATCCATCGCATCGAAGCTGATTTTGATGGACCCAAAATCGAACTCCGCTTCGAAGGTGGCGGCTTCCTTTACAAGATGGTTCGCATTCTGGCCGCCGCCATCACCCGCCACGCAGCGGACCGATGCAGTTTGGAAGAACTCACCTCGAGACTGCGCGAGGGGTCCCCGGCGTTTTGCCACACGGCTCCTTCCTGCGGACTCCGGCTCGAAAAAGTCCTTTACCCATCGTCTTGAAAATCCTTCGCCCCTTGTTAGCGTGCGGCGTGCGAAGTCCGACCCTGGGCATTCTCGTTCTTGTTTTTGCCAGCTTGCTGTTCGTGCCGAAGCTCGGCGCGCAATTGAGCGAGGCAGAAAAAAAGCGCCTCTTTCTCAAGGCGCGTGAAGACATCCGTCCCGTCTCCAAACCCTCTCCTGCGGCAACTCCCAAGCCAAAACCGAAGCCTGCCTCCACCCCGAAAAAACCCGCTCCCCGCCAAACTCCGCGCCCCTCCACTCAGGAGCCGACTCCTAAAAAAATCGCCACTCCAACTCCCAAACCCAAGCCAGAGCCCACCGCTCCACCCAAATCCAGGAAGAAACCGATCTCCGATTCGGACGACTACATTTTGATCCCCGGCGAGGATGAGATTCCTGAAAAGAAATCCTCCACACCCAAGCGGGTCGGAAAACCCACGCCGGCGCCGAAAGTTCAAATTCCAAAAGGCAAAACCCCCTCGGGTCAAAAACTCGACGCCCCGATCCTCATCGAGAAATCCGGCCTGCAAGACGAGGCGGGGTTTGAGCCTCCACCAGCTTCGGTGTTTGGCGGCTTCATGAAGCGTTGGCGTTACCTCAGCCCCGCCGTGCGCAAAGCGATCGACAATGCCAAAATCCGCAAAGGTCGCTGGAAATACATTATCATTCACAACAGCGGAACCCGCCAAGGAAACGCCCGGATTTTCGACAATTACCACCGCCGCGTTCGCAAAATGGAAAACGGCCTCGCCTACCATTTCGTCATCGGCAACGGCGCCTCCTCCGGCAATGGCCAAATCGAGATCGGCCCCCGCTGGACCCGCCAAATCAACGGGGGCCATGTCGCAAGCAACTACCTGAATAACATCTCGATCGGCATCTGCCTCGTCGGTGATCTGAATCGCGATCTTCCGAAAAAAGCGCAGATGGAAGCGCTCGACGAACTTTGCTCCTACCTGCGAAACCGCGTCGGCAAGGTCAAAGGCAAGGCCGCGATCGTGAAAGGCCACAAGGAGATCAATCCCAAGCCAACCGACTGCCCAGGCGCCCGATTTCCCTTATCCTTCCTGCGAAAACGGTTTGGAAATTAACTGCGGGTTTTTCCGTATAGAACCTTATGGCCGATATCGCTCAAATTGTCGTTGCCAACACCTAGTTATGTGCGTATCTCAATCAAAAATCCAAAAGCCGCTGAAAATCACTCGATGAAACAAAAAAAACTCCGTCGCCCGCCTCGTTCCAAGCTGAACCTCACGATCCATCCTGAAATCAAGGATTTCGCCGTTGAGATTTCGAACAAAAGGCGCCGATCCCTCGCTCAACTTTTCGAGGATTTGGTGGAAGCCGAGTGGAATCGCGTGAATGGCATCCAACCATCCTACCCGTCACCATCCTATACCCCTCTTCAGCAACTGTATCAGCCAGCGCCCGGATACTACCCAGCACCGTCTTACCATTCAAAAACTCACTGAGACGGCTCGGCCAAGCCGTCGGTTTTTTAAATTAGGATTCCGAGGAATCGTCTTTGGGGAGCGAACCATTGAGTTCTTGAGATAGCCAATATTCAAAAAGGCGCCCCACACTGATACCTCTCTTTTTGGCGATCTCGATTGCTTTGTATTTATTCTCCTCTTCGATCATTAAATTGATCTTTGCAGGAAACCTAAGTCTTTTTGGGCGTGCCATATATTTTATTATAGAGCCCAGGCCATCCCCTTCACCCGGCAGTCATAATCTGCCCAGGCTGAATTTAATCCCCTGAAAACTCCAAGAGGTAAACGCACAAGGAGCGGATTTTTGCAGGATTTTTTAAAAAAATTTTAGGCGAACAAATCGACGCCTTCTTCGCGACCGATTGGACGGCGCACTCGGAAGACATGCGCGGGGCGTTTTTGAGGATCGAGCGCCACGAAATTTCTGGAACCTCGCCAATGGAAAACCTCGCCCGTGAGCAAATCCTCCATCGCATAATCCTCGTCAGCCCCGATGCCGAATTCCTCGAGGGGCACATGCACAAACGCGCTTTGATTGCGGCGCGGATCGAGCGTGGCCGCGATGAAAACGATATTGTCCAGCGCCGGCGTGGATTTCGAGAAGCAGAGGATTTGGTCATTCTCAGCCGTGTGAAGCCGGAGGTTGTCGAACCCGCGTAAGGCGCGGTTGCCGACGCGAATGGCGTTCAGCTTCGTGATGTAATCCTTGATGTTTCCCGGCGCGTTCCAGTTACGGCCTTTGAACTGGTATTTCTCGGAATCGAGATACTCCTCCTTGCCAGGAACGGGCGTATTTTCGCAAAGCTCGAAGCCGCTGTAGATGCCGTAAACGGGCGAAGTCATCGCCGCCAGCAGGGCGCGGATGAGAAACGCGGGGCGACCGCCCTGCTGCAAAAACTCAGGCAGGATGTCGGGTGTGTTCGCAAAGAAATTCGGGCGGAAAAAATCGCGCATCGGCGGTGTGTTCAGCTCGGTGAGATATTCAGAGAGCTCCCACTTCGTGTTCCGCCAAGTGAAGTAGGTGTAGCTCTGCGTGTAGCCGGCCTTCGCGAGTTCCTGCATCATCTTGGGCTTTGTGAAAGCCTCGCTCAGGAAAACCGTATCCGGGTATTTCGCCTTCACCTCGGCGATGACCCATTCCCAAAACGCAACGGGCTTTGTGTGGGGATTGTCCACGCGGAAGATTTTTACGCCATGGCCGCACCAGAAGAGAATCACATCGCGAAGCTCATCCCAAAGGGCACGCCAGTCGGCGTTGTGGAAATTCAGCGGATAGACATCCTCGTATTTTTTCGGTGGGTTCTCGGCATACTTGATCGAGCCGTCAGGACGCTTGAAAAACCACTCGGGATGCTCATGGACATACGGATGGTCGGGCGAGCAATTGATCGCAAAGTCGAGCGCGATCTCTAGGCCTCGCTTTTGGATTTGGCCGACGAGCCAGTCGAAATCCTCGAGCGTGCCGAGTTCCGGCGCGACATCCTTGTGTCCACCGCCGTTGACTCCCTGGCGACGGTTGCCGATCGCATAGGGCACACCGGGCTCTCCGGGTTGGCAGGTCGTGGAGTTGTTGCGCCCCTTGCGGTTTGATTCGCCGATCGGATGGATCGGAGGGAAATAAATCACATCAAACCCCATCGCTTTGGCGTCATCGATGCGGCCAAGGCAATCGCGGAAGGTCGAGCCCGTGTCGGGTTTCCCCTCAGCAGAACGCGGAAAAAATTCATACCAGGCCGCAAAAGTCGCCCGTTCGCGGTCCACCCACACGGGATGAAACGGCTCGGCCGTTGTGGAAATCGAGCGATCGGCGTGAATCACCATCAACGCGCAAAGATTCGGGTCGTGCGCGAGGGCGTGGGCTTTCTCCGGATCGGCGGCGCGCATTTCCTTGGCGAACTTTTTTAGAGCCTCGCCGTCGCCGCCTTTGCCAGCCTGCTTCGCCGCGATCTCGATGAAGCCCGCGCCTTCCAAAATCTCGCTTTGCAATTCACGCAACCCAGCGGCGAATTTTTTCTCCAATTCGTGCTGCCAGGAGAAAAACACATCGCCCCAGGCCTCGATCGTGAACTCCCAGGCTCCCGCGCTGGCGACCAAAAACTCCCCGGCCCAGCGGTCATTGAGCAAAGGACGCATCGGGGTTTCATTCCAGGCAGACTCGCCGACGCGACGCCATTTTAAGAGAGCCGCGACTTCGTCGTGCCCATCCTTAAAAATATCGGCCTCGACTTGGAGCGTGCCGCCGACGGGACGCTTGATGGCGAACCGTGCGTTGTCGAGCGAGGGGGTGATGCGGCGGATGACGACAGTTTCGGGGCTTTTGGTCATGTGAGTTCCTCCAGTGTTTGCATCAGCGGGTCGAGCCCATCAAGGCCGGAAGCAACCTTGCGAAGCGAGCGAAGGGCCTGCGGCACATAAGTGAGAAATTCGGAGCGGCCTTTTTGCAGACCCAAAAATCCATAGGCGCCGAGCGCCTGCATCAATCGCTGAAGCGCGCACCAGCGGAAAATTTCGTCGAAGTCGGCAGACACGCCGCCGCAGAGGGATTTGTAATAATCCAAAAGCTCCCGGCGCTCACCATCGTGGAGCGAGACATACGGGTCGTAGAGCAGCGAGGCCAGGTCGTATTGGGCGAGCCCGAAGCGCATCCCTTGAAAGTCGATCAACCAAGCAGACCCCTCGCGGATCATCACATTTTGCGATTGGAAATCGCGGTGGACCAATACGCGAGGAAGCGAAGCCAAACGCTCGGCCGCCGCTCGCAGCGCCGGCAGCGAAGACAACTCCCGGGTATCTATTTTGAAAAAATTTCCAAGGCAGTGCTCGAAAAAGTAGCTCTGCTCCCAGAGGTAGAGGTCGGCGTCGAAAACCCGTTGAAGCTCCAACTCCCCCACCCCATCCGCCGAGGTGGCATTCCGGTGCATCGCGAAAACCGCATCCAGCGTGGATTGATAAAGCGCGCGGCGGGTAGGCCAGGGATCCTTGCGGTGGCTCCAGAGATCGACTTCCCCGAGGTCCTGCATCCAAATCAAACTCTCCGCCTCGTCATGGAGATAAACCTCCGGCACCGGAACACCCGCCGCAGAGAGGAACCGCGCGATCGCGACATAGTGGCGGTTCTCTTCTTTGTGATTCGAATACTTGATGAAAATCATCGAGTCCCCACCCATGCGAATGCGGTAGAACTTGCGGTCCGAGCCGCCTTTTTCTAGCGGTTCAACCGTTGGAGTTCCGGAGTTAAAGGCAGGGAATCGAACGCTTGTGAGAGAGATGACATCGTGGACAGCCAGCATGGATCGGCATCCAACACGCTGACCGCAAAGCGTGAAAGCCAAATCACCGAATAGCCAATTCCAGCACCCGCTCGTAGGCGGTCTGGCAGATAGTCATTCAGCGCCTATCACAGGTTCGGGCTGAGACGACTGTAATCGTATCGGGTCTCGAATCCCAACTCTGGCGGAAATTCCGAGTAGCCCGAGTTGATCCATGGAATGTCGCTCCGATAGGGCGGGTAGTAGCTGCCGTTGTGCGTAGGGAAAGGGAAGAGGGCGACTTCGTAGATGCCGAAACCTAGGCGCGCAAAAACCCTTCCAACTCCTCGAACGAGACCGTAGCTGAATGCCGCCGAGTTGCCTTCGATGTCATTGATGACCGACATTTGAAATGGGATTTCAGTAAGGCCAAAGGCGATATTTCCCAGTCCTCGGCCCAGCTTGCGAGTCGCTCCGTAATCCGAGGCGGGTGGCGCTTGGATATCCGCAAATACCGGGGAACACACGATCACGGCCAGGAGGGCGAAGAAAATTGATTTCATCTAATTTCATTAAGACTCCGCCGACCGCCTTCCATCAAGGAAAAAACCGCTTGGCGAGTTGCAGGAAAAATCCGCCTTGCTTTGGAAGGGCGTGGCGGGATGATGACGCACATGATTGATGTGGAAATTTACGCGCCTGGAGTCCGGCAACCTGATAAAATTTTGGGCTTGGCTCTCGAGCTGGATGTGATTCCGAACCTTCGCTACAAGGCGGATACGAACCATGATGTGGTTTTTATGGAATTCGGGGGCGAGCTTCCTTCGATCGAATCCATCGAATCCATTTTCCGAAAAATCGGCTTGGAGCCTCGCTTTGTCGGTCAACTTCCGGAGGCTGGAAACTCTGGTAAGAAAACTCAGAGAATTCTCTAGGTGGGATTCGGATTTTCCTGATCAGCCATGGCCGTCGTCGAATTCACTGTCCGTCTCTTTGTCCAATTCCTCGCCTTTCTCGGGCAGGTTGCGGCTCTGGCCGGGGAGACCCTTCTTTCGATCGGTGCCGGACGAATCCGATTGCGGCTCGTCATCCAGCAAATCGCAGAAATTGGCTTTCGCTCGCAGTTGGTTGTGATCGTCACGGGGGGGTTCACCGGGGCGGTTTTCACGGCGCAGGCATTTTTTCAATTCGATGTGCTGAACATGGAAACAGCGGTCGGACCGGTGGTGGCCTTGTCGATGTTTCGCGAACTTGGTCCCGTGCTTGCCGGCGTGATGGTGGCGGGCCGTGTCGGCGCGGCCATGACGGCCGAGATCGGCACCATGAAAGTCACCCAACAAATCGATGCGCTCCGTGCGCTGGCGGTGAATCCTGTCGACTACCTGGTCGTTCCCCGGGCGCTCGCGATGTTTATTTCCATGCCGTTTCTGGTGGTGGAGTGCGCGGGATTCGGAATTCTCGCCAGCTACTATGTCGGCGTGGAGGTGCTGGGAATTCAGGGAGCGTATTTTTTCGCCAACACACAGAAATTCTCCGAATCGAGTGACATCATCATGACCCTGGTGAAGGGATTTTTCTTCGCTGGGATCGTGGTCTTCATCAGTTGCCGCGAGGGATTGGAGGCAAAAAACGGCGCGGTCGGCGTGGGTCGCGCCACCACGGCGACGGTTGTGAATTGCTCGCTCGCCATCCTCATCGTGAATTTCTTCCTGACGATGGCTCTCAACATTGTTTTTCCCGCCGGATGATGAAGACCGAACCACTGATTCAAGTCCGCAACCTCGTCCAAAAAATCGGCGCGCAGGAAATTCTCCGCAGCCTCTCGCTCGATGTCATGGACGGCGAAACGATCGTTCTACTCGGCAAGAGCGGCGGGGGAAAAAGTGTATTCCTGCGCCACCTCATCGGCCTGATGCATCCACTTTCGGGATCGATCATTTTCGAAGGCCACGAAATTACCACCCTCACCGAGCGGGAGCTGGAGCCGGTGCGAAAAAAAATCGGCATGCTTTTCCAGGACGGTGCGCTGTTCGATTCGATGAATGTTTTCGATAATGTCGCGTTTCCGCTTCGTGAGAGCGGAGAGAGGAATCCGAAAATTATCCGCGATAAAGTCGCCGAGTCACTTGGGATGGTGAACATGACCGGCCACGAGCTCAAAATGCCAGTGAATCTGAGCGGCGGCATGCGCAAGCGCGTGGCGCTCGCGCGCGCCATCATCTCGCCACCCGATGTGATCCTCTACGACGAGCCGACGGCAGGCCTCGACCCGATCGTCTCGGACAGCATCAATAAACTCATCCGCCACCTCCAACGCGAACTCCATGTCACCTCGATCGTCGTGACCCACGACATGGTGAGCTGCTACCACATCGCCGACCGCGTGGCCCTTCTGAACGAAGGCCGGATTTACTTTTTAGGAAACCTGCAAGAATTGCGGGAAAGCACCGATCCGATCATCCGAGATTTTGTGGATGGAAGATCAGGGGAAACCATTTATTGAGGAGCGCACATGACCACCGAAGATCGTAAAACACAAATCAAGGTCGGCATTTTCATTCTGATCGGGCTGACGATCACGGGCATGCTTTTGATTTATTATGGAAGGCTCGGAGAGGGGTTCGCCAACTACTACAACCTCCGTGTCGAGTTCGCGAACGCCAGCGGCATCATCCGTGGCTCCGAAGTCCTGCTCGCCGGCGCCAAGGTTGGCCGCGTCACCGCCGACCCGGTCATCATGCCCGACATGCAGGGCGTGAATGTGGAACTTCGCATCCTCGAGCAGGTGCGAATTCCCGTAGAAAGCCAATTCTCCGTCGGCAGCTCAGGTCTTCTCGGGGACAAATACATCCAGATCGTTTTGAAGAACGGTAAATCCGAAGGTCCCATCATCGAGCCAGACTCGACGATCAAAGGCTCGGATATCGGTGATGGAATTGGCGGCCTCACCGAGGGCGCGGGGGATTTGATCGCCGACCTCCGAACCACGGTCAAAAACATCAATACAGTGGTCGAAAAACTCAACCAGACCGTGCTATCCAAATCCGAGCTGGAATCGATCTCCACCACCGTCAAAAACCTTCAAACCACCACCGGGAAACTCGCCGAATCCTCGGGCCGTTTTGATACCCTGCTGAAATCCGGACAGGAAACGATGGACTCCGCGAAGAAAGCCTCCGACGAATTTCGGGCTCTTGCCCAGCAAGCCAAAACCGGCCGCGGCGCCCTTGGCATGCTCATCAGCAATCGGGAAATGGCCGACAACCTCCGCGCCTTCATTCTGAATCTCCGCAAACACGGCATCCTTTGGTATAAAGACACCCAGAAGCCCGCACAGGGCGACGAACCCTGACCCAATTTCGTCTTGCTTCGAAAAAGCCCTTTCCGGAGTATGTGTCATGGAAAGCTCAACGAAGAAATCCTCCCTTTCACGGAATCTTGATTGCACCTTTTATCGTCCAGCGGACGAGTTTTTTCAGTCGAACTCTGGAGTTTCCCTCACCTACGACGATGTGTCCCTCGCCACGCTTTACAGCGAGATCGTGCCACGCGAGGCGAATCTCGAAACCCTGATAGCGCCCGGGCTTCCGCTCCATTTGCCGGTTGTTTCTTCGGACATGGACACCGTTACCGAATCGCGGATGGCGATCGCCTTGGCATTGAATGGCGGCCTTGGGCTCATCCACTACAACATGCCTGCGAAGCAGCAACTCTCAGAGGTTTCGCGGGTAAAAAACCATGTCCACGGCCTGATTCGTGAACCCATCAAGGTTCATCCCGACCAGCGGATCGGAGATGTCCTCGCCTTGATCGAAGAGAAAAAATTCAGCTTCTCGACCTTTCCCGTCGTGGATGCGGAGGACCGCCTGCTCGGTCTCCTTCCAGGTCACTGCGTGCGCCCTCGCTTCGCACCACGCGGCGTGTCCGAGGCGATGATGCCCCGAGCCGGAGTTCTTACGATTCGCGAGGACGAACTCGGCGCCGATCCCATCGCCCGGGCCGATCGTTTTTTTACCGAGCACATCGGCATCCACAAACTCCTCGTCGTGGACAAAGAAGACCGCCTGCGCGGACTTTTCACCCTCAGCGATATTGAGCGCATTACCCAGGAGCGCTCGCTGCAAACGAAGCCCGCGCGAGATGAGAAATTCCGACTCGTCTGCGGAGCGGCTGTCATGGCGCCACGCGACTCCGAAGGCCAAATCGACAAAGAGGGCCTGATCGCCCATGTCGGAGCACTTGTGGACCGTGGACTCGATATCGCTGCCGTCTCCACCGCCCACGGCCACTCGCGCGGGGTCGGGGAAAGTGTTCGAGCCATCCGTGCGGCATTTCCGAAGTTGCCCTTGATCGCCGGCAATGTGACCAGCGCCGCGGGCGTCGAGTTTTTGGCAGAATGCGGAGCGACTACGATCAAAGTCGGCCAAGGACCGGGGTCGATTTGCACCACCCGAGTGGTCGCTGGCGTGGGAATCCCACAACTCACCGCGCTCTATGTTTGCTCGCAGGCCGCCGCCGAATGCAGGGTCGCCATCCTGGCCGACGGAGGCATCACAAAATCCGGCGATGTTGTGAAAGCCCTCACGCTGGCGGATGCCGTCATGTGCGGAAGCCTCCTCGCTGGTTGCCCCGAGGCGCCAGGCCAGATCATGGAGATCAACGGGAAATTTTATAAACAATACCGAGGCATGGGCAGCCACGCGGCGATGATGGCTGGGAGCGCTGCGCGCTACGGTCATGCCAAGGAACTCTCCCAAAAATCCGCCGCCGAGGGCGTGGAAGCGCTCAAGGAGGTTTCGGCCTCCGCCGACACGGTTCTTGGCCAACTCGCAGGCGGCCTCCAAAGCGGCATGGGCTACCTCGGAGCCGGCAATCTTGCCGCGCTTCGTGCCAATGCCCGCTACACCCGCATCACACCCGCTGGACTCCGGGAAAGCGCCCCGCATGACATCATCGAGGTCAAAACCGGGGGCTAAAATCGAGCGCCCTGCTCCGCTGCGTCACGCACACAGCCACGACTACTCCCGTCTTTTAAAACGCTGGCGAGCGGTTGCTCCAAAAGCCGGGCTGGCGCTCGAGGTGTTCGCCAAAGCCGACAGCCATCCCCTCCTCCACCTTCATTCCAAAAAATCCCCGCCGGATGCTCTCTCGGTCTATTTTTCCGCAGGAATCCACGGCGACGAACCGGCCTCCACCGAGGCCCTCTTGACTTGGGTGGAAAGAAACGCCGAGATCGCGCGGCGCTTGAAACTTCGGATTTTTCCATGCTTGAACCCCTGGGGCCTGATTCACAACAAGCGCTCGAATGCCGATGGGCTCGACCTGAATCGCTGCTACCACGATCGCTCCACGCCGATTGTCGCCAAACACCGCCGGCTGGTTCTCCAATCCCGTTACGACTTGGCTCTGATCCTTCACGAGGACTATGACGCTCTCGGCGCTTATCTTTACGAAACCTCTCCCGCCAAGCCCCACTGGGGCGAGCAGATCATCGCCGCGATGTCCCCTCACCTGCCTCCCGACTCGCGCCGACGCATCGATACCAGTCGAGCCAAAGACGGAATCATCCGGCGCAAAATCACTTCCGACACGATGCCGGAATGGCCCGAGGCTTTCCTGCTCCATTTCCACGGAGCGACTCGGGTTTTTACCATCGAGACCGCCTCCGAATTCCACATCGACTCGCGCGTGGAGGCGCATGTGGCGGCGATCGATGCCGCCATCGCCTTACTAATCGATTAAATCCGCGTAGTGTTCGCGCGCCATCGCACGGGATTTTTCCAGAATGGCATTGGAATCATCCATCGCCAAAACCTTGCGAACGAGAGATTCACAGGCTCCCGAGTCGAGGGATTGAACCGCTTTTTTGATTCGGGGAACTAGCGCGGTCGAGGCACTGAGTTCATCGACACCAAGACCGATAAGGAGAGGTGTGAGTTGAATGTCCGAAGCCATTTCGCCGCACACACCGGTCCAAATCCCATGCGCTTTACCGGCATCAACCGTCATTTTGATCATCCGAAGGATCGAGGGGTGCGTGGGGTTGTAAAGATGGGCGATGCGGTCGTTCAGGCGATCGACCGCGATCGAATACTGGATCAGGTCATTCGTCCCAATGCTGAAAAAACGAACCTCACGGGCGAGGTGGTCGGCGACGAGAACCGCGCTCGGGATTTCGATCATGATCCCCACCTCGACGAAGGGATTGAAGGGAATTCCCGCGGAGGCGAGTTCCTGTTTGCACTCCTCGAGGATTTGGTTGGCGCGGCGGAGTTCCTCGATGCCTGAGATCATGGGATACATGATTTTGACATGGCCGATTCCTGCGGCGCGAAGGATCGCTCGGAGCTGGGTCTTGAAAACAGCGGGATGCTCGAGGCAGTAACGGATCGCGCGGCAGCCGAGGAACGGATTTTCCTCATGCTCAAAAGCGAGGCTGGACGCCACCTTGTCGCCACCAATATCTAGGGTGCGGATGATGAGGGCGTGAGGGAGGCAGCTCTCGGCTGCATGGCGGTAGTGCTCGTATTGCTCGTCCTCGCTGGGTGATTCCTCGCGGTTGAGAAAAAGAAACTCCGTCCGGAAAAGCCCGACTCCTTCGGCACCTTGAGCGGCAATTTCACCAAGATCATCGGGAAGATCGATGTTCGCCGAGAGCGCGATGTGGCGTCCATCGCGAGTGGTGGAAACCGTCTCGCGGATTTGCTCGAGGCGCTCGGCGACTTCCTCTTTCTCCTGCTCGATCCGACCATATTCGATGAGCGTCTCCCGACTGGGATTGACAATGAGAAGGCCCTTGTAGCCATCGATCAAAATGTCCTCACCGATGCGAAGCTGCTGGGTAATCCCCTGCATGCCGACGATGGCGGGAATTTCCAATGACCGCGCCAGGATCGCGGTGTGCGAGGTTTTGCTGCCAATCTCCGTGACGAAACCGTGAACGAGACTCCGATCAAACAGTGCGGTGTCGGATGGCGAGAGGCTGTGGGCGATGACGATGTGTTGCTGGGCGTGGGCGGCCGGATTGAGCGGTGCCTTGCCAAGTAGATTGCGAATCACCCGCCGCGCGACATCCTGAATATCCACGACCCGCTCGCGCAGGTAGGGATCGTCGATGGATTCCAAAGTCTGGCAGTATTTTTGGACGACCTGCTGGAAGACATGCTCGACATTGCAATGATCTCGCTCGAGACCCCGAAGGACTTCGTCGATCAGAGTTCGGTCCTCCACGACAAGCAGGTGCGCATCGAAAATACTCGCATCCTTCGAGCCGATGGCGGAAACGATGCGGCGCTGGATGTCGAGAAGCTCGATGCGCGTAGAAATCAGCGCGGCCTCGAACCTGGCAATCTCGCCGGAGAGTTCTTCCTGGGGGATGTCCCGAGGGAGGATTTCCTCATCCTCGGTATAATAAACGAGGGCAGGAAAATGAGCGATACCTTGGGCAACAGGAACACCCTGGAATCGCTTTTCCACTTTATCCTCAAGGGGGGCATCCATCGGCGTGACGATGACAAGAAAACCCTAAGTGCGCAATCGGAAGGATTTCCCCCTCAGTGTTTCGGCGCCTTGACGGTTCCAGCCTGAAGATCGTCCCGGCGACGCTGGACGATGCGGTTGGCGATCTCGAAAACCATCTCCTCGAGCAGCAACCGAAGGTGACTGCCGGAACGAAAATCCGATGGAGCGATATTTTTCACCCGGTCGGCGTGAACGCTCAATTGGTAGCATTTTTTGAAACTCGTCCGAGTCGGGTCTTCCGGATTGTAAACAGCGATCGCCTGCCCCCCATTGCGTCGCATGACAGTGAAGCAAGGCACATCGGTCGGCCCATCCCCGACATAGATCATGTTTTGAAAGGGCACAGGGCGGAGTGTCGGATCCATGTGATCATTCACATCCTGATCCATCTCGAGCATCCCTTTGTTGATGCGGAAGAGAAATTGCGTCTTCTGTGTGTGACTGATCGCGCGCTTCGGAAAAGTGATGCGGTCTCTCTCGTCCACCGCGTATTCGCAACCGAAAATCTTGCGCACATACGGCGCGATGCGGCTGCCATCGATCAAGACCTTGATTCCGGAGGATACGATGTAGTGCTCCACGGTGATGCCGTGCGCGACATGGTCGGAAGTAAGAAGCGAGGTTTTGAATTCCTCGAACATCTCGGGAAGGCCGGGATAAAAAGTGAGGCGCGATCCGAGTTCTCGGAGCTTGGCGTTTGTTGGCCGGTCGATCTCCATGCAGTCGAGCAAGACCTTCATGTAGGCGAGTTCGTGGTCGTAGCCTTGGCTCTGAACAAGCTCGCCGCAACGGGCCCAGAAGTTTTTGGCGTTGATGCCGAAGACCGGAAATAATGCCTCCTCCTGCATGTAGGTGGGCGAGAGGGTTTGGTCGTAATCGTAAATGATCGCGATGGTGTTCTGAGGCACGCTCATGGCTCCTCCATCGTGGAGAAGGGCAAGCAAAGGGCAACTAGAAAAAACCTTACGGCGAGGTCCGCAAGACGAGCTTCAAGGCATCAACGCGCAGGGTTGGCTCCGAAAGCGCGGCGATGAGCGCGGACTTTGCCGATTCCAGCGAGGCGATCTCGGCGGGGGTAACCGAGCGGTTGAGCTGAGCGAGATCGGTCAGCCGCTCGATTTCGGCGGAGTATTGCTCGGAGGCTTTGTTGCGCGCGGCAATGATTAGGGAATCTTTGCGGGCGGTGCCGATTTCGATGGCTTTGCCGAGCATGGCAGGCAGGTGCTTCTTTTTAAAAACCGGCGTGTCAATCAAACCGAAAACATCGCCAGCGGAGAGCGGAGCATCTCGAAATTCCTCGTCATCGCCGCGATCTGCAAGAGTTTGATCCACCACCACACGCAGAGGCGTGGCCGGCAGAAACCGATCCGCATGGAGATTCGGCGGCGCGACACATTCAAGGACCAGATGCACTTCCAGAAAAACCGCACCGGGCAGGTCGGACTTCCAGACGCCAAAGACCGAATTTCCCGTTTCCATTCCGAGGATTGATTCAATCGCTGCCCGAACGACGGGGTGGTCCTGGCTCAGAAATCCCACATCCTCGCGCGAAAGAGCGCGCGGGCGGTCAAAGGTAAACATCGCGCCATCGGGCGTGAGACCCGGCAGGGAGGCAGACTGACCGGCGCCGGTTTTTAAAAGATATCCCCGACTTCCGAGTTCCTCGACCTCGACTCCGAGGTGATCGAGCGTCCTGATGAAAAAGGATTCAAACTCGGTGTCGCCATCTTGTTTGCGGATGCCATCGATAAGGGGAGCGGCGACCTCGGATTTGTTGGAGTTCAGCTCCAGAAGTCGGTCGTAGCCGCGCTGGAGTTGCTTCCCGATTTTCTTGGTCTCGGCGGCAGTGTCCGAAATGAGCTTCGCTATGGTGGCGGCGGTAAAAGACTCGGAAAGCGCGGCCAATCGTCCCGAAAACATGGAGGCCAACGCAGAGGCGCCGTGGGGATTTTTTTGAAAGGCGTCCAGACCCTCGTGATACCAGCGGGCATAAACCTCCTCCGCGCCGCCTTCGCAAAGCGGGACATGGATGTGGATCGTCGAGGACTGACCGATGCGGTCGAGTCGCCCGATGCGTTGCTCGAGGAGTTCGGGATTCCTCGGCAAATCGAATAGCACGAGGTGGTGCGCGAATTGGAAATTTCGCCCCTCGCTGCCAATCTCTGAGCAGATCAGGAGGCGCGCACCATCCTCCTCGGCGAAGTAAGCCGCGTTGCGGTCGCGCTGGAGAAGCGTGAGCCGCTCGTGGAAAACGGCGGCGGGGATTTTGATCGTCTTTTGGAGTTCCTCCATCAACCCGATCGCGACTTCGGGCGAGGAGGTGATGAGAAGGACCTTTTGTTTCTTGAGGCTTTTGAGGAGATCAACCAGCCAAGCGATCCGATCTGCATCAGGAGCCAGCGGGGCGAGATGGGCTTTGCGTTTTGGAAAACCGGAAAGCGCGGATCGAGTGTTGCGGAACATCACGCGTCCGGTCCCAAATTCATCCAGAAGACCCGACATGACTTTAGCCCGCGCCGACTCATCGCCGGCGAGGAATTCGTCATAGTGTTTCCGAACGGCTCCTTGAAGCAGGGAGACGCTGGATATTTTTTTTCCAGCCAACAGAGAATCGATGGCCTTGGCGACTAATTCGTAGCGGTCGGATTCGTGCAGGAACGATTCAAGATCGTTGTAACGCTCCGGATCGAGAAGCCGCAGCCGGGCGAAGTGCCCTTCGAGGCCGAGTTGTTGCGGGGTGGCGGTGAGCAGCAGCAAGCCGGGGACTGAACGAGCGAGCGATTCGACCAAGTTGTATTCCACGCCTCCACCCGCAGGCGACCAGGCGAGGTGATGGGCCTCATCCACCACCAGCAAGTCCCAACCAGCTTCTCGCGCTTGCTCGGCGCGATTCGGATTCGATGAAAGAAAATCCAACGCGCAAATGACGAGTTGGCTATCGAGAAAAGGATTCACTCCCGATGCCTCGAGTGAAAGACAGCGGTCTTCATCGAAAATACTGAACGACATTTGGAACCGGCGGAACATTTCGACGAACCATTGGTTGAGCAATGCTGGGGGAAGAAGAACCAGAATGCGCGAGGCTCGGCCGGTGAGGTGGAGGCGGTGAAGAATGAGACCCGCTTCGATGGTTTTTCCCAAGCCCACTTCGTCGGCAAGAAGCACGCGCGGGGCCAAGCGGGATGCCACCTCGGCGGCGATCGAGATTTGGTGGGGAATCAAATCGATCCGGCCGCCTGCGAATCCGCGAGCGGGATTTTGACGGAGATCGCGTCGGCGTTGGAGACATTCCACACGAAGTTTGAATCGCTCGATTTCATCCACCTGCCCAGCCAGCAGGCGTTCTTCGGGTTTTGAGAAACTGATGGAGTCAGACAATTCCGCCTCGGCCACGGCGCGACCTCCGCAGTTGTAGGATAGCAACCCGGCCGTATCGACGATCGAATCCACGGTCAACGGTTCGCCGGAATGAGTTCGGATTTTGTCGCCTTCGGAAAACCTGACACGGCGGATCGGGGCGCTGGCGAGGGCATACTGACGATGCTCACCGGCGGCGGGAAAAAAGATTTCAGCGCGTCCGTATTCGCTTTTTAAAACGATGCCCAGACCGAGTTCCGGCTCGGTGTCACTAGTCCAACGCTGGCCCGGAACGGGAATGTCTTTGTTCATGCGTTCGATAATTCCTCCCACCGTGCATAGAGGCGATCGATTTCCCTGCGCTGTGATTCGAGTTGCGAAAGCACGCCCGGCACCTCAGCGGCACGGGTCACATGAAAATCGGGCTCGTTGAGCAAGAATTCGAGATCCGCCACACTTTTTTCGACCCCAAGAATTGTTCCCTCGATCCCATCGAGTTCCTCTTTCTCTCGATAACCCAGCTTCCGCTTCGGCGCAGACTTGGAAGCCGTATCGGATTTTTTGGAATAAGCCATCGAGGCGTAGCGCGACTCCCGCGCTTTTTTCCCATCGAGATAATACGAGAAGTTTCCAGGCTGGGAGTGGATGCCGCCCTCTTCGAATGCAACGATCCGATCGCAAATTCGGTCGAGAAAATATCGGTCGTGGCTGACCACCAAAATGGTGCCATCGAAGGCGGCAAGCGCCTCCTCGAGCATTCTCAGGCTGCCGAGGTCGAGGTCGTTTGTGGGCTCGTCGAGAACCAGCACATTGCCACCACGGCTGAGCACCTTCGCGAGCATGAGCCGAGCTCGCTCGCCGCCGGAGAGTTTGTCCACCCGATCGTTCATCCGGACATCGTCGAACAAATAGCGCCGCAAGTAAGATCGCACGGGGATTTCGCGGTTTCCAAATGGAATGGACCCGCCATCGCCACCGATTTCCTCAATGACGGTATTGGAGCCCTTCAACTTCATTCGACCCTGATCGATGTAATTAAAAACAACGCGCTTTCCGATGGTCGCCGTTCCCTCGGTTGGGATCTGCTCGGCAAGACAGACTCGAAGCAAAGTCGATTTTCCCGCTCCGTTGCGACCAACGATTCCCGTGCATTCGCCAGGACGAAGCGAGAGGTCGAGGTTTCGAAAAATCCAGCGTCCATCGGTCTCAAAACGAACTCCGACATTCACAAGTTCGACAGCATTGTTGCCCAACTCCGGCGCCGGCGGAATCAAGAGATCCATCTCGCGCTCCTCGGGCGGAGTTTCCTGTCCTGCGATTTGATAAAAAGTTTCGAGTCGTTTTTTGGACTTGGAACGCTGGGCGCGGACGCCTGCGCGGACGAATTCAAGTTCCGCGCGGATGAAACGCTGCCGGCGGCGTTCGGCCAGCGAGGCGATCTGTTGTCGAAGCGCACGGGACTCCAGATAGGCGGCGTAATTGCCCGGATGCGAGTGGGCTTTCCCTTGCGAGATTTCGATGATCCGCGTGGCGATGGTTTCGAGAAAATACCGGTCGTGTGTGACCATCACCACCGCGCCAGGAAAGCTACGAAGAAAATCCTCCAACCAGCCTGTGGACTCGGAGTCGAGGTGGTTGGTGGGTTCGTCGAGAAGCAAAAGATCGGGCTGGGACGCAAGAGCGCGACAGAGCGCAACACGGCGCTTTTCACCACCTGACAACGGGCCAACCAGCGCGTCCAGCGGCGGGGCATGGAGGGCGCCGGCGAGGCTTTTGATGCGGGTCTCGAGGTTCCATCCGTCCGCGTGCTGGATGAATTCCAGCATGTCGTGCAGTTCTTTATCCGAGCCCTCGCCCGCCTCATAGCGCCGCAAGGATTCAACGAGATCGGAAGCGCCAGCCTCGATGTTTGCAAGGACGGTGGCGGCGGGATCGAGCTCGAACTCTTGCGGCAGATAACCGACACGCAATCCCCGACGGCGGGAGATTTCGCCCGAGTCGGCTTCGTTTTCCCCGGCGAGGATTTTGAGGAGGCTCGTCTTGCCACATCCATTCCGACCCACCAGCGCGACTTTTTCGCCGGGAGAGACGGTCAGCGTGATTCCTTCAAGAAGAAGTTGGTGGCCGTAGGCAAGACGGATTTCATTGGCCGAAAGAAGAGATACAGACATCAGCGGATATAGTTTGAAGGAATCGGAAAGGCATTTTCGATGTGACGGATTTCGACGGGCGGGCCGATGAGGACTTCCACAATGTCGAATCGATAGGTGATTTCTGGCTTGTCGAGCATCCGGAGCCACTGCATGGCACCGCGAATGATGAGGCGGCGTTTTTTTTGATCCACCGCCTCGGCCGGCGCTCCAAAGGCTTCGCTTGAGCGGGTCTTCACTTCGACAAATACGAGTTCGCTGTGCTTTTTGTCGCGGCAGACGATATCCACCTCGCCACCATGCGGAGCGCGGAAATTTTTGTAGAGAACCCGGTGCCCATGGCTGCGGAGAAATTTGGCGGCAAGGGCCTCCCCGCGTTGGCCAAGCTCGATGTGAGGTGCTTCACCAGAGTTCGGCCTGCGCCACAGGCGAGAAACTTCTTCGGTGAATTGGACAAGGCCCATGCTCACGCAGTTTGGCAAAGTGAGCGGCGGTTGGGTAGCCTTTATGCTTCGCGAAACCATATTCGGGATAGAGCCGGTCGTATTCCAGCATGGCGCGATCGCGCTCGACTTTCGCAATCACGCTCGCGGCGGCGATGCTGAGGCTGATGCCATCACCTCCGACCAAAGCCGTCTGAGCACAGGGAAAATCCGAAACCGGTAAGCCGTCGATGAGAACATGGGCGGGACGAGGATCGAGTTTTTCCCAAGCCCGCCCCATCCCGACATGGGTCGCGCGGAGAATGTTCAAACGATCGATTTCCTCGGAAGCAATCGATACGACGGACCAACGAATCTCGGGATTCCGAGTGAGCTCTAAATAGAGTGACTCACGACGGCGTGGCGTCAGTTTTTTCGAGTCGTCCAACCCATACAGGCTGATTGTGAGTGGCAGAATGACCGCCGCACAAACCACCGGACCGGCGAGCGGCCCACGACCAGCCTCGTCAATTCCCGCAACCGGAAAAACTCCCGAGGCGCGGAGCAAAAGCTCGTGCTCGAAGGAGCACGCCATCTTCAATCAACCGCGAACGACCTGATCTTTGACAGTTGTAGCGGACTTGCCTTTGCGAGAACGGAGGTAGTTGAGCTTGGCACGGCGAACGGCACCCTTGCGCTCCACCTCAATCTTCGCAATACGGGGCGAGTGGATCGGGAAAACGCGCTCCACACCCTCACCGTAAGAAACACGACGAACAGTGAAGTTTTCATTAATCCCAGTTCCCTTGCGGCCAATTACGATACCGGAGTAAACCTGGATACGCTCCTTGTCGCCTTCCACTACGCGGGTGTGGACTTTGACTGTATCGCCGACATTGAAGGGCTTGAGGTCGGACTTGAATTGCTCGGATTCGATTTTTTGTATGATGGTCATGATAATTTTAAATGATTAAAATACTATACTTAACTTATTCTAATTGAGTATCAATAGCTGTATAAGCGTCATCGTAAATTAATTCAGATTTTTTAGATTGAGAGCCTAGGTAAATATTTCCATCACCGCCTTTTCTAAAGACAATAAAAACCTTATTTCCATAAGGCAAAGCATCAGCATCTATATCCTCGTTTCCGGGATCTGCAATGTTAGCAGTTGTAAATATAACTGCATTCATTGGACTGGAAGAAGTTACTGCATATAGATTGATAGCAGATTCATCACTTGATGTTGGGACAGCATTAGCCAATCTAGCCATTCCTGGAGCTAGAAGCATTTTATTAAAATCATTAGTAGTCATATATCCATTAGTAGTGAGCGCACCTGCCCAATTAGCCCAAGAATTAACTCCTGTGTCGCCAGGCCAGGCCAAAGTAGCATCAGAGGTCGCTATACCATCTGCAGCCATGGCGAATGTGGAAATATAAAGATTTCGGGCATTGCTTAAAGTTTGCGACGCTTGTCCACGGGTTAAAGCGCCTGTAATGGCAGGTAGCGCTAGAGCAGCGAGAATTGCTATGATGGATATAACCACCAAGAGTTCGATAAGGGTAAATGCTCTGAGGCGCTTGATAAAATTCATTGAAACCATTTGTCGCTGATCACTCCTTTGAAATCAATACAAAAAATGGCTCAGCCACCCCTCAACAAAAACCAACCCACCCCACCGCCAAGCAGCATCAACAAAACGGGGTTGATGTGTTTTGCGATAAGGATGCCTGCAACGGCCAGCGCGACAATTGAGGCGATGATATTGAAATCCAGTGGTCGGTCGGAATTGATGCAGGCGGTTTTTCCGACGGCGTGGACGCCCGCTAGCATCAGGCCGATCGTGATCGGCGCCATGCCTCGCTGCACCGCATCGCGCCAGGGATTGTCTTTGAATTGATCCCAAATGTAGCTGCACCCGTAGACCAGAAAACTCGAAGGTAGGTAGAACGCCACCAGCACGACGAGGAGCCCCGCCACGCCGGCGACCTGCCAACCGATCAACGCGACCATCGACATGTTCGGCCCTAGCGCCATTTGGCCGAGGCTGTAGATCGTCGCAAATTGATCGTCAGTGACCCAGTGATGAACGGCGACGGTTTCGTGCTGCATTTCTGGAAGCACCGCTCTCCCGCCGCCCACAGCGAGCAGGGAGAGGAGGCAAAAAACATTCAGCAACCGGACAAGATCACTCATGGTTTGGGCTGGGTTTTCGGGCGGCAGAGGATGATGGCAACCGGCGCCACGAGGAACAAAACCGTCGGCAGGGAAACATGAAAAAATGCCACCATCACAAAAGTTGCGACGACGAAGAAAAGATCCCTCAGGTTTGAAAATTGCTTCGCGCCAATTTTGAGAGTGACCTGCAAAAGCAGGCCCACTGCGGCGGCAGCGACGCCTGCCAGCGCGGCGGCGACATCAGGATTTTGGCGGAACTTGTCGTAAAGCAGACCTAGAACCACCAAGGCTAAAACCCCCGGCAGGATGATTCCAGCAGCGGCCGAAATGGCACCCAGTGGACCGGCGAGATGGCGACCGGCAATGATCGAGACATTCACCGAGTTCAATCCCGGCAGCGTCTGCCCGATCTCCAGCGCGGCCAGAAATTCCTCCTCATCCATCCATTTTTTTTCATCCACCAACGCGTCGCGCAAATAAGCAACGAGTCCCCCGCCGAAGCTGGCTGCGCCGATTCGGGCGAACGCCGTGAAGATTTGTGCGAGCGTGGGGCGATTACTCGCTTTGGGCTGCATGGGCGGGTTGGCCGATTTGATAAACGAGTGCGGTCTTGGTCGTGCCGAGTGAGACCCAATCGTGCGCGTCCAATTGGAGCGCCTTGTAGAAATCCTCCGCGCGCCGAACACTTGATTTGTGAAGATCGTCCGCGCTGTCGAACTTGCACTGGAAGGCGAACTCCCCGCAGAACGCCTTTTCGTATTTGCGCGAGCGCCATACGGCGATCGAGGTCTTTCCGTTGAAGCCGTTCCCAAAATGCAATTCCCTGACATCGACCTACACTTCCTCGACAGCCATATCGTTGACCAAGCGGAGCGGTGATTCGTGGTTGGCTTCCAGAGTTTCCACCGCAGGAAATGCAGCAGCGAGGTCTTTGACCGCCATGTCCAAATCCTCGCGCGGTTTTGCAAGAACGCAGTTGTGGGAAAAAATCGAACGCTTGCCACCCAATGTTTCACGCATCGGCAGGAACTCTTCTTTGAACTTGATGCGGGCGATCCCTCCACTCGCTCCGGGCCGCACATCCACGGCGGCGGCTTTTTCGAATTCCGGATGCCGGAATTTGAATGTCACTTCGGGGATGCCATCCGGCCAACCACCCTTGTAGCGGGTTCGCAGGCGGAAAATAAAATGGTTCCGATAAAGAGCGAAATCCTCGGTGTCGAAAAACAAAACCTCCCGCACATGGCTTTCAAAAGCCGCCTCCGCCTCCTTAACCTTTACGTCATATTTCTTCGCGGTCGTTTTCACGATCTGCCAAAAATCTTTGAAAGCCTGCGGGCTCGTGAAGTGCTGCGGCTGCAGGATGATCTTGTATTCGTGATACTGGATCCGGTCTTCGGGGGTATTTTGGATGTCGTGTTGAGATATGGCGAAAATCAACGCACAGGCCCGACCGAGTGGCAAAACCGATCTTCGGCTTCAGCGCGCGAGTAATTCGGGCAAAGCATCAAGAACGATCTGCGACCAGGTTTCAAAACCCTCCCGCCGCACGAGCAATTCCTCGCGCGTGGCGAAGCCGAGTTCCGCGATCGCCTTTTCGCCAGCTCGGACATCGTCGTTCTCCAAATTCACCAAATGAACGACACCCAAATGCACGCTCCCGACCTCCGTCGAGTCATCATTGATCAGAGCCACCGCCCGCTCGGTGAATCCCCCGCCGAGCCGGAGCTCCTCGCGGATCTCGCGTTGAACCGCGTTGTGATAGGTCGATTGGTCAAAGTGAAGAAAGCTCTCGTCGGTATCGTTGATGTGCCCGCCGATTCCGATCGAGGATTTGGCGACGAGCCGCTTCTCGCCGGACTTCGAGCCGCGCGTGTAGTGCAGGATTTTTCCCCCGTGCAGGAAGACGGCATACGGGATGATTTGTTTCAGCGAGGGATCGTCCTCCGCCGTCGATCTCGGAGCGAAAAAATTATTCTCCTTCAGCATAAACTTCGGGAGGTAGTCATCGACAGCCGCGCAGAGGCCTTGAAAGCTCCCCAGCTCGTCGAAAAAACTCCGCTTCACCACTAAAACTTGCTCTTCGTTATTACCCATGGGGCGCGGATTTTGACGACGCGTCGCCCTGCGGCAAGGCCAAAAGCGGATTCCCTCCACGCCCCTTGATTTACTTCCCCTTGCATGGGGGCGCCCTTTTCTGTGACAACCATGTCGATGACTGAAGAACTGACCCAAGCCGTTGAGAGCGGCAAATTCGATAAGAAAACCGCCGACAAACTCGCCCGCCTCGCGCCCGGATCCTTCTGCACCCACAAGAGCTGGGGCTTCGGACGCGTTGCGGAGTGGAACCTCATCGCCGGCCAAATCCTCATCGATTTCGGCCCTAAGAAAAGCCACCCGATGCAGGCCGAATACGCCGCCGAGACTCTCACTCCGATTCCTGCTGAGCACATCCTCGCCCAGCGAGCCAATGATCCCGCCGCCCTGCGCGAGCGCTGCTCCTCGGACACTCTCGGCGTCGTCCGCCAAATCATCGCCGACCTCGGCGGCAAGGCGAATGCCGACCAGATCGCTACCACGCTTTCCCCGTCCGTGCTCGACACAGCCGCTTTCAAACGCTGGTGGGATGGGGCTCGGAAGAAGATGAAGAGCGACGGCCACTTCAAACTTCCTGCGAAAAAAACCGACCCGTATGTGCTTCTCGAGAACCGCGTGAACACAGGCGAAGGCCTCGTGAACACCTTCAAGGAAGCCCGCCACACGAAGGACCAACTCCTCGCCCTCGATCAGATCCTTAAATCCCTCACCGAACTGGCCGGCCAGGAAGCCGCCTTGCAAGAGGCCATCGACCGCATCCACGACATCACCCAAAAGCTCCGCCGCCTCCAACCCGCCTCGGCGATCGAACTCCTCGTTGCCCGTGACGAAATCCTCCTGCGCTTTCCGGCGCTCGAGGCCGGCGAAACCGCCCCGACCATCGCGGACATTCTCTCCAGCGAGTCCTCGCGACTGATCGAGATTTTCAACACCCTACCCGGCTCGAAACAGCGTGAGGTTTTGGAAAAATTCGACGCCGCGTTCGGCGACTCCTGGCCCGACAAATCCCTGCGACTCCTTCGCGAAGCGGGCGGGCGCCTCATCGCGGACATCTGCCGCTTGTTTGAAAAACACGGCCAAAAGGATCAGTTCCAATCCACCCTCGAGCGCTGGATCAGCGAACGCTCGATTACCTCGGAAATGCTCATCTGGCTCTGCAAGGAGCGCGACAAGCGATTCCCGGACCTCTTCAACGCCGAGCTTCTGGCCTCCGTCTTCAGTGCGCTCGAAGCCGACATGCTCGCCGAGAAGCGCACCTCGCGCCTCAAGGACCTCCTTATGGACGACCGCGAATTGGTCGGCGACCTGCTGGTGAATGCCAGCCGCGATGTCGTTCGCGACTCCATGCGGAAGCTCCTTCTCACGCCGGTTTTTGATGACCTCTCGAAGCGCTCGCTCATGGCCCGCATCGTGAAGCTTTACCCTGAGACGCAAAACATGATCACCGGCGCGCAGGCCGATGAGGGCGACACCAGCCTCACCGTTTCCTGGCCCAGCTTGGAGAAGCGCAAGGCCGAGTTCGACCATCTCGTCACCAAGGACATTCCGCAGAATCTTCGCGATATCAATATCGCCAAGGAGCAGGGAGACCTTCGTGAAAATGCCGGCTTCAAAGCCGCTAAAGAGCACCAGCGCGTGCTTCAGAGCCGCCGCGTGGAGATGGAGCGCGAACTCGCCCTGGCCCGCGGCACGGAATTTGAAAATCCCAACACCTCGCAAGTTTCGATCGGCACGGTTGTGACGGTGCGTTTCGAGGATGGCAGCAAGGAAACCTTCAGCATCCTCGGAGCGTGGGACAGCGCGCCAGATTTGGGCCTCATTTCCTACAAGGCCGGCATCGGCCAGGCTCTCCTCGGCTCCGAAGCTGGAGCCGCCGTGGAATTTCCCGCCGAGAACGGCGTGCGCAAGGCGACCATTGAATCGATCCGCGCTTTCACGGATTTCGACCTGTTAAAAAATCAGGTCCACGCTTTGAAAGCCGAAGCCGCTGCGGAGTAAGAAAACTTCCTAAATCTTCAGTGGGCTTTCATCGGCGCACTGAGAAATCGACTCCCTGCCTTGGTAAAACGCCAAGGCAGTTCGGCAGAGCGAGAAATTCCTATTCGAGGACCTTCGAGGATTTCCGGCTGATCGGATGGCAAGAACAGCTTAAGGCCCGGCGACTCGAAAATGTCACGTCCATGAAAATCCCCATCCATGCCCAAGGCGCGGGTGAGTTTTCCCGGTCCGGAGCATAGGTTTTTCAGTTCATTCATTCCCCGGCGCTGTCGCATTTCCTCGATGCCCCGCGTGGGCTCGAGGGCGCGGATAAGCACGAAGCCATCCTCCGAGCCCCCTTTCACCAGAAAATTCAGCAGCCAATACATGCCGTAATTCAAATACACATACGCGGTGCCGGGCGGCTTTTCGGCGACAAATCCGCGCGAGGAGGGACGACTGAAAGTGTGGCACGCCTCGTCATTCCGCACCGAGTAGGCCTCGGTCTCAACGATCACACCGCCCGTGCCATTCCAAACCAACTCGCATCCGATCAATTCTCGCGCGCAGGAGAGAGGATCGCGCTGGAAGAACTCGCGGGGGATTTTCACAAGATCAATCGCGATGATACGGCGAACCGGCGAGGATTGATTCGGCGCGGTAGAGTTGCTCGAGGGCGACCAGTAACGCGAGTTCGTGCTGGAGGGTTTGCGGGCCGAGTGACCAAAGCATGTCGGCCCCGGCGCGGGCGGTGTCGTCCCAACCATCCGAGGCGCCGACCATCAACGCACACCGCGAGATGCTGCGATTTTGCAGGGTTTGGATTTCCGAGGCGAAGGCACGGCTGGAAAATTGCTTTCCGCGTTCATCGAGAAGAATCCGAAAGCAGCCCTTGGCGAGTTCACCCATCCGCTCCGCGAGACGCGGGCCGGTTTTGACGAAGTGAATTTCAAACTTCGAGCAACCTCCGAGCCGGCGTGAGTATTCCTCGATGCCGAGGCGAGCAAAATGCAGCGCGGGCTTGCCGGCGGCGAGGACTTTCCAGGTCAACGCTGGACCGGGTTGAAGTCCGCCGCGTGGTAGGAACTGCGCACGAGCGGTCCGCTGGCGACAAATTCGAAGCCTTTGTTGCGGGCGATCGTGCCGTAGAGTTCGAAGGTCTCCGGATTGATGTATTCGACCACAGGCAGGTGATTCGGCGTGGGGCGAAGGTATTGGCCGAGCGTGAGGACTTTCACTCCAGACTCGCGCAGGTCATCCATCGCTTGGAAAAGTTCGATCTCCGTTTCGCCGAGGCCGAGCATCAGGCCGCTTTTCGTCATGATGTCAGGGCGGAGCTCGCCGGCGCGCTTGAGAAAATCCAACGAGAGTCGGTATTTCGCACGGGAGCGGACGAGCGGGGTGAGGCGCTCGACGGTTTCGAGGTTGTGGTTGAAAACATCGGGGGCGGCCTCGAGCACTCGCTGGAGCGGTTCGTCCTTGCCGTTGAAATCGGGAACCAAAACCTCAATAACAATCTTCGGATCAAGCACGCGAATGGCTTCGATCGTTTGTCCAAAATGATCCGCCCCGCCATCGGCAAGGTCGTCGCGCGCCACAGCGGTAATGACGACATGCTTGAGCCCGAGACGCTTCACGCCCTCGGCCACGCGTTGGGGTTCGTCCTGCTCGAGCGGAAAAGGCTTTGCGGTATCGACCGCGCAAAACCCGCAAGCGCGAGTGCAGCGATCTCCGGCGATCATGAAAGTCGCCGTGCCACTGCTCCAGCACTCCCAGCGGTTCGGGCACTGCGCGCTTTCGCAAACCGTGTGGAGGCGTAGGTCGGAGATCAGGCCCTTGGTCGAAAAAAAGACGGGATTCGAGGGCAACCGGACCTTGATCCAATCGGGCTTCTTGGCTTGGTGGAGCGTGGGGTCGATTTTAATGGTGGCCATTCGAAAAAAATTAGCAGAGACGCGGGTGGGATTTTCTCCCTGCGCTCCAGAGTGTCAATTCAACTTCCCGTGCCACCCAGCCCAAACTCCCGAACGAGCCTCGCGTAGGTTTGGGAGGGATTGTCGCCGAGGTGGTCCACTGCGAGACGCTCCAGGCCGCGCGTGAAGTCGATCCGGTAAAGCCCGAAGCGTGGTGTGAACGAGCCCCACTCGTAGTTGTCGGTGAGCGACCAGTGCAAGTATCCGATCAACGGCACACCCTGATCGAGCATTCGCCGAACCTCGCGCAGGTGGGCGTCGAGATAATCGCTACGCAGAATCTTATCAGGGCGCTGGGCGACGACGGAGTTGTCCAAACTGCAACGCTGAGACATTCCATTTTCGGCGATCAGGATTCCGAGGCCGGGGAAGGCTTTGGCGTAATACGAACAAAAAGCCGTCATGCCCTCGGGAAGAAAATGCCAGTCCCACCACTTGCTGGTGAGCACATCAAACAAATGCGCGGAGACACTTCGGCTTTTGAATTCGAGATCGGAAAAATCGGGCATCCGCAGCGCGTGACTGAGGAACGGGTCGTAGTAGTCCACTCCGAGGTAGTCGAGCGTGCTGTCCCGCTTGGCGCGTTCCAGCTCTTTCAAAAAAAAGCCGCACCCCTGCTCCGTCGCGGCGCGCGAGGCGAGGAAGTTCGCAATGCCGTGGAGACCGGCTCCGGCGAGCGCGGCAAGGTCCGTGCGGCGGCGCAGGGCAGCGACTCCGAAGTGGAGGGACAAATCCTCGGCGCGTGATTTAAAGTATCCGCCGACCTCGGCAGGCTTCACTCCGGTTTTTCTGAGGCAAAGCAAGTCGAGCAACATCACATCCGACCAATACACATCGCTGCAAAAGGTGTTCATCGAGACGAGCGGCTTCGACCAGCCGCGCGATTCGTAGAGGTCGTGGACGGCGTTGTAGCCACGCACATGCGCCGCCAGCAGGCGGTTGTAGGCCCGCAGGCCGATCGCCACGCCTGCATCCGGCCCGCCGGGAAAGCAGCGGTTCAGATAGGTATTCAGCACGAGCATGTTTGGCTCGTTGATGGTGACATACCAACGCACCGGCGGCTGGCCGTGGACATCGGTTAGACGGTCATTGAGCCGGGTGATCGTGTGGCGAACGAAGATTTCAAAGAGATCGACCGTCTCATCCATGAGCCACGCATCGATTCCCAGCCAGGCGGGATGGGTGAAATGTTGGAGCGTTACGACAGGCTCCAAGCCTTCCTCTCGGCAGGCGGCGATACGCAGCGCATAGGCATCGATCGCCTCGTTGTCGAACTCCGGCGCGGCCCCGCGAGCGGTGGAGGTCGAGGGCTGAATCCGCGCCCACTCGAGGCCGAGCCGGAAGGCGTTCAAACCAAGCCCTCGCGCGAGTTGATAATCCCCCCGGTAGCGATTCCAGAAATCCACGGCGGCTCCGGTTTTTTGAACCCGCCCAGTGGCCTCGCAGCCGCCCCAGTTGTTTTTCGGCTCGCCGGGCCCGTTGTAGCCTCCTTCGCTTTGATAGCCCGAGGTGGCGACTCCAATAAGAAAAGATTTCATCGGCTCCATGCTCAGGCCCCCTCGGCGATGCGCTTGCGGAGGACCTTCACGCGAAGCTTGGAAATAATGACTGGTCGCTTCTCGGGCTCCTCCAGCGTGATTCGCGCGATGTCCCGGGCGGCATTCGGGCGACCCAGTTGGCGCGCCGCTTCGCGCATTCGCTCCAGACGCGCGGGGTCGTCCAGCAAGCGGCGAAGCTTGTGGGCGACCAGCGTCACCTCCGTGCACTTCACGGCCGCTCCCGCCTCGAGGAGCACATCGGAGTTTCGTTCTTCCTGTCCTCCGATCGGGTCGAGAATCATCATGGGCAGGCCCCGCGCCAAAGCCTCGGCGGTCGTCATTCCGCCAGGTTTCGTGAGAATCATCGTCGAGGCCGCCATGAGTTCTGAGATTTCCGCCGTGTAGCCAAGCACGCGGAAGTCCCCCGGCCGGGATTTTACGAGTTGCACGATGTCATCCTGCATTTCCTCGTTGCGACCGCACACAATCACCGCCTGAAAATCCCGATCGAGATTCAGGAGCTGACGGACGACTGCCGTCGCCGGACTCAGGCCCAGTGCGCCTCCAACCACCAAAAAAGTCGGTCGCCCGACTTGCAATCCATGCCGCTGCAACACGGCATCGGCATTCACCGGTTGCCCGAATTCGGGTTCGACGGGAATTCCTGTGATCATGATGCGGTCGCCAGGTAGTCCGAGCGCCTCCATGTGGATTTTGTCATCTTCCTGAGCCACGAAATACCAGTTGAATGCCCGCGTGATCCAAAAGGCATGGAAGTGAAAATCCGTAACCACCACGCCGAGCCGCGCCTCCAACTTTCCATTCGCGATGAGCCAGGAAATCACCCCCGCCGGCATGAAGTGGGTGCAGAGAATCACATCGGGGCGAAATTCCTTCACCAGACTGATCAGCGGGAGCGCTTGGGGGAGATCGATCGCGAGGCGGCTTTTGTCCGCGACCCACGGGTCATCGCTTGTCTCATACCACCAGCCGAGAAATTCCGGCAGCATCTCGGAGAGTTTTTTGTAGAGCGTGGAGTAGAACTGCTTGTGCAGGATATTCGTGTGATCGAGCGAATCGTCACACAGCACCTCTTCCACATCAGGCCGTTCGCGCATCGCGCGGGCCAACGCGTCGGCGGCCTTTACATGGCCGGAGCCAACCGAGGCCGATAAAATCAAAACGCGTTTGCCCATTCGCCGCGCAACCTACCCCACCCCGCGCGCGCCACAAGCCCCTGCTTCTATTCAGCCCTGGAGACGCAGCATCCAGTTGTAAACAACCAGCCGCTCGGTCGGGATCGCGAGGTAGTCCGGCCCGGGAAGCGTGTTCCGGGCGAGGAATCCAAAAAGCACCCGCTCCCAGCGCCGCATCACGCGCCTCGGACAAGTCAGGATCAACTCCTGCGCGAGAATGTAGAAAACCCGGCTCTCCTCGAGCTCCAGCCCGCTCTCGGCGATCGCCCGCCGCAGGATCAACGGCACATCCGGCTCGCGCATGTAGCCGTGGTCCGCCGTGATCACACTCAGCCCGCCCGCCAACCGCCGCACCTCGATATTGTCAGCCTTCGCGAAAGGCTTTCCCCACGAGGAGTTCAGCAAAAGAATCGCGATATTCTCGGGCAGCACATGCATTCGCCGGAATTGCTCCAATACCCGCGCCGCCGCGTAGTCCGGATCTGATTGCCTTAAAACAAAAACCTGCGCGCCCGGAATCCGGCCCGTTCCATGATCTCCCGCGACCTGCTCCAACCGCGCCAGCGAGGCTCCACGCTCATTGAGCGAGCGCCTCACCAAGTCCCGACCTTTTCGCCAAGTCAGCATCACCACCCCCACCCCGGCGGCGATCAGCAGTGGCACCACGCCACCGTCCGCAAGTTTCGTCAGGCACGCGCCAAAGAGCGGCAAATCCAGACACAGCAACGCCACCAGCAAAAACGCACCCTTCCAAGCCGCCAGCCCGCGACACCGCACCATCACATACGCGAATGCCACCGAGGTGGAAGCCATCGCCCCGGTCACCGCGATCCCGTAGGCACTCGCCAGCGCATCGCTGGTCCGGAATCCCAGCACCAGCAAAATGCAGAGCACCGCCAGCACGGCATTCACGACCGGAATGTAAACCTGACCGCGAGATTCGGCGTCCGTGTGTTTCACATATAGCCTCGGCAGATACCCCAAATCCATCGCCTGACTCGCGAGCGAGAACACCCCGCTGATCAACGCCTGCGACGCGATCACCGTCGACAGCGTGGCCAAAATCACGAGCGCCCCGCGCCAATGTGGATCGGGCAAAAGCAGGAAAAACAAATTCGTGTCCAACGCCGCCTCGGGCAACCGCCGCACCAGCGCTGCCTGGCCGAGGTAGTTCAGCACGAGCGATGGAAAGACCACCCATTTCCACGCCCGCACAATCGGCCCCCGGCCGAAATGCCCCAGATCCGCATAGAGCGCCTCGGCCCCCGTCACCGCCAGCACGACCGCACCCACCAACGCCCAAGCCCCCCAACCCCCGCGCGCCAACAACTCCGCCGCCAGCGCAGGATTGAACGCCTCGAGCACCCCAGGCTCCAAAATAATCTGCCACGCTCCGAGCGCCGCCAACACCGCAAACCACACAACCATCACCGGCCCAAAAAGCTCGCCCAACCGCGCCACCCCGAATCTTTGTGAAAAAAACAACGCCACCAAAATCGCCACGCTCACCGGAAGCGAATAACTCGCCCACGCCGCATTCACGGTCGCCAGCCCCTCCACCGCACTCAGCACCGACACCGCCGGAGTGATCGCGCCGTCACCAAAAAGCAACGCCGCCCCGAAAATCATCAGCAACGCCAGAAATCCCCGATCCATCGCCGCCGAGGGCTTGCCGCCGAACGCCAGTGCCATCAGCGCAAAAATCCCACCCTCCCCATTGTAATCGGCCCGCATCACCAGCAGCACATATTTCACCGCCACGACAAGAAAGAGCGTCCACACAATCAGCGACGCCACCCCGGTCGCATCCGCCGCCCCGGTCAAAGCCACCGCCGTCTGAAATGCATAAAGCGGGCTCGTTCCGATATCGCCAAAAACCACCCCCAGCGCCAAAAGCGCCATCCCCGCAACGCCCGCGTTTTTAGTTGATTCCAAACGCATGAGCGGCGATCTAAGCACGCCCTCCGCCCGTCGAAAAGCCCTCGTCAGCCAAATCCTCGGAGTTGTTTTCAGGATGCACTGAGTGGCGTCACTCCTCCCCCGCCATGGCGGACGCGGGGTCAGCCGCGTTTTCACATGTTTTGGACTCGAAGAGCGCCATGGATTTGTGCTCTCAAACCCTTCCCCCGGCGCCGACGGAGCGTCGCCCTCCAACTTTTGGATGGGAACGCGGTCTGCCTTTCGAAACCCGTTCCGGGTTCCGCTACGAACGGGCTCGGGGTCGGTCCCGCGTATTCACATGTTTTGGACTCGAAGAGCGCCATGGATTTTTGCTCTCAAACCCTTTCCCCGGCGCCGACGGAGCGTCGCCCTCCAACTTTTGGATGGGGACGCGGTTTGCCTTTCGAAACCTGTTTCGGGTTCCGCTACGAACGGGATTTGGGATCCTGAGTTTTGATTCCGTGCGGGATGGCGGGGGAGAAAAAAACCCTACCCCAACCTGGGGAGGCTAGGAATTCTGTCGAAATGGGCGTCGCGCGAATAGAGGACGAGAGAGTGCTCGATGGCGAGAGCGGCGATCCAGAGGGCGTTCGTGGGGATCGGCGTGCCGTCTTTTTTTAAGCGGGCGTAAAGTGTGGCGTAGTGGTGGGCTGTGGTGTCGCTGCTGTGGACGACCCGCACACCGGGTTGCTGGAGGAGTTCCGCGAGGATCCGCACTTGGGCGTCGCCGCGTTTGATCGACGTCGCGCCGACGCGGATTTCTGCCAATACGATGAACGGCACGACAAGCAAGGCGGCTTGTTCGAAAACATCAACGACCTCTGGCACCCCGGCGCAGAAGTCGATGAAGCGGTTGGAATCGATGAGGATCCTCACTTCCAGTCCTCGGGATTCGTCTGGTCTTGCTCCTGGAGCGCGGCTTGCCACGCTTTGGTGGAAACTTTGTTCTGGGTGATCATTTGGCGCAGAGTCCGGTAGCGGACGGGTTGCCGCTCGGTCCCAAGTCCCCGCTCCAAGGCTCGCAAGGTGGCTTGGTTGAGGCTCACCCCTTCCATGGCGGCGCATTCACGCAAAAGGCCATCCACTTCCTCCGGAACATCCCGGACTGTGTATTGAACTGTTGGTTTCTTTTCCATGCCTGCACTCAAATGCAGGAGTGCAGGCACGACAAGTTTTTTAAAGGCGGCGTTACAGGATGCCCAGCTTCATTTTGCCGGCTTCGGTGATCATGGATTGGTTCCATGGCGGGTCCCAGACCAATTCGACTTCGGCGTCGTCGATGCCTTCGAGGGCGAGGATTTTGCCTTTGGCGTCGGCGGCGATCGTGGGGCCCATGCCGCAACCGGGGGCGGTGAGCGTCATTTTCACCAGGACCGAGGTTTTGCCGTCGGCGGTGTTCACGCTGCAATCGTAGATCAGGCCGAGGTCCACGACATTCACGGGGATTTCGGGATCGAAGACGGATTTAAGCTGGTTCCACACGGCGTCTTGGGTGGTGCCTTCGACTTTGATTTTTTCCGGGGCTTTGGAGGCGTCGAGGCCGAGAGCGTCGGCATCCTTGATGTCGATGCGGGCGAGGCCACCGGGCGTGGCCACGGTGTAGGTGCCGCCGAGAGATTGGGTGACGACGACTTCCATCCCAGCGGGAAGGACGATCGGGTGGCCGCTTGGGATCTGCACCGCATCGCAATCGCGGGAGAGCTGGATTTCAGTGTTGGTGTTCATGGGTTGGAAAATGTCCATCCAGTAGCCGGGTGTCGAGGCGTTTCGTAACTTGGGGAGTTATCCGACCAAGTCGCTCACGCTCGAATTAATCCAATTTGGACCCGGTTCCGCGCGCGCGTTCCGGCGGTTTCCAGCCGGGTGGCTTTTCTGGAGCTTTACCAGTCACATTGATCGCCAAATTGGGAATTTGGGTGCGGGAAACACATTCGTTAGGCAAACTAATCGACCACCCGCAAGGTATTCCTTTTTTATCTGCAATTTCCCTCGCCAGAGCGTAGGCATACATTGATGGGGAATCCACCACAAACATGAGCACATCATTGGGCGGACGAAGCTTGCTGAGATCGGAAGCAAACCCGTTGGTCGGCTGTGTGAGCGCCTCAATAGGGGTGCCAGCATTTCTGTCAAAACTAATATCAATACGAGCAAAACCCCAATGAGGCGCTGTTTGCACACTACCGACCAGACCGGGAGACAAAATTTTCTTCAGTTTTTCACTCAAGATCGGAATGACTTTGTCACGATCAAAGACAACGGGCTTTTCTTTCTTGCTCTCAGCTTTTTCTTTTTCTCGAGCGGCCCTTTTTTCTGCAGCCGACAACTTTTGGTCCTCTTCCTCTTCAGATTTTTCCCCTGTGGCCATATGGTTCCCCTTGTCATCCTTGAGTTTATCCACAATCTCAGCGATTTCTTCCATGTATTTGGGAGCATCAACGAAATAAGCTCTGTCTCCTGTAATATAGACATAATGAACTTTGGCTCCCTTGGGAATGGCGCGCGTGGCGGGAATGGTGATCTCGGTTGCGGGAATGTCTTTAGCCACAGGGGTGGTATCGAGCATGGCCTCCAAATTGGCGATCTCCTCCATCATAGCATCGGCCTTTACTTGCTCTGCATCGCGAGCCGCTAGTTTTTCATCATGAAGTTTTTGTAATTCCGCGATATTTTTATTGTTGGTGTCGATCGCGGATTTTTTGTCTTTGATCAATGTCTGGAGTGCCGAGATTTTTTTATTGATACTATCGAGGTCCACCTTAGGGGGTGGCGGGAGTTTTTTGAGCTCTTCGAGTTTTTTCTTATCGATCTCGAGTTGCTTGAGCATGTCCTTAAGTTTCTGAATCTCCTCCGGGGAGGCAGGCACGAGATCATCCATCATTTGCACAATCTTCTGAGACACCTCGCAATTCACCAGAAGAAGGACGAAAATGAGAACCGCCACGACATTCGTGAGGGCGTCCATCAAGGAATCCAGGCTGCTTCCTTCCTCTTCGACGACTTTTCTTCTTTGAGGCATGGTTTTTTAGAGTTTCTTCAAGCGGAAACCGGAGAGGTCGATTTTGCCGTCGTTGGGCACGGGAAGTTTGGAGGTTTTGACCTTGAAATCGAGTTCTGCAAGGGCGTTAGCGTAATTGTAAGAAAGGACCCCGTCTTTTCGGACGAGGAAGAGAATCATATAATCCTCGCCGGAGGATTGCTTGGCATTGATACAATAATCGTGAAATTCCACACTGGAGCCGGATTTGATGGCTTCAAAAGTAATCATTTTGGTCTCATCGCCGGTTCCGCGGAGGACGAGGCCAGTCGAGTTGCACTCGACGAAGAACAAGTTGCGAGGAGCCTTGGTGCCGATCTTGGGAGGTTTGATTTTGACCGATTCTTTGGGAACTGGTTTTTCTTTGAGCGCAGCGACTTTGGCTTTCAACTCCTCGATCTTTTTCTGCATGGGCGGGTGCCCTTTTTCGATGGCTATCTTTTCTTCCGAATAAAGCTGGATTTTCATCTTCAGCTCGTCTTCCGGAGAAATCTTCACCTTATCGAGCTCATTTTTTTGCTTTTCCAGCTCTAAAAGCAGGAGTTTGAGCTTTTCCAACTCCAGGGCGTCGAGGTTGTTTTTGGTCGGTTCGGGCTTGATTTTATCAAGCTCGGCTTTTTTCTGTTTTAGCAAGAATGCAAGCGACTTAGCTTCTTGCGCCCGCTTGACATCCTCCTCGGTCATTCCCTCTTTTTTCTGGTTCACCGCCATGCTCAAGCCGATGAGCAGGGAGAGAATCCCGATGAGGCTGGCCAAGATGCTCATGAACGGGAAGAGGGAGACGGCCCCGCGCCGGGTGGCGATCAGGGGCTTCATGGCAGGGGCGGGCTTGGCGAAAAATGTTCCATTTTCCGCTACTGGGTTTCTCGCAGAGCGGGATTCCAGCTGTTCCGTTACGGGCATCGTTTCCAGAAAGGATCCAGATGTTTAGTTTTTCTTAAACAATCCAAAGAAGCCACCACCGCCCCCTTGGACCGGGATGCCGGAGCGCTTCATGCTTTCATTGAAGGAGTCGATGCCTGTGGCGATGCGACGGAGGGAGGAATTCAGCTCTCCCTCGGTCTGGGAGATGAGTTGGGTGGCGGACTTGGTGAGTTGATCGGTGGCGGTGGTATAGGAGCGGGTGATCGCCTTTTGGGTCTCGACCAGTTGGTTATTCGAGGCGCTGAATGCTTGGGCCATGGTGCTGTGCAATTCTGTGGCGGCCTTTTGGTTATCATGCAGCAACTGTCGCACGGCGAGGGTGGCTTGGTTCAGGTTCTCCAAGAAGGTCGAGTGGGCCTTTGAGAGGGAGTTCACCATCTCGGGGAGGTTCTCGGCTTGAGCGAGTGTGGTATCAGCGGAAGGATCGGGCTGGCCACTTTCCTCATTGAGTTTGGGGAGGAGCTTCTCGGTGCAAAAGACATCGATGAGAGTGAGGGCGTCTTCATCTTTCTTTTGGACGAGAGCCAAGGGAAAGCTCATGAACATCGAAAGGATCAGACCAAGGAGCGTGGTGTCGAAGGCGATGCCGAGACCACCGGTGAGGTTTCCGATCGCTGCTTTAAGGGCTTCGGGGTCGGAAGCGTCGATGTTCAAGGATCCGACGGCTTGGGCAAGACCTTGCACCGTTCCGATGAAGCCCAAGATCGGGATGGCCCAGAGGAAAACTTTCACAAGGGAGTAGGAGCCGGTGGCTCGGTTGGCATCCACAGCGGAGGAGGAGTTGAGCATGGCCTCGGTTTCCGATTTGCTGTTCCGGGCTTCGAAAAGCTCGAGGGCCTTGCGAATGCGGTTCACGATGATGCTGTCTCTCATCGAGGCGGGCATATCATAGATATTATCAACGAAGGCTCCGACGGTGGAGGAATCGACAACCTCACTGATATTTGAGGGAAAGAGATTTAGCAGCAGCGAGCGCTCTTGGTGTTTGATTTTTTGAAACTTGAGATAAATGATCGCCATACCCCAGAAGAAGAACCAGGTCTCGGCAAAGTCGACCCAACCGCGATCGACGAAAATGGAACCGAACGAGGCGCGGATCGGCGGGATATACATACACGCGAGCCAGATCGTCGAGGTGACTAAGCCGATAAGGAAGGCATGGAGGGCATTGACATTCGCGTGGTCGGACTCCTGCCAACCGTGGCGGACAGGCTTGCCGGTGAGGGTCGGAAGATCCTCGGCGGGGGCGTCGATTTTGAGTTTGCCATTGCAGACGGGGCATTGAACGACCTGACCGTAGAGATCGGGAGAGATGTCTAGATTGGCTTGGCAGTGGGAGCAGGCGATGAGCATGGGCGTGGATGGAGTTTGGTGATCTACGATGAGTGGTCCCGACGGCGAACTGGCTCGCTAAATTCCAAAACCAATGCCCCGAGCGAGTGGGCTCGAAGAAGGCGTTCGGATCTGGGGTGTTGTCGCATGACGGGATAGCTGGGCCGGACGATATAAAAAGGGTTCCTCATGTCAAGACGCAGGAATTTTTTATGATGGAGTCGGGAGCGGCATCGGGTGATGGGGCCCTAGACGCCGGCGACGCGAAAGCCGGCGGACTCAAAAAACGAGCGAACTTTTTGCGCATTGTCGCCTTGGAGTTCGATCTCGCGCTCTCGAACGGTGCCACCGCAACCGCAGGCCTGGCGAGCCTCACGGGCGAGGCGGTCGATGTGGTCAGCGGTGATTTGCGGCTCGAAATCATAAACGACAACCACGGTCTTTCCTCCGCGCTGAGCTTTCTCGCGTCGCAGAACCACACGGCCGTGACGACTCGGTGGCGCGGGCTTTTCCGGCACCAAAGGCTCGGCGGGTCCCTCGGGTAGGCCGTCGAGCTGAAGGCCCGCGAAGGGCGATTGGAGCGCGCTCTGATTGCCGGAGGTGTCGATGCGGGCTTTCATCAAGGCGCGAAGAACGGCGGGAGCAGGTAAACGCGGCCGGGCTCAAGCGCCGTGCGTTTGCCGGGCAGATCGATCTGGATTTTCGGAGCGCGCGATTCGCCGAGGAATTGGAGGAGCTTGCCGAAATGGTAGTGGCGGAGATAGCGGACGACCGAGGCATTCGGCGCAGCGCCGAGTTCGCGGGCCTTGGCGTAGGCATCCTCGATGTAGCCGAGTTGATCGACGAGTTTCTCGCGGAGGGCATCGGTGCCGCTCAGGATGCGGCCGTCAGCAGGACCATCGCGGAGTTTTTCAGGATCGAGCTTGCGCGAGGCGGCGACGATTCCGAGGAAGCGGTCGTAGCTCTGCATGACCAGGCCCTGCACATAGTCCTTCTCCACGGGGGACATCTCGCGGGCGCCATTGAGCATGTCTTTAAACTTTCCACTTTTGAAAACCACGGATTCGAGGCCGATTTTTCCAAAGAGGTCGCGGTAGTTCAGCGTGGAAATGATCACGCCGATGCTGCCGGTGAAGGTCGTGTCGTTGCACATGATCCAATCCGCACCACAGGCCATGTAGTAGGCTCCGGAGGCACCAATGGCGTTGAAATAAACGATCACGGGCTTGTCGGCATCGAAGTTCCGGACCGCGTCATTGAGCACATCGGAAGCAGTAATCTCGCCGCCGGGTGAGTCGGTCTCGATCACCACGGCCTTCACATCGGGATCGGCGGCGGCTTGTTTGAGCGCGAGCTTGAAATCCTCGACCATGGCATCGCCAAGGCTGCCCTCGGCCTCGAAGGCGATGATGCCGGCGAGCGGGATGACGGCGATTTTGTGGTGCGGATCGCTGCCTTCTTCGATGACCTCCTCATCGTATTCACGGGGCTCGAGAACTTTCATGCCCGCCATCGAGGTCGCGCCCTTAGCACCGAGCAGGGCGAGGAGAATGAGGTTCGCGAAAAGGCTCACGCATACGGCCACGAGCAGGAAGGCCACAAGACATCCGGATTTTTTCATGGTTTGAAACTCTGGATCATCTGGCGCGCGCCGCCAAGTCTGGTTCTTTTTTACAGCGTGCGGCCGGTGGCTTGGAGAAACGGCTGGATGCCCTCCATGAGCCCGCGGAACGCGTGGAAATCGACTTGCTGTTGGCCATCGCTCATCGCCTCGGCGGGGTTCGGGTGGACCTCCACCAGCAGGCCGTCCGCGCCGAGCGCCACGGCGCCTTTGCACAATTCGGTGACCAGATCGGAGCGGCCGCAACCCTGGCTCGGATCAACGACAACCGGCAGGTGGGATTCTTTTTTGGCAATCGCCACGGCGGCAAGGTCGAGTGTGTTGCGCGTGTAAGTCTCGAAGGTCCGGATGCCGCGCTCGCAGAGGATGACCTTGGGGTTTCCATGGGCGAGGAGGTATTCGGCGGCGAGGAGCCATTCCTCGATGCGCTCGCTCATGCCGCGCTTCAGCAGGACGGCCTTGCCGGACTTCGCGCACTCGATGAGGAGTTGGAAATTCTGGGCGTTGCGCGCGCCAATTTGAAGGATGTCGGCCGTGGCAGCGACATGCTCGACATCACGCTCGCTCAAAACCTCGGTGATGATTTTCAGGCCGGTCTCGCGGCGGGCGAGTTCGAGGAGGCGCAGGCCCTCTTTGCCGAGGCCTTGGAATTCGTAGGGCGAGGTGCGGGGCTTGTAGGCCCCACCACGGAGGATTTTGGCGCCGGCGGCCTTCACCGCGCGCGCGGTGGTGAGGAGTTGCTCCTCGCTTTCGACCGAACACGGGCCGGCCATCATAGCGAAATGCCCGCCGCCGATTTTGACGCCATCCACATCGACGACGGAGTCGGCGGGCTGCGATTCGCGACTGGCGAGCTTGAAGCGTTTCTGAACGCGAAGGACGCGCTCCACCTGAGGGAGGGCGCTGAGGGATTCGAGGTTTTGGTGGGTGCTCTCATCACCGATGGCGGCCACGATGGTTTGGGTGGCGCCGTGGATGGGTGCAGGCTCGTAGCCAAGCTTGGCGACTTCGGAGATGACCTCTTCGATGAGGTCGCGGGAGGTGTGTGGACGAAGGACGATGATCATGATTTTCGGTTGGCGAGGTTCTGGCGCAGTGCCTAGTGTTAAACCCTCGATCGCATGAAATCAAAAGAAGTCGACCCCCGAATCAAGGCCCTGACTGGCGAAGTCGCCGAGGGAAAAAACGCCCGTCACATCGAAGACATGATCAACACCGCGCTCGGTTTCGGGCGGGACCGGGCGACGATCGCCGAGGTGAAGCTCATGAGCCGCGCCCTGCGAGAAATGCGCAATGCGGCGAGGATTTTTGCCCGTTACAACCGCGTGAAGAAAGTGGCGGTCTTCGGCAGCGCGCGCACCAAGCCGGAGCAGGACGAATACAAGCAGGCCGTGGCCTTCGGAGAAAAAATCGTCGAGCACGGCTACATGCTCATCACCGGCGGCGGGGACGGCATCATGGGCGCGGCACAGAAGGGTGCGGGCGCGGAAAAGAGCTTCGGGCTCAACATCCGACTCCCCTTCGAGCAGGCGGCAAATGAGACGATTCATGGCGATCCGAAGCTCATCAACTTCAATTATTTTTTCACCCGCAAATTGAATTTCGCCAAGGAAACCCACGCGTTCGCCTTGTTCCCGGGCGGCTTCGGCACGCATGACGAGGGGTTTGAAATTCTGACGCTCATGCAGACTGGCAAGATGCCGATCGTGCCGATCGTGATGATCGACCGCCAGAACGGCCACTATTGGGAGACCTGGCGCCGGTTCATCACGAACGATCTTCTGCACAACGGGCTTGTTTCCGACTCGGACTTCCACCTCATCCACATCACCTACGATGTGGACGACGCGGTGCGGCACATCAACGCCTTTTACCGGAATTTCCATTCCTACCGCTGGGTCCGCGAAAAGATGGTCATCCGCATCCACCACCCGCTCACGGAGGAGTCGGTTCAGGCCTTGAATAGCCGTTTCGACGGGATGCTCGCCGCCGACCGGATCGAACAGACCGGCGCGCTCGAAGAGGAAATCGATGACGCGCACCTGCACCACATGCCCCGCATCGTGCTGACTCCGCACAAGCGGGACTTTGGAAAAATCCGTCTCCTTCTGAACGCGATCAACGAGCTTCCGGCGAAGGAGTGAGTGATTCCTGCGGCGACGGCGCTGGAGTGGGCTCAGGGCTTGGCGTGGGGGTGGGCCATGGCGGGACGAGATTTGGCCAAGTGTGGAGCGGGACGCCGAGGCCACCGAGTTCGTCGATGAGGGTTTGGCATTTCGCCTGCCACTTTTCCAAGTCAGGCGGTGTGTTTTCTGGTTCGGCGGAGCCGGGAAAAACAACATAGGCGACCTTCAGATCGCTGATCGGGCGGCTGAGATTGGAGGAATTGCCGTTGAGTTCGCGGCAGAGCAGGAGCGAGGCTTCACCGGCTTTGTGGGAGGGGCCGGAGTCGCCGAGGATCGCCGGGAAGGCGCGACCCTCGTGGATCACCACGGCGTAGTCGCCCACTTTCGGAACGAACGGCCCGGTGTGGTCGCGCATGATGAAACCGGGAAGAACGATGAAGGGGTCCACCGAGGAGACAAGGAAACTCCACTTCTTGAGATCGTGGATGCGGCGTTTGGCGAGGTCGATGCCGTCTTTGATTTCTTGAATGCGGGCGGTCTTGAGACCCGGCTTGGCCAGCTCCGCCTCGAAGTCGGCGAGTTTTTTTTCCTCGATCGGCAGGCAGGGATTCACGCGGTCGGTTTGCTTCAGCCAGCGATAACTCGTCTGTGGCAGGAAGAACATGGACGAGCTATCCACGGCGACATTGCGGTCGCCATCGGAACCGTCGGTATTCACATCCATATCCGAAAGCACCATCAGGGCGCGGCGCGAAGTCGCAGGGTTCTGGAGTTCGAGCATCGTCTCGCAATCGTAGAAATTGTGGCGAGAGAGGATGGCGTCGAGATTGGCCTGCTTGCGACGCACATCACGGACTTTGAGGTCGTAGAATTTCTCAAAAAACGGGGAGACGGTGGCGTTGGCGAGAAGCGTCGGCAGGGTCGGAAGCACAGCGGCCAAGTCCGGCTTGTTGGAAAGGATGTCCTCCAGCGTGGCGGCAGGGCGGGGCAATCGGAGGCGCAGGGTGACTTCGACTTTGTAAGCGTTGTTTTCCTTGCGGTCGGCGGAGGCGAGGTCCGCGCCGGTTTCCGTGACAACCGCAGATTCGAGGGCGATGCCATTGAAGAGCGTCGCGGTGGGGAGCGGCTTGCGAACCAGCGCAGGGATCGGCGTGGGGGTGGGAACGGGCGTCGGAGTCGGCGCGGGGGTTGGTGGAGGAGGCGGGGGCGGCGGCTTCGGGCAGGCGGTCAGAAGCAAGGCGGCGGCTGCCGAAGTCGAAAACAGAAGCCCTCGTGTGACCGCCCAGTTCCTCATGCCAGATCAGGTGTGGGCAATGAATGCCGAGTAAACATCCGGCGGGATATCGAGCATCTTGTAGTCCGTCGAGGAGACGAACAGCAGGCTCTGTTTTCCCTTCCCGAGCATTTGGCCGAGCGAGTCGTAGATTTCGTGCTCGAGGGTGGCAAATTTTCGGTTGTAGCCCGCCACGCGGATTTTCACCTGCACGGTCTCGAACTCGCGGGTCTCGCGGATGAACTTGTGCTCGAACGAGCGCGTGAGGATGTAGAACGGCGTGTTCTGAAGGTTGAACTTCGGCATCACGCGGTTGAAGAAAAGCTCGCGCGTCTTGCCGACCCACATGGCATACATGCCGAAATAGACATTCCCGACCGAGTTGGTGTCGGCATAGGTGGCGATGAGCGTGTGGACGAACCATTTCCCTTCAAAATGTCCCGCGAGGCTATGCTGGATCGCGTTGGGATCGAGCATGGTCACCGGGCTTGCGACGCTCACGGCGCTTTGAGGAGAGGTTGCCAGTGAACTAGAAGCCGGGGCTTCCAACTCCGCCGTGTCGGTGGCGAAATCCTCGGTGGCGCTGGGCTTGATGAGCAGCCAGATCACATAGCCAAGAGGGAGAAGCGACCCGACGATTTGCATCTCCGGCGAGCGAAGAAAATATCCGAACGAAAAGATCAGCACGGCGATGCTGCCGATGCAGAACATTTTCACCTGAGGGATGGCATTCGCGGGGCTCACGATGAAACACCGCGCAATGGCCAAAATCGAATACCCGACGAAAAAGGTCGCGTAGAAGATCATGAAAAACTCGAGCTCGAATTTCAGCATCACCCCAACCAGCGCGACGATGCCCGCCAGCAGATAGGCCGGGATCGGGGAAGTCAGGAGCTTGGTGGGAATCAGTGAAAAGATCGGATGATTGCTCGTGCTGGCGTTCGAGGTGAGGAACCACTTCAGCGCGATGTAGCCGCTATCCAGCGTGGTGAGCACGCACACGCAAATAAACACGGCATAGGCGGCAAAAGTCCACGGCGAGGCCACCGGCAGGACTTTGGCGAGGATTTCCTGGCCGTAGTTGTGGCCAGTGATGCCGACCCGCACAAACTCCGCTGCGCCCCAGTTCAACGCCCAGAGCGCCATCAGGCCGTGGAAGAGAATCAGCGCGAGAAACAGACTGGAGCCGATGATATAGCCAGCCGCGATCGAGACACGCTCGCGGTGCATTTGGATCGCGCGCTGCCATTGCTGGAGGTCGAGCCAGGGGCCGACCAGAAACCCGATGATGATCGGCACGGCGTAGCCCCAGTAGTTCCAGTCGTTCGTCGGGAGCTTCGGAAATGACAGCGGGCCGGTTCCTTTTTGCGCCGCATGGCCGATCAGAATCGTCACCGCAGCCGCCAGAATCAGAAACATCACGCCGTGGCTGTATTTGATTCGCTTGATGTCGAATTCCTCACCAAAAAGAATCGCCGCCGCGAGGATGACGAACATCGTGAGAGGCAGGTAGAGCAACTCCGGCGTGAAGCCCAACGGTTGCCACGCGTAGCGGATGAACGCGAAAATCGTGAGCGTGATCGCGAGAAGTTGGTAGAGGAAAAAAACGAGGCGGAATGGCCGCGACCACGAGTTGAAAAACTGCGCCAGCGACTCCGAACCGGACTGGCGGCGCGCCAGATGGTGGGTGACCAACCCGAAAATCAGCAGGCCGAGGAAATTTGGAATCGCAAAAGTCAGCAGGCCGAACAGCCCGAACTGCGTGGTGAATTGAACCGAGAAAAACAACCCGAGGCCCCACATCCAGGAGAGGGCCACGGAAATTCCCCAGAGCACCGCCCCGATCGGACGCGGTAGTTGAAAGGTGGAGGATTGTGCCATGCGGCCGTATCCATACAACGCCACTCCCTCTCCCGCAACTTCTCTCGCCGCAAGCGTGCCAGGTTTAGCTGATCAATGAACCACCCGCACCGGCATGCCAACTGGAGCGTTTTCAAAAAAACGCTGAGCCGCACCACGAGGCATCCGGATGCAGCCATGCGAGGCAGGATAGCCCGGGAGGTAGCCCGCATGCATCCCCACCGCTCCATGGATTCTCATAAAATACGGCATCGAAGCCCCGCGAAACCTCGCGCCAGCCGGACATTTGTCCCGACCGAGCGCGACATTCGCCTTCACGACATTCCCCTCCCCATCCACAAAATCGCCGTAGAGATTCGAAGCATGGTTTTTGTTTTTCTGAGTGATTTTGAAACTGCCCGTCGGCGTGCCGAAGCCCTCCCGGCCTGTCGAAACCGGCGATTTGCCGACCGGTTGTTCACCTTTAAAAAATGTCGCCGTCTGTGAGCCGAGATCGATCGTGAGGGATGGGGTCCCTAGCACACCGTCGCCCGTCCAAGTCCATTCGAGCGAGGGTTTTGGGGTCGGCTTCGGATGCGCCCCGGAATTTACCGCGTAAACGACCTGATTGTCGTCGGTGAGATATGCCGTCGAATAAACCGAAATCCGCGAATGCGAAGAATCTGCCTGCGGCGCACAGGCGCCGAGCAGGGCAGCCCATGCGACGGCTACCAGAGCGGATGCGACTCGGTTTACAAAAAATGTTTTAAGGTTGAATTCCAAATCCAACATGCGCGTGGAGGCTAAGCCGAGGATATGCCGTGTCAATTGGAGTCCCGACCCCATCGATGCGACACGAGCGAGTGCGGTTTGACGCTGCCCCGGGGCCCTGATAGATCCCTGCCTCATGGGTTTAATTTTGATCAAGGCAGCTCTTGCTCTCGGAACGGGAATTGTGATCACCGGCCTTTTTTGAAGCGGTTCCGCTACGCACTCGACCCGCTCTGCTTTGGTGCTGTCGCCCTGTATGCGATCAATCGTTGGATTTTTGATTTTGAGGCTCTGAGTGGATGGTTTGCTGACATCCTTTTGATCCCCGCTGCCGCGCCGGCTTTTCTATGGATTGAGCGTCAAATCGGTCTCCGGACTCACGACAATTTTCCATCGATCCGCGAAATCGTTTTCCTCACTGCTGCCTGGTCGGTAGCCGCCGAGGGCATCGCTCCAATGCTATTCGTCCATTGCACGGCCGACCCGCTGGATATTGTCTACTACGCAACTGGAGCTGCCATCTCGGCAGCTTGGTGGCGTTGGCGCGTTAGGAAATCTTCGCGCGGGTGTTTTTGAGGGCCTGGGCGGAGGCTTGGAGCGCTTGGATTTCTTTGGGCCAGAGTTCGAGCTCGATGTGCTTCAGCGCGCCGGCGCGGCCGACAACGGTGGGCACACTGATCGAAACGCCACGGATGCCGTAGGCGCCGTTGATCTGGCTCGAGACGGGAAGAATGAGGCGACGATCGAGGGCGATGCAGTCGATGACCTCTCGGATGGCGACGCCGACGGCATAGCCGGCTCCGCCTTTGCGGGAGATGACTTCCGCGCCGCTCTTCTGCGTGCGCTCGAAGATTTGGGTTTGGAAGGCGGGAGTGACTCCAGGGAATTTCGTGAGCGGGAAGCCGTCCACGGAAGCCGAGGACCACACGGGGAGCATGGTATCACCATGTTCACCAAGGATCATCGCGCGGACCTGCGTGGCGGGGAGGTCGAGCGAGGAGGCGATGAGCGAGCAGAAACGCGAGGTGTCGAGCACAGTGCCAAGGCCGAGGACTTGGGCGGCGGGGAGGCCGGTTTTTTCGACGGCGAGCTGGGTGAGGATGTCGACGGGATTCGAAACCACGAAGACGATCGCGTCTTTTTTCATCCCGGCGACCTTGAGGCTTTCGAGGATGCCGAGGAAGAGGGTGACATTGCGGTTGATGAGATCGAGGCGGGACTCGTCGGGTTTGCGGCGAAGCCCGGCGGTGATGCAAATGATGTCAGCATCTTTGCAGTCGGCGTAGGTGCCGGCGGAAATTTTCTGGTCGGCGCAGTAGGCGGCACCGTGAAGAAGATCGAGGGCCTCGCCTTCGGCTGTGGCTTGGTTGGCGTCGAGAAGGACAAGTTCGCGGACGATGCCGGAGCATTGGAGGGCGAAGGCGGCGCAGGAGCCGACGCGGCCACCGCCGCCGATGATTGCAACTTTCATGGGATGATTATTTGTTGAGGTTGGCCATGATCTCGTTCGTGAGTTTTTGAACGAGGGATTCGAGGTCCGCATCCGACTGCGGAGCAGTCATGGGATTGAAAGGAGTGACGGGCGTGGAGCAGCCGCGGCTTCCGCACATTTCGGTCCAAGGATCGACTTCGCAGAGTTCGGCGTTCTTGAGTTCGTAGCGGTTGTCGGGAAGGCCCATGCTCTTCTTGATGTTGAGGAGGTCGTCCATCTTCTCGCACGGGATCGAAGCGGAGCCGGGGAGGGATTGGGCGAGGATGATCGTGCGGCAGTAGGCGTCGGTGATCTCCATCTTGAAGTAGGCGTCCTCAACGGATTTGCCCCAGCAGATCACGCCGTGGCAGCCCATGATGATCGATTGGTGCTGCGGAGCGAGCGGGCGGATGCTCGCGGCGATCTCGGGCGAGCCGGGAGTTTGGTAACCGGCGACGGCGACTTGGCCGACGAAAACCTCGAGTTCCGGAATGAGCCGGGCGGGCGGTTGGAGTTCCTTGATCGCAAAAGCTCCCGCGTGCACGGGATGGGCGTGGCAGACCGAGGCAGCTTCGGGAGTGGTCTCGTAAATCGCCGCGTGGGTGGTGAACTCACTCGAGCGCTTCCAAGAGCCGGCGAGTTGATTGCCCTTGATGTCCACCATCGAGAGCATTTCGGGGGTCATGAAACCCTTGCTGACGCCGGTGGGCGTGATGATGAAACGGTCTGGGCCGAGGCGGGCGGAGATGTTGCCGCCGTTGCCGTCGCAGTATTCACGGGCCCAGATGCGGCGACCGATGTCGCAGATTTCTTTTTTGATCCGCTCGGCCTCGGGGCTGTTGAAGAGTTTCTGATCATCCGAAGTGCCAGCAGCGGCAGCGCAGGGCGCGGGTGTGGACTCCGAGGCGGAGACCTCGGCGTCGAACACGACCTTCACTCCCGCTTCAGAGAAAACATCTTTGGCTCCGGGGGTGAGGCGGATGTCGCGGTTGTAGCGGAACTCGGTGGCTCCCGTCTTCACGAATGCTTCGGCTTCTTTTTGTGCGATCAGTTTCATGGTTTATTTTTTGTAAAAGTGGTCGTCGACCAATGCGGCGCAGTAGGCGTCCACAGGGGTTGGTTCAGGGAATGGGCAAGCAGCCTCGCGGCCTTCGCTGATGGCGATGTTTTGGCCGATATTGGCACCGAGTTGATCGTAAACAACGATCGATGGCGCGTAGGTGTCTTTGCCATCGAAGGTGTCACTCGTCCAAGGCAGCGTGAGGAGAAGACGCTCACCCACGAACCGCTTGTTGCGAACGGAAAGAGTCACTCGACCGACGACGGTGCCCATTCTCATACAGCGAGGCTCCTTTCGAGGTCGATGATGCCCATCACGGTCCAGCGGGCGGGACTGAGTTCGTCGCCCACGATTTTGCGGGCCTCACTGCCATCACTCGAGATCATGACCTTCTGGCCGATGGCGGCGCCGAGGTTATCGATCACGATCTGCGGCGCCAAATCCGACGAATCCGGCTCAGCCAACATCAAACGCCAACCCTCAAGGCTGGCATGCTTGATCGTGCTGGTCACGTAGCCGCGGATGGTGGCGAGTCGCATTTAGTAGAGGTTCAAATTTTCGACCATCACGCAGCGGCGTGAGCGGGTGAAGGTCATGGGGGTGGTGACGCCTTCGCCCGTGGGCGTGGCAATGCTGAAGCTGAGGAATCCTTCGCCGCCGAGGCCGAGGCCGGTCATGCACGGGCCGTTTTTGATGAAGAGCGTTGTGTCGATCTCCTGGGCCATTTTCGTGAGGTTGCGGATGTTTTGGGAATGCATCACGCCGGTGTGCTTGTAGCCGTGCTCGGCCTTGATGGCTTCGGCAATGGCGGCGTCCACATCAGGAACACGGACGACCGGGATGAACGGCATCATTTGCTCCTCGTCCACAAAGATGTGGTCGGCCTTGGCCTCGCCGAAGAGGAGTTGCGTGGAAGCGGGAATGTCGAGGCCGATGGCTTTCGCGAGCACGGCGGCGTCGCGGCCCACAAGGTCACGGTTGACGACAGGGTGAGGGCAACCAGCGCCTTTGCCTTGCGGGAAGACGAAGGCTTTTTCGGCGAGGGCCTCGATTTGCTGGGCGTCGAGCTGGACGGCTCCGGCCTTGCGGAGGGCCTCCAGGAGTTTGTCAGCAACGGAGGCGACGACGAAAACCTCCTTCTCGCCGATGCAGAGAAGGTTGTTATCGTAGGAAGCGCCTTGGATGATCGCACGGGCGGCGGCATCGAGGTCGGCGGTTTCGTCAACGACCACGGGAGGATTTCCCGGGCCGGCGCAGACGGCACGCTTGCCGGTTTTCATCGCGGCGGCGACGACGGCCGGACCGCCAGTGACGCAGAGCAATTTCACATGCGGGTGCTTGCAGAGCGCGTCGAAGGTCTCGAGCGTCGGCTTCACGACGGTTGTGAGAAGGTCGGTGATGCCGGTTTCTTTTGCGATCGCTTGGTTGTATTCGCGGACAGCGATGGCGGCGCACTTCGCAGCGGAAGGGTGCGTGTTGTAGGTCACGGAATTGCCGGCGGCGATCATGTTGATCGCGTTGCCGGTGAGGGTCGGAACACTGTGAGTGGACGGCGTGATCGCACCGATGACTCCCCAAGGAGCGTAGTCGATGACGGTGAGGCCGGAGTCGCCGCTGAAGGCCATGCGGTCGATCATTTCGACGCCGGGGACAAGTTCTCCGCAAATCGAGAGCTTTTCGATCTTGTGATCGAGGCGGCCGATTTTGGTCTCGTTGAATTCGATCTCGCCCCACTCCTTGGCTTTTTGAACGCAAAGCTTGCGAATGACGGCAATCGCTTTCTTGCGGGCTGTCATGCCCCCTGCGCGGAGTTTCTCGAACGAGCGCTGGGCGGCCTCGACGGCGGCGTTCATGTCCTCGTAAACGCCATAGGCGGTCTGCGAGGGCGCGGCTTTCGCGGCGGAGGGTTGAGTTGAAAGGCGGGTGAGAACTTCTCCCACCACACGGGCCACTAGTTTTTCGTCAATCGCTGGCATGGTTTTTATTCGGCCTTATAGAGAATGCGTTTTCCGAGATCGACGGCGTCAACGATACCGATGACGACCGCGTCCACGGGGGAGTTCTTGTCCTCGGCCGCGAGGCGGGCGGAGCTACCTTGAACCACAAGAACGCAATCGCCCTCGCCAGCGCCGAGACTATCGGAAGCAACGAGTGTGGATTGACCGAGGCGCAATTCCTTCGCGGCGGGCGAATCGATCACGAGCGGACGGACGACGAGGAACTTGGTCCCCGTCATCTTGGCGTTCTTCTTGGTGGCAACGACGCTGCCTTCGACCTTGGCTAAGATCATTTGGCCTTGGGCAGAACGGCGCCGAGATCGCCGTGTGGGCGAGCGATAACGCTGACGCTGATGACTTCACCGAGCGACTGGGCGGCTGTTTTGCCGGCTTCGGTGGCGGCTTTGACGGCGGCGACATCTCCGGACACGCAGGCGGTGACCATGGCGTTTCCGACTTGGGTCATTGGGCCGATGAGTTCGACATTGGCGGATTTGAGCATGGCGTCCGTGGCTTCAACGAGGGCGATGAGGCCGCGGGTTTCGATCATTCCGAGTGCTTGTTGTGACATGGTGTTTGGTTTGGTTGGTTGACTGATTCGGGGTTGGTTTAGTGGGATTCTTGAAGCTTGGCCCAGGCGTTGCGGGCGATGACGATTTCCTCGTTGGTCGGGATCACGCGGACCTCGATTTTCGAGGAGGGTTTGGAAATCACGGTCTCTGTGGCGCGGGTGGCGGCGTTGAGTTCGGGGTCAAGTTCGAGCCCGCAGAAATCGAGATTCGCGCAGACGGCGGCGCGGAGACTTGGGCTGTTCTCGCCGATGCCGGCGGTGAAAATCAGGGTATCCGCTCCGTTCATGCGGAGGAGGAATTGGCCGATGAAGCGGCGGATTTGATTGGCAAACATATCCAGCGCGATGCGGGCATTGGCGTTGCCTTTCGCGGCGGCTTCGTCTAGGTCGCGAATGTCGCCGGTTGCGAGGCCGGACATGCCTTTGAGGCCGGACTGGCTGGTGAGCGCCTTTTCGACATTGTCGAGTCCGAGGCCGAGATTGCGGGCGAGGTAGATGAGCGCGAAGCAATCAAAGTCGCCGGCGCGGTTGTTCTGCGGCAGGCCGCTCTGTGGGGTCATGCCCCAACTTGAATCAACGGCTTTGCCATCGACGACGGCCGCGATCGAGGAACTCCCGCCGAGATGGCAGGAAATGACGCGGAGCTTGTCGGTGCCGCGGAGTTCGGCGCAGCGCTGGGAGACGAACCGATGGCTCGCTCCGTGGAATCCGTAGCGGCGGATTCCGTATTTTTCCTCCCACTCGAGCGGCACCGGGTAACGGTAGGTCGCGGGACCGATGTGGTCGTAGAACGCGGTCTCGAAGGTGCCGATGCAGGGCAGCGAGGGGTGGAGTTGATTGAAAAGCCGGACGCCGGCGATGTAGGGCGGGTTGTGCGCGGGGAGGAGGGTGTTGTAGTCCTCCATGGCCCGGAGCACTGGCTCGTCCATGATCTGCGTGCCGGAAATACCCTTTGCCATCACGGGCTTGAAACCCACCGCCGCGATGCCGTCGAAACCGCCGAGCTTTTGCTCGATGAAGCGGATGGCGGCGCCGTGGTCGGGGAAGGATGCCGTGCCTTTTTCCGGCGCGGCATCCCCGAGCGAGATGGTGTATGGGCAATCGGTCGATCCGATGCGCTCCACGCCGCCCTTCGCCAGAACCTTCTCGGAAGGCATCTCGAACAAGCGGAACTTGAACGAAGTGCTCCCGATATTGGAGACGAGGATTTTGTTTTTGGCGGACATGGATCTTACCGGATCGCGTGGATTACTTGGCGGCGGCGGGTTTTCCGCCGAGGAACTTGCCGAGTTTGATGAGATCCTCGTGCGGACGAGGGATCACATGGACAGCGACGACTTCGCCGATCGTGCTGGCGGCGGTGGCGCCCGCTTCGACGGCGGACTTCACGGCGGCGACAGAGCCGGCGACAAAAACGGCGACATTGCCGGAGCCGACTTTTTCCCAGCCGACGAGGTCGACATTGGCGGCTTTGAGCATCGCGTCAGTTGCTTCGAACTGAGACACGAGGCCCTTGGTTTCAATCATTCCGAGTGCTTGGTTTGCCATAAAATTGGTTTTCTAAAGAATCAGGCGGTGAAAAATTTCAGGAGTTCCGTCGCGGGGCGGGCGATCACATGGGAGGCCACGAGATTGCCGACGCGGTTTGCCGCTTCGCGTCCGGCTTCGACGGCCGCTTTGACGCTGCCGACATCGCCTTGGACGATGGTTGTGATCAATGCTCCGCCGATGGGGACGGATTTGACCAGTTGCACATTCGCGGCCTTGACCATTGCGTCACTGGCTTCCACCAGGCCGACATAGCCGCGGGTTTCGAGTAGTCCGATTGCTTCGCTCATTTGGTTTATTTTGGTTGGTTGGGTTCGGGGTTAGGATTTGAAAAGTTCCACCTTCTCGGCGTTGTCGAGATCGCAGGCATTCGCCTCGTCGGTGTCGATGTGCACCTCAAGTTTGAACGAGGGATCCACACGAACGAGGAGGTCGTCGAAGCGCGTGTTGCAGCCCTTCGCGGTGACTTTGAGAGTGATTTTGTCGAGGTGCTTCACGCCGTAGAATTCGGCGTCCGAAGGCGACATGTGGACATGGCGTGCGGCGCGGATGACGCCGTTTTTCATCTCGAGCATGCCTTTTGGTCCCATGATGTAGGCGCCAGGCGTTCCCTCGATGTCGCCGGACATGCGGACCGGGATGTCGATACCGAGTTGGATCGAGTCGGTCAATGCCAGTTCGATCTGGGTGAGATTCCGGCAAGGGCCAAGGATTCGGAGATTCGGAATGATTCGTTTGCGGGGACCGACCATCGTCACCGTCTGCTGTGAGGCGAACTGGTCGGTTTGATAAAGCATTTTGTGCACGGTCAACTCCGCGCCTTTGCCGAAAAGCACCTCGAGGTTTTCCGGCGAGATGTGCATGTGGCGTGCGGAGCTGTTCACGAGAAGCGTGGGCGCCGCAACGGGAGCGGGTTTGCCGAGTTGGCGGAAAAGCGCCTCGCGGACGAGGGTTTCAACCACAGAGCGGTTTTGGGCGGCGGGAGAGGACATTTTTTCGAGAGAGAAATTTAATGAACGGAACCGATCATATAAATTCGCATCGGATCGTCAACAGGATTTTTAAAAAAAATTATCAGGAGGTTTTAGAGGAAGTGAACCGGCAGTTCGGAGGTATTGCCAACCAACCGCGGAGGCAGTGGTGGAGCGGCATGGCAGTCGATGATACCGGAAAATCCAGGGAGGATTCCGGCTCCGCGGAGGCGATCGGTTTTGGCATCCGTGAGCAAAATATCCACCCGATCCCAACCAACCAGCGATTGGGGCGCCGTAGTTCCGATTTTGGTGTCGTCGAGGCAAAGCAAAACCCGTTTCGAGCGCTCCATCGCCACGCGCTGCATCTCGACAATCGCCTCTTGGGAATTCCAAACCCCCTCCGCATTGGCGGCCTCGGCGGAGAGAAATGCGATGTCGAAATTCCAAAACTCGAGGCTGTGGAGGGCCGTTTCACCAAGAAGGACGGACTGCCGCCCGAGGATTTGGCCGGCGGTGAGATAGACGCTCAAGCCCTCAACCCCTGCCAAAAGCTCGCCCACAGGCAGGTTCGAAGTGACAATGGTCGCTGGTGTGACGGGGGCATCGCGGAGGAATTCCGCCATGGCGAAAATCGTCGTTCCCGAGTCGAGAAAATAGGTTCCGCCCGGTTCGATGAAGCGCGCGGCGGCCTTGGCGACCTTTTGTTTTCCCGCCCCGCCGAGCGACCGGCGTTCATTAAACGAAGGGAAACGCTCATTGTATTCCGCCAAGGCACCGCCGTGGGTGCGCTTGACGACATTCCGCTTGGCCAGTTCCGCCAAATCACGCCGCGCAGTGGCCTCGGAAACCCCCAATCGCTCGCACAACTCCCTTAATGGCAGATAGCGATGAGTTTCGATCAGTTGCGCCAGTTTATCCCGGCGCGCCTCCACAATGTGTAGGGGAACTCGCATGTTTCGCTGAAATTTCTCTGAAAAATGATCGATTGCAATCATTTTCAAGCCCTCCCCCACCCGCCCGGGAGCTCCGGTCTTTTTCATTGCCGAAACCGAAAAACTTCCTAACATCGATCACCTCGAAAATTCTCCCTGAATCCACACCTTTAAGTCATTCCCGTTATGAAAAACCGACGCAAAACCCATCTTGCCATCGACCTCGGAGCCTCCAGCGGACGCGTAATGGCGGGCCACCATGACGGCGGACGCCTCGAGATCGAGGAGGTCGCCCGCTTTGGCAATAGCGGTGTCGAGCTTTCCGACGGCTGGCACTGGGATGCCGAGGGGCTTTTCGAGGAGATCAAAAAAGGCCTCGCCACCGCCGCCGAGCGTTTCGGTGACGACATCGTCTCGGTGGCCGTTGATACCTGGGGCGTCGATTATGTGATCCTCGATGAGGCCGGAAAACCGCTCAATCCCCCGTGGATGTATCGCGACTCGCGCACCGACGGCATGATGGACAAGGCGAACAAAACGCTCGGCCCCGACCGGCTCTGGGAGCGCACCGGCATCCAGCCGATGTTTTTCAACACCATCTACCAGCTCATGGCTGAAGTCGCCCGCAACGGAGAGCGCCTCCGCAAGGCGAACGAAATCCTCTTCATTCCCGACTACATCAACTACCGCCTCAGCGGAGTCCGCGCCATCGAGCGCACGATCGCCAGCACCTCCGGCCTTCTCTTTGCCGGTTCACCCGAGTGGGATGTCGAGATCGCCGCCGAACTCAACATCCCCACCCTGCTCCTCTCCCCCGTCACCGAGCCCTGCCGCGTGCTGGGCGAGATCAGCCCGTCGATCGCGGCTGAGACCGGTCTGCACGGCGTGAATGTCTGCACCTGCGGCAGCCACGACACCGCCTCCGCCGTGGCCGGAGCGCCCTCGCGCGGACACCCGCTCTTCCTCAGCTCCGGCACCTGGTCGCTCCTCGGCATTGAACTCCGCCGCCCGATCAACAGCACCGCCGCGCGCGAGGCTGGATTCTCGAACGAGCAAGGCCTCGAAGGCCGCACCCGCTTTCTCACGAACATCGCCGGCATGTGGCTCCTCCAGGAATGCCGCCGCGTCTGGGCCGAGCAGGGCAAAAATATCGACTACGGCACGATGGTCGAGATGGCCGCTCAGGCCAAGGCCCCTGCGTTTATCAACCCCGACGCAACCGAGTTCCAAAAGCCCTGCGACATGCCGAAGGCGATCCTCGATTGGATCGAAAAATCCGGCCAGACCGCTCCGGCCAACGATTCCGAGCTGATCCGCACCATCCTTGAGAGCCTCGCCCTCAAATACCGCCGCATGGTCCGCCGCCTCGCCGAGCTCGTGCCCGAGATGCCCTCCACACTCAACATCGTGGGCGGTGGCGGGCAGAATAAACTTCTCAATCAAATGACCGCTGATGCCACTGGGCTCCGCGTCGAGGCCGGTCCCGTCGAAGCCACTGCTGCCGGCAATGTCATCGCCCAAATGATCGCCTCTGGCGACATCTCCTCGCTCTCCGAGGGCCGCGAACTGCTCAGGAATTCGTTCGAAATTTCCTCCTACGAGCCCGGCGACACCGCCGCGTGGGACGCCAAAGCCGCCCGCTTCGACCAAATCCTCGGATAAGCTTTTCGGGTTCTCAAGCCTTCGCCACCGGCAGCTCGTCCCAGCGCGTGGTGAATTTCCGCGAACGCCGATCCTGCCGCATCGCCCAACGCGATTTCACGCCCATCGAGCCGTAGCGAATCGCATTTCGCCCGAGCTTGCGGTTGAGCCCGTCCACGATCTGATCAAGCTCCTGAACGCGCCCAGCGGCCTCCGGCGCGGCATCGAACAAATCGGGCTGCAGGTCCGACTCCGCGATCAAGTCCGTCACGAAAATGCCTGTCTTTTTGTATTGGTGGCCGGGCCGGTAAATTTCCCGCAACAGCTCCAGCGCGGCGGCGATCAAGTCCGGCGTGTGGTTGGAGGGACGAACCAAAGCGGTTTGCGCTCCGGCGCTGTATTGGGGCTGGCGCGCCGAGAAGGGATTCGTCGCCACAAAAACATGGACCTGCCGCGCCAGAAGCCGCCCCGCGCGGAGTTTCTCGGCCGCCCGCGCGGTGTAGGTGGCAAGCGCCTCCTCGAGTTCGCGCAAAGATTCCACCGGCCTGCCGAACGACTTCGCCGAGGCGATGCCTTTCTTCGGCGCAGGCACCTCCTCGAGCGCGAGGCACGAGACGCCCTGCAACTCAAGCCGGATTCGCTCACCCACGACGCCGAGGGTTTTTCGAACCCAAGCCGCCTCGCCGTGTTTTAGATCGCAGGCCGTGCGAATGCCTCCCGCTGCGAGGCGAACGGCGAGCCGTTTGCCGATGCCCCAGATGTCCTCGCAGGGAACGCGAGCCAGCAATTCATCCATGTCCCGCACGGTTTCCAAATCCAGCACGCCGCCGAGTTCCGGCGTTTTCTTGGCAAGGCGGTTGGCCATCTTGGCCAGCGTCTTGGTCGGCCCGATGCCGATTGAAACAGGAATTCCGGTCCATTGCCGCACGCGCGCCCGCAACTCCCGCGCAAACTCCACACCCTGCCAGTCCTCGAGCGCCAGAAACGCCTCGTCAATCGAGTAAACCTCCATCGTCGGCACGCACGGGCGGAGCGTTTCCATCACGCGTGCCGACATGTCGCCGTAGAGCGCGTAGTTGGAACTCATCACCACCACGGCGTTCTTCTCAAAGGTCGCCTTGTGCTCGTGCGCCGGAGCGCCCATCGGCACGCCGAGTCGCTTCACCTCCTCGCTGCGCGCGATCACGCAGCCGTCGTTGTTGCTCAAAATCGCCAACGGACGACCGATCAGGCGTGGATCAAAAACGCGCTCGCAGGACGCGTAGAAATTATTGCAGTCGACCAGCGCGAACCGGGTTTTCACTGCGGTTTGTGGATTACAAAAGTCACCGCACCCCAGATGACAAGTTCGCTGTCCGCCGCGACCTCAATCGGCGGATAGGCGCTGTTTTCCGCCTCGAGAAAAACTTTTCCCTCCCGCTTGCAGAGACGCTTCACGGTGAAGTCTCCATCCAGCATCGCCACCACGATCTGGCGGTCCTTCGGCTCCACCGAGCGGTCCACCACGAGGATGTCGCCATCCCGAATGCCCGCATCGCGCATCGAGTCGCCCTGGACCCGCACGAAAAATGTCGAAGCGGGGTTGGCCACGAGATGCTCGTTGAGATCGAGCGAGCGCTCCATGTGGTCGTCCGCCGGCGAGGGAAAACCCGCCTGCACCTTCGCCGAAACGAGGGGAATCCTCAGCCGGGTGCGGGCTTCAAAAGGAATGGGTTCGCCGGAAATCATCGTGGAGCAGTGAACAATCTACCCCCTACCCCTGCCGGCGCGCGAGGGAGAAGGCGAGGACGGCTAAGCCGATGGCGGGGAGTGCGGTGGCGGCGAAGATGTGGGGGAGTTGGAGCTTGAGGAGGCTTTCGAGGGGGCCGACGCCGAAGGCAGCGAGGCCGTAGCCGAGTTGGTAGAAGGCGATCATCAATCCGGCGACCGAGGCGGCGATGGTGGACATTTGTTTTTGTCCGAAACTGATGAGGAGCGGGAGCATGGCGGAACAACCGAGTCCGGCGAGCGCGAAGGCGGCGAGTCCGGGGAGTGGCGACTTCGCGGGCAGGAGCGGGGTCAGGCAAAACGAGGCGAGGATGACCAAGGGCAGGATGCGGAAGACGCGGTCCTCGGGGAACCAGCGGTCGATCGAGGCGAAGAGAAGGCGTCCACCGGTGACGGTTCCCCAGAAAATCGTGAGGGCCAGCGACGAGGCGGCGGGGGTGTTGCCGAGCGTGGTGGACATCAGGATCGAAGCCCAGTTGCCATTCATCGTTTCGCAAATGCCGTAGAGCAGGGCGGCGGCGAAGGCGGGAAAGGCCGCAGGCAGGCCGGCGCTGGATTTATCGGCGGTTGGCGTGCCTGCCGAGATCGCGAGGGGCAGGGAGAAAACGAGGAGCCCGGCGCTCAGCGTGGCAACGAGGACGGGCAGTCCCCACCAAAATCCGAGGCCGACGAACACGGCGACGAGTTGTCTCGGCGGTGAGCAGGCGCGACTCGAGGTCGGCAGTCTGACCGTCGGCAATGCTCGAAGGGTGGCGGAAAATCACCGGAGCGTCCCATGAGGCCGGCGTGATCGTATTGTAGGGCGTGAGGCCGTGCCAGCGGATGAGGTTGATGTTGTCGTTGATCTGGTCGGTAAAGACGAGGTAGCCGGCATCCGAGTTTTTCACCTGCAAATAAACCGGCCCTTCGGTGAAGCCGAAGCCGTTCGCGAGATGGTGAGCTGAGGCTGCTTGCCGAGGATTTCGGCAAACTCGTCGTCGTAGACTTCGAGCGGCAACTGCGGATTCTGCGCTTCGGGATACGGTGGGTTTTTCTCGTAGGCGAGGTTGCCGATTTCGACTTTCTGAGCCAGCGCTGTGGCGACCAAGAGATGAATGCCAAGGATGATCCGGAGAGCTTTCATGAGCAAAGCCGGAGGTTGTGATACCCCCTACCGAAGTCAAGCCCGCGCCCCATCGCAAAGCGCAAACGCCGCTTGCGTTCGCGCCCGTCGAACTTCACTCTCATGGCTCGTATTTCCAAAGGCCTCATGAAAAAAGCACTCATCACCGGCATTACCGGCCAAGACGGCAGCTACCTCGCCGACCTTCTTCTTCACAAAGGCTATGAAGTCCACGGAATCATCCGCCGCGCGAGCACCTTCAACACGGCGCGCATCGACCACATTTACACCGACCCACACATCGACAGCACCCGGCTTTTCCTGCACTACGGCGACCTCGCCGACTCGGTGAATCTTGTAAAACTCATCTATGACCTCAAACCCGAAGAGGTCTACCACCTCGGCGCGCAGAGTCATGTGCGCGTGAGTTTTGACATCCCCGAATACACTGGCGATGTCACCGGCATCGGCACGACGCGGATTCTTGAGGCCTTGCGCGAGACGGGGTCGGATGCCCGTTTTTATCAGGCCTCCAGCTCCGAGATGTTCGGGAAAGTTCAAGCGGTTCCTCAAACCGAAACCACCCCCTTCTGGCCTCGCAGTCCCTACGGCGCGGCGAAAATGTATGCCTACTGGATCACAGTGAACTACCGCGAGGGCTACGGCATGCATGCCTCGAACGGCATCCTCTTCAACCACGAATCCCCACGCCGGGGCGAAACCTTCGTCACCCGCAAAATCTCCCGCGCCGTCGCCGCCATCAAACTCGGCCGTCAGGAACACCTCTACCTAGGGAACCTCGATGCCCAGCGCGACTGGGGTTACGCCCCCGAGTATGTCGAAGCCATGTGGCTCATGCTCCAACAGGACCAGCCCGACGACTATGTCATCGCCACCAACGAAACGCACACCGTCCGCGAATTCGTTGAGCAAGCTTTCGCCCATGTCGGCCTCGATTGGGAGAAGCATATAAAATACGACGCCCGCTACGAACGCCCCGCCGAAGTCGACCTCTTGATCGGCGACGCCTCAAAAGCCAAAAAACAACTCGGCTGGGAACCCAAAGTTCGTTTCCCGGAACTCGTCAAAATTATGGTCGATGCCGACCTCGCGGCGCTTCAAGGACAACCGGTTCCTGATCCATTAACGCCGGCGTATCGGTAACCAGATTTGAGGGTTACAATCGTCATCCCCGCCTTTAACGAGCGCGATAACATCCCGCTCATCGTTGAGCGTCTGGAAAAACTCCTGCCGGGCGAAAATTGGGAAATCGTCTTTGTGGATGACGATTCGAAGGATGGCTCGCGGGAGGTTTTGATGCGGTTGTCGCGCGAGAAGCGGCATGTGCGGTTTATTCGGCGGATCGGGCGGCGGGGGTTGGCTTCGGCGTGTTTGGAGGGGATGGCTTCGAGCGATGCGGATGTTTTTGCGGTGATGGATTGCGATCTTCAGCATGATGAAACGATTCTTCCTGCGATGCTTCGGGCTTTTGAGGAGGATCCGAAGTTGGAGTTGGCGGTGGGCAGCCGCTACACCGGCCAGGGCGGCGGCACAGGCGATTGGTCTAAGGCCCGCGTGTTCGTCAGCCGCTTCGCCACGCGGATCGGCTCGATCGTCCGAAAAACCCCGCTGACCGATCCGATGAGCGGTTTTTTTGCCATCCGGCGCGAGCTTTTTGAGGAGACCGTGCGCTCGATGACTGGCAAGGGCTTCAAAATCCTCCTCGATATCGTTCTCTCGGCCGGGCGGCCTCTCCGCGTGCGGGAGTTTCCCTACGAATTTCGCACCCGTCAGCATGGCGAGAGCAAGCTCGATATCGTCGTTGCCTTCGAATATCTCTACCTGCTGGCGGATAAAATGTTCGGCCGGTTCGTGCCGGTGCGGTTTGTTCTTTATGTGTTGGCGGGTTTGAGCGGGTTGCTGCTCCACCTCGCGGTGCTCGGGATGCTTCACAAGCTGGCTGGAACGCCGTTTGTCACCGCCCAGATCGCCGCAACGCTCACCGCGATGGTGTCGAATTTTTTGGTGAACAACTCGATCACCTTCCGGCAGCAGCGTCTCAAGGGGGGACTCCTCGTGCCGGGGCTCCTAGCCTACATGGTGATCTGCGGCATCGGCGCGGTGGTGAATGTCCAAGCGGCCGAATATCTTTTCGAAAGCCAAATCCCGTGGTGGTTCGCCGGAGCGGCCGGGGCGTTGGTCGGGGCGGTTTGGAATTATGCCGTCTCCACGCAGATCGTCTGGACTTGGCTTCCAGGTGTTTTGCGGAAACGCTGACGCCCTATGAAAATTCCATCCGAAATCCTCGATTGCGGTGCGGAGACCGCGATTGTGCTGGGCTCCGGGCTGGGTCCGTTTGCTGATAGCCTTCTGCAGAAATTTGTTTGCGAGTATGACAAAATCGAAGGCCTGCCGAAGTCGGGAGTTCCCGGCCACGCGGGGCGATTTCTTGTGACCGAACTCGGCGGAAAACCTCTGCTCGTGGCGCAGGGGCGGGTCCATCTTTACGAAGGCTGGAGCGCGGAGGAGGTCGTGCGGCATGTGGACCTCATGCATGCGGCGGGGATAAAAAAACTCCTCCTCACGAACGCCGCCGGCACGCTGAACCGCGCGTTTGAGCCGGGGACTTGGATGATGATTTCCGACCATATCAACCTCACTGGTCACAGCCCTCTCCGAGGCGGGCCAAACTTCATCGACATGACAAATGTCTACAGCCCGCGCATCCGAGAAATCTTCCGCCGTTCCGCCAAGGCGCTTGGCGTGAATCTGCACGAGGGAGTCTATGTCGCCATGCAAGGGCCGCAGTTTGAGACGTCCGCCGAGATTCGTATGGCACAAATAATCGGCGCCGACGCGGTCGGCATGTCCACGGTTCACGAGGCCACGAAGGCGCGTTTCCTCGGGATCGAGGTGGCGGGGTTTTCCTGTCTCACAAACTGGGGCGCGGGGCTCTCCGGCGCCGAACTCGCCCACGAGGATGTCACCGCCGTTGGCCGCCAGGCCGCTGGCCAGATGGTCGAGCTCCTCCTCCGCGCGCTGCCCGAAATTTAACTCCACAGGTCGGCACGATTTTTCTCCGCAAAGGGGATTCGGGTTTGATACAAAGCCGCTCCCTCTCCGTTATGGAAACGCTCGACCCAACAGACGATCAGCTCGTAGACCGCACCAAAGCGGGCGACGCGCGGGCGTTTGACGAATTGGTCGTGCGGTTCAGCCCTCGACTTTACGGGTTGATTTACAACATGACCTCGAGCCATGAGGACACGAACGACCTCTTGCAGGAGGTTTTCGCCAAGGCCTACCGCTCGATCCGGGGATTTCAGGGAAAATCCAGCTTCTACACCTGGATGCACACGATCTCCGTCAACATGACGATCAATTTCCTGAAAAAGCGCAACCGACGGAAAACCATGAGCTTGGATGATGTCGATAACGGCATCCTGAACGACCCGGATTTCATTGCAGCCACGAGCAACGGCGACCCCAGCCACTCGGCAAATCTCGTGGAACTACAAAAAAAACTGAACGAATCCATGATGAAGCTGTCCCATGAGCATAGAGCCGTCGTCACTATGTTTGATATTCAGGGCATGCCCCACCTGGACATCGCGAAAATCCTGAAAATCTCCGAGGGCACGGTGAGATCTCGTTTATTTTATGCACACAAGCAGTTGCAAAACCACCTCCAAGAGTTTATCAAGAAATGAGTCCAAACATGGATAACGACAACATCTCAAAACTTCTCCGGCTGAAACGCTACGAGCACCCCCCCGCCGAGTATTTCGAAAATTTCCTTACCGAGTTTCAACTTCGCCAACGCGCGGAGGTGATTCACCGGCCGTTTTTTCAGATCGCTTGGGACCGGCTCTGTCACCTCCTCGCCCCGCCAAACTTCCCGCGATTGGCCATGGCGGGCTCGTTCGCAGTGGCGGTGATTGCCACCGGCTCGGTGCTAACTTGGTCTGACTCCGAAACCCAAGCGCCCCTGGCCCAAAAAATCCCCCAAGTTTCCTCCAAATCCTCTCCCTCCGTTCAATATGTCCTCCCGGCAGAAGTCGTCACCTATGCATCGGCACGCCGGAGTTTCTAAAATCTCCGCCGTCCGTTTAATGCCTGCCGCATTTGTCGCACTCACTCTCTTTGCGTGGGTGCAAAGCCTGAGCGCCGCGCCTCTGGGCGAACAAATCAACGCCGAACTCCAGCGTCTTTTCAACCAGCACCATCCGGCTGTCGTTCGCGTGTATGCTAGCGACTCGATGGGCGTCCGGCTTGGAAGTGGTTTCTTTGTCGATGCCGCTGGAACAATCTACACGCACGCTGGCGTGGTCCTGAAAGCCGAAGATGTGAGAGTGAATTTTGGAGGTCGCTCGCTGCCAGCCAAGGTCCTAGCTATTGACGCCCGCTCGGGCATTGCGCTCTTGAAAATCGATTGCCTCAGCCCATTCATTCCGCTGGGAAACTCGGACGCCGTGGCTATTTCCCACCCGGTGCTGGCTCTTGGCTTTCCCGGCGAGCGCGAGGTCAGTCCCATCATCGGCCTCGTCGCCGGTCGGGACTTCCACCAGAACGGCAAACAATTTTCCACTTCGCACTTTCGCATGAACATGGCTGTGCAGCCCGGCTTTGGTGGTGCACCGGTGTTGAACATGGACGGCGAGGTGATCGGTATCGTCGCGGCGCGCATCGGCGACGGCGCTTCCTGCCACATCCTCCCCATTCGCGCGGCTGAGAAGATTCGTTCGGATATGGACCGCTTTGCTGAACTACGACCCGGCTGGGTCGGCGTGGAGGTCGAGGACGCTCCCGACGCCGTGGAGGGATCAGTCGCCCGCGTGGTGGATATGAAACCCGAGACGCCCGCCGCGAAATTCGGCCTACTCAAAGGCGATGTTCTTCTCGGAATCGACAACAACAAGGTCGCTTCCATCCAAGACCTCGTCGATGCCGCCTACTACCTCACTGCTGGCGAGGATGCTCAAATTCACATCGTTCGCAATGGACAGAAGATGGATGTCACCGTGAACCCCGCGCTTCATCCCAACGCCTCTTCCGCGCCGCTTCACGCCGAGGCGCTTGCTCCCGCCGCCGAGTAGCGCGGGTCAATTTCTGCGCCAGATGGCGGCCAGCAGGCTGCCAATCAAGCTGTGCGTCACACTCGAAATCGCCGCCGGCACGGCCGTGAGAGGATTTGCGGCGAAGTGGGTTTTTGCCAGCACCGCCGCGAGGCCGGAGTTTTGCATTCCCACCTCGATCGAGATCGCGCGCGCCTCGGGATTGGCGAATCGAAAAACCTTCGCCGCCAGCCAACCGAGCAGGAAGCCGAACGAATGCACCAGTGCCACAGCCAGCAAAAGTTTGCCGCCGTTTTCCAGAATCGCACCGCGGCTGTTCCCGATGATGCTCGCGCAAATCATGCAAATCAGCAGCACGGATACCAGTGGCCCGACCTCGGCCACGGGCTTGTGGAGGCCGGGGAATTTGTGGTGCAGAAACACCCCGATCACCACCGGCGCCACCACGACTTGAAGCGTTGTGACAAACATCCCCCAGCCATCGACCTGCAGATACGCGCCGGCGAGTTGGTGCGTCAGCCAAGGCGTCACCGCCACAGCGGCGAGCGTGGAGCAAGTGGTCATCACCACCGAAAGCGCCACATTCGCGCGGGCAATGTAGGTCACGACATTCGAGGCCGTGCCGCCGGGGCAGCAGGCCACCAGAATCAGACCCACCGCGAAATCCGGCGGTAAATTCATCGCCTTCGCCACCGCCCAACCCGAGGCGGGCATGATGATGTATTGGGCGATAAATCCGAGCACGACCGCCCGCCAATCCCGCGCGACCTCGCGAAACGCCCCGCCGTCGAGCGTCACCCCCATGCCGAGCATCACAAGAGTGAGCGCCAACACGATCCACTCCCCGCCGAACCAAGTGAAAAAAACCGGCCGCCACATCGCGAGACCGCTGAAAACCAGAAGCCAGAGTGGAAACGCATTCGCCGCCTTGCCCATGAAATCTCGCATGGCGGAAGACAACCAGCCCGCCTGCAGCCCTGCAAACAAACACCGTGCCTTTCCTCTTTCAGGCTTCCCCGAGCATTGATATACGAAACCCCATGCCGCGACCCGATGTTCCGGAACTCCCCCTCGTGCTGGCCAAGCCGCCTCTTGCGAAACGAGGAATGAACGCCCGCTCGAAATCCCGCCCGCCCGTGGCGCGGATGTTGCGCATCCACGAGTTGATCCAAGAGGGCGGCCACCCGAATTGCTTCTCGCTCGCCGATGAGTTCGAGGTCTCCGCAAAAACCATCCAGCGCGACATCGACTTCATGCGCGACCAGCTCCGCCTGCCGCTCGAATACAGCGCGCTGAACCGGGGTTTTTACTACACGAGAAAAGTCTCGTCGTTCCCGCGCATCGCCATGACCGAAGGCGAGATCGTTGCTCTGCTGGTCGCTCAAAAAGCACTCGAGCAATACCAGGGCTCGGTTTTTGAAAAACCGCTCAAAGCCGCCTTCGATAAAATGACCGCCCAACTCGAGGATGAGGGCACTTTTTCTTTCAAGGAACTCGGGCAGGCGATTTCGTTCCGGCCGGTTGGCTTTGCGATCCAGGAGTTGAAGGTTTTTGAAACGCTCTCGAAAGCCCTCCTGCACGGGCGTGTCGTGGAGTTCGACTACCACAAGCTCCAGAGCGCAAAAACCGAGCGCCGCCGCATCGAGCCCTACCATCTCGGTTGCATCGACAATCAGTGGTATTTGATCGGCCATGATCTTGTGCGACGTAAAATTCGCACATTCGCCCTTGTCCGCCTGAGCCGCCCCCGAATGATGAAGCAAATGTTCACGCGCCCTGCGGATTTCTCGGTCTCTAAAATGATGTCAGAGAGTTTCTCGGCCTTCGAAACACCCAAACCCTCGCGCGTGATCATCCGCCTCGATCCTTTCGCCGCGCGGCTTGCCGCTGAACGCGTCTGGCACAAATCCCAAAAAATAAAAAGCCTCCCAGGCGGCGCGGCCGAGCTGACTCTCGAAGTCGGCCTCGCGCCCGATCTCGAAAACTGGATCCTCGGCTGGGGCAATCACGCGAAGGTCCTCGAGCCCCATGCGCTCTGCGAGCGGATCGCCGCCATCGCCCGCTCGATGGCTCTCCAATACGCCGTGTAATTTATGATCCGATTTTTCGCCCTCATCACCCTGGCGCTTTGCCTCACGATCGGGCTCTCCCGCGCCCGCGAGTTTTCCGTTGTCACCTACAATGTCGAAAACCTCTTCGATGCCGATGGCATCTCGAATTACGGCGAGTATGTCCCCGGCGAATACACCCCGAAGCACCTTCTCGCCAAACTCCAAAACATCGCCAGCATTCTCGCCAAAGCGGATTCGCCAAAAGGCCCGGATGTGATCATTTTCAATGAAATCGAGATCGACCAATCCCCCGAGACAACGGTGAGCGACTATTCGGCGTGGCTGGAATCCACCAAGGAAAAATCCATCGACAGCCTCCTTTCTGAAAAACCCCTCGCTCCCGAGGTCGCCGGAATCCCCGCCGAGGCCTGGCTGCTCAAAGCCTGCGAAGAAGCCGGCCTCAAAGGTTACCATGTCATCATCTCCACGGAGAAAAGCGGAGATGCCTACAGCGGAGGCCGCCCACGCACGGTGCGGAATGTCATTTTCTCCCGCTTCCCGGTTCTCGCCACAAAGTCCCACCATTCGCCAACCGCCCGCGACCTCCTCGAGGCGCGCCTCGATGTCGATGGCCGCCCGATCACCATCTTTGCCAACCATTGGAAATCCGGCGCCAGCGATCCCAAAAGCGAGTCCGCTCGGGTTTCGAACGCCAAAGACCTCCGCAAACGAATCGATGAAATCCTCCGCGAGAATCCCCTCGCCGACATCATCGTGGCCGGCGACCTCAACTCCCACTACAACCAAAACCAACGCTACCCCGAGTTGAAAAAAACCGGGGTCATCGATGTGCTCGGCACCCAAGGCAGCGAACCCGCCCTGATCTCCGGCAAGCGCGACCTCTACGACCTGTGGTTCGAGCTCCCACCAAAAGAACGCCGCAGTGACATCTACCGCGATGAATGGGGCACCCTCATGCACCTCATCGTCTCCCGGGGACTCTACGATAATTCCAATCTGCAGTATGTGGACAACAGCTTTCGCGTCCTCAGCTTCCCCGGTTTGAACACCGATGTCTTCGGACGCCCGCTCCGTTGGTTCCGCGGCGCGCGGCCCGGCGGCTTCTCCGATCATTTCCCGATCATGGCCAAATTCCGCACCGTGGATTCCGAATCCAAGGACTCCTGGATGGCTCTCAAAAAACCCAGCACTACCGAGCAAGGCGATGCCGAACCGCTCCTCCTCACCACCTCCGCCGAGCTTTTTAAAAACGCCATCGACCCCACGAAAAAAACCGATGTCGATTATCGCAATGGCTCCTACGAGGGCCGGATTTTTTCCATCCACGCCCCCGCCAAAGTCGACAATCGCGGCCAGATCACCGTGAGCGTCAACGGCCAGGATTTCGGCGTCTACGCCCACAACAAAAAAGTCTTCAAACGCCTCCGCGAAATCGCCGAGTCAACCAAGCAACTTCACTTCTACGGAGCCCTCGGCACCTACAAGGGCCAATGGCAGTTTGTCCTCTACGGCAACGACTGGATCTCCACAAAACCCTCGTCCCTACACCAGAAACCCTCCCTGTTCTTGCGATTCGCCGCACTCTGAGCCGGCACGGTTTCTATTTTTAAGCGATTGCAAGGTTGACGCCCGGCGACATGCGCCGATAGGTTACGCGGCTCACGCAAAAAAGCGTCATTACAACCATTTCAAATCATTCCATGGAAACAGCGTCCCGACTCCAACAACTCACCCCCTCCCTCACACTCGCCATCGACAGCAAAGCCAAAGCCATGCTCGCCGAAGGCATCGAAGTTTTCGGTTTTGGAGCCGGCGAGCCGGACATGGACACCCCTGAGCACATCAAGGCCGCCGCGATCAAGGCACTCCAAGAGGGACGCACCAAATACACCCCCAGCGCTGGCATTCCCGAACTCCGCCAGGCGATCTCCCAAAAGCTCCTTAAAGACAACGGCCTCGATTACAAATCCAGCCAAGTCATAGTGAGCAACGGCGCGAAGCAATCCTGCTTCAACGCCATCGCCGCCGTGGTGAACGAGGGCGACGAAGTCATCATCCCCGCACCCTACTGGCTCAGCTATCCCGAGATGGTTCGCATCGTCGGCGGTGAACCAGTTTTCGTCCCGACCCGCGAGGAGAACAACTGGAAAATCACTCCCGAGGATTTCGAAAACGCCATGACGCCCCGCACGAAGATGATCATCCTCAACTCGCCGGGCAACCCGACGGGATCCATCTACACCCGCGAGGAACTCAAAGCCCTCTCCGAAGTCGCCGCCGAGGAGGACATCTACATCCTCTCCGATGAAATTTACGAGAAACTCACCTACGACGGTGCCGAGCATGTGAGCGTCGCCTCGATCTCCCCCGAAGCCTACGACCTCACCATCACCATCAACGGATTCAGCAAAGCCTACGCCATGACCGGTTGGCGCCTCGGCTACCTCGCCGCTCCTGAGCCGATCGCCCGCGTGATTGATTCGATGCAGAGCCACATGACCTCCAACCCCTGCTCGTTCGCTCAATACGGCGCGCTCGCCGCGCTCACCAGCGACCAGCAATGCGTGGTCGACATGCGCGAGGAATTCGACATCCGCCGCCAATACATGTTCGAGCGCCTCACCCAGATTCAGGGCGTCAGCGCCGTTCGCCCGCAGGGTGCTTTCTATGTCCTCGCGAACATCAGCGCGCTCGGCCTCAAATCCCAAAATTTCGCCGACCGCCTGCTCAGCAAATCCAGCGTGGCCGTTGTCCCTGGCGTCGCCTTCGGTGACGACCGCACGGTCCGCCTGAGCTACGCGACCAGCCTCGATGTCATCAAGTCGGGCCTCGACCGCATCGAAGAATTCTGCCGCTCGCTGTAACGCGATCCCACGGGATCCAATCTCCCGCGATGTCTACGGGGGTCATGAGCCGGTCTGACGAGCGCCGCGAAAATCTCGCGGCGCTGCTCGCCTCGGTTCTCATCCACCTCCTGCTCATTCTCGGTGCCGCATGGTTCCTGCTACGCGCCAGCACCGGCGTCGTTCCTCCAAAACCTCTGGACGAGGAACCCATTCGCCTGACCATCCTCCCACCCTCGCCCAAGCCGACTCCCAAACCTCAATTCATCGCCACCCCGAAGCGGGAAAACCTTGAACGCCGCCCGAGCAAGGACGCGGCTTTTGAATCCGACAACGACTCTCTCGCCGCCAGCGAAGCCACACCCACCGGAGCCGAACCCATCCCCTCGCAAGAGGGCCGCGAAGAGCCTGGCCTCCAGTTTCAGGAACAACAATACACCGCCGGCAAACTCGACACGCCCGCCCCCGCCGTTCCCCAAACCCAACCCGCCGCAGCCGCAGCCGAAATCCTACCCGAACCCGAGGCAAAACCCACCCCTCGACTTACTCAAGACCTCGCGCTCCTCGAACCCCCGAAGCCCACTCCCCAACCCACCGCCCAGCCCAAACCCACCCCCGAAAAAACCGCCAAGGAAACTCCCGCCCGCCCCGCCTCCCAAGGCGGCTTCCAGCCCGAAACCCGCATCACCCGCCTGCGCGGCAACATCTCGAACCGCGGCCGTGCCTCGGTGGAAGCCAACGCCACCCCGCTCGGCCGCTACAAAAAACAGGTCTCCGACGCCATCGGCTCACGCTGGTATTACCATGTGAATTCCCAGATGGGCCTGCTGAACATCGGCACCGTCGACATCCGCTTCCAAGTCCTCCCAAACGGCAAAGTCAAAGCCCCGCGCGTCCTCTCAAACTCGTCGAACGAAAGCTTCGCCTCCGTAAGCCTCGCCGCCGTTCTGCAAGCGGAAATCCCTCCCATCCCGCCAGAACTCGTGGGCCTCCTCGAAAACGGTCGCCTCGAAATCGACTACTCGTTTACGATCCTCGGCAATCGATGAATTCCACGCTCCACGCCGTCCTCAGCTTCTTTGAAAAAGGTGGGCCCTTCATGGTCCTGCTCGTCCTGCTCTCGATCATCTCGCTCACCGCGATTCTGCTTCGGATGCGGCGCCTCCGCGAATCCACCATCATCCCCAGGCAAATCACCGACGCCGTCGAGGATCTCAAGCCAGGCGACACTCTCGAGGCGCTTTTCCAGGAAATGGACGCCCGCCCCTCGGCCATCTCGCGCATCCTCCGCACCCTTCTCAACCACCTCAACTGGTCGAAATCCGAAAACCTCGAAGCCGTGCAAACCTGCGCGCGCCACGAAATCGCCCGCATGGAAAAAGGCCTTGTCATCCTCGAGATCGCCACCGGCGCCGGCCCCCTCCTCGGCTTGCTCGGAACCCTCTCCGGCCTCGTCTCGATCTTCGCCGAACTCGGCGGTTCGGGCGACCCGGTCATCGTCGCCCGAGGCATTTCCGAAGCCCTCAATACCACCATCGTCGGACTCGCTGTGGCCGTTCCCAGCCTCACCGCCCACAGTTACTTCACCCGCCGCATCGAAATGATGGCCGTCCAAATGGAATCCATCGCCGCCGACCTCCTCGCCAAACTCTACCAACCCCAATCCGACCGATGAAACTCTTCTCTCCCTCCGTGTTCTCCGTGTCCTCCGTGGTTAAATTCTTGGCGGCGTAACTCGGAAAATGCAGTTCTACACCCGCAAGCGCCGCAACCTTTTCGTCAATGTCGTCTCCCTCATCGACATTCTTGCGATCCTGCTGATTTTTTTCATCGTCACCACGACCTTCCGCAAAAAACAGCCCCAAGTTCAGATCAACCTCCCCGAGTCCAAAGAAGCCGAATCTGCCCCGGCCCCGTCCACCGAACCCGTCGTCCTCCGCGTCAAAAACGGCGACCAGATTTCTCTCGATGACAAACCCGTCGCCCTCGACCAACTCGCCGCCGCGATCCAAGCGTCCCGCGAAGCCCATCCCCAGCGCGGTATCGCCCTGCAGGCCGACCGCGAGGCCCCGTTTGGCGTCGTCGTGAAAGTCCTCGACGCCCTCAAGCAGGCCGGCATCCAGGATGTGCCCGCCTTCACCCAACCCGAACCTGGCAAACCATGATTCTCGACATCACCACCTTCGACCACCCCGCCCTCCGCACGCCCGGCTCACGCATCGAAAAAATCGACACCCGCATTCAGGAACTCGCGAACGACATGATCGAAACCATGCGCGACGCCGACGGCCTCGGCCTCGCCGCCCAGCAAGTCGGCCTGCCGCTCCAGATGTTCGTCCTCGATGTCCCGCAAATGCCGAAACGCCCCAGCGCGATGCGACTCGACGGCAAGCCCGCCGATTTCGAAGCCCTCATGCCCATGGTCCTCCTGAACGCTGAAGTCGAAACCTTCGGCAAAATCTTCACCGAAGGCGAAGGCTGTCTGAGTTTCCCCGAAGTCGACGCCGATGTGCCCCGCCCACTCTCCGTCCGGGTGAAAGCCCAGTTGATCGACGGCACGCAGATCGCCTTCGAAGCCGACGGCCTTCTTGCCCGCGCCGTCCAGCACGAACTCGACCACACGAAAGGAATCCTCTTCATCGACCGCGCCACCCCCGAAACCCGCGCCGAATTGGAAGATCCCATCCGCCGCCTCGCCCGGCCCGTGGTCTGAGCTCATTTTCGATGCGATTACCCCTTTTTAAGGATTAAGACTGAATCAAGGCTGTTCCTTGCCATAGCATAGGGTTGGAGTATTGATTAATCATGGTTGCCGATCTGGACATGAAGAAAATGTCGAAAAGCGAAAAGCTTCGGCTGCTTGAGGCGCTTTGGATCGATTTATCCGTCGAGGAACACGACATCGTTTCCCCTAGTTGGCATGAAGAAGCTCTTCTCGAGGCCAAACGCCTTCACGCGGAAGGCAAATCAAAATTCTCCGATTGGAACGATGCCAAGGAGAGGGTTCGTGCAGCCGTGTCTGCCCGGTGAAAATCAGAATCCTCGATCTCGCAGAGCGGGATTTGCAAGCGGGCTTTAGTTTTTACGAAGCCCAACAAATTGGCATCGGAGATTTTTTTCTCGATTCCATCTATTCGGAAATCGACTCGCTCCTGCTCTACGCGGGAATCCACAGAAAGATTTTTGGCTACCATCGCCAGCTGTGCAGAAGGTTTCCGTTTGCCATCTACTACAAATTGGAGGGAGAGCAGGTTTTCGTCTGGAGGGTCTTGGATTTGCGCAGCGATCCCATCTGGATACAAAAACAAATTCGGTCTACAGGATAATCTCACCGTTGGATTTTTCTAATCTGAGCTACGAAAGTCTCCCCTCGGCGAGTTGAAACACCTTCTCGATCGGGTGTCCTTCCGCCCAATCCAGAAAAGTTGTTGTGATGATGGTTTGGGCATCGGCGGGCAAGCTTGAGATCAGGCGATTCCGGCGGGCGGCGTCGAGTTCGCCGAAGATGTCGTCCAGCAACAACACCGGTGGCTTTTCATGCAAGGACTCGAGGTGGCGGGCCTGGGCGATTTTGAGGGCCAAGACGATGCTACGGTGTTGTCCCTCCGAGGCGAAGGCGGAGGCTTTGAGTCCGTTCAGGGAAATCTCCAAATCATCGCGGTGGGGGCCACGCACCGTCTGGCGCAAACGCTCCTCCTCCCCGCGCGAGGCGGCGAGGCTTTCGGCGAAAGGCTCCGCGCATCCCGGCACATAAACCACCGACAAAGCATCTGCCGCTCCGCTAATTCCGGTGCAGGCTGTTTGTGCCAATGGTGTGATCGCCTGGACCAGCGCGCGGCGGACTTTGACCAAAACCTCCCCGACTTCGATCAGCGGCGAGTCGAACGCCAAAACCTCGCGTCGCGGCCGGCCTTCTTTCAGCAGGGCGTTTCGGGAACGCAGGGTTCGCTCGTAGTCGCGCAGCGCCTTGCGGTAGCCGGGCACCGATTGGACACCCAAAAAATCCAAGAACCTTCGCCGGACCGAGCCACCGCCCTTCACAAGTTCGAGGTCCGAGTTGGCGAACCAAGTGATGCGCGCCACGGAGAGGTAGTCGTCCGACCTCGACTGTGGCTTGGAATCGAGCATCAGCTCGCGCGAACCATGCGCGAAGCGGCAGGCCAGATGCGAGTCCCCCACCCGCCCCTCAAGCGCGCAGGCGGCTTGGCCGGCTTGGATCATTTCCACCGGTGTGGAAGTGCGCGGCGATTGGAGACGGAGCAGGACGCAGGCCGCCTCGAGAATCGAAGTTTTGCCCTGCGCGTTTTGGCCAACGATACATGTCCGGCCCGGCCCAGGCTGGAAATCCAGCGCGTCGAAACAGCGGAAATGTCGCAGGCGAACCTCAGTGATCACGCGAGGGATTCTGCCCGTCTCGCGCGGGGCGTCAAATGCGTTGCCGGGATTTCGGTTTGCCATGGAAAACCATACCACGCATTCTTCGCGCCATTGTGGCCCTACCCGAAGGCATTTCCGTCCGCTCCTACGAAGCCCGCGACCGCGAGGCGATCCGCCGCCTGTGCTGCGAAACCGGGTTTTTGGGCAACCCGATCGACCCGGTTTTCCAGGACCGCGATCTCTTCGCTGACTACCTCACCGCCTACTACACCGATGTGGAGCCCGAGGCGTCGTTCGTCCTCGAGCAAAACGGCGTCGTCAAAGGTTACCTCCTCGGCTCCCGGCGTCCGCTGCGCCAGCAATGGTTCGGGTTTTTCCAAAACCTCCGCCTCTTCGCGATCGGCATGTGGCGCTACCGAGGCTACAACCGCGCCACCCGCGAGTTCATCCAGTGGATTCTCAAAAACTCTTGGCGCGAAGTGCCCGCCGCACCCCGCCGCACCGCGCATTTTCACATCAATATCCTCCCCGAGGCGAAGGGCCTCGCCGGTTCGCATGAAATGATGACGCGCTATTGCGATTTCCTCCGCTCGAAGGGGGAAACGCAGGTCTTCGGCCAAATGGTGACCTTTGAATCCCGTCGGGGCGCGAAAGTTTTCGAGCGCTTCGGATTCCGTGTGGTCGAGAAACGCGAAATTACCAAATACCGGGGCAAACACCCCGAACCGGTCTACCTCACCACCGTCATCAAACAACTCACCAACCCTGTTCCCGCACGCTGAATTTCCCATGAGCAACAAACGATTCGAAAACCAAGTCGCCGTCGTGACCGGAGCCGGTCGCGGAATCGGCGAAGCCATCGCCAAACGCCTCGCCGCCGAGGGCGCCAAAATCGCCGTCGTCAGCCGCACCGAGGCGAACTCCGCCAAAGTCGCCGAAGCCATCAACGCCCTCGCTCCCGACACCGCCAAACCCTACGCGGTCGATGTCGCTGATTTCGACGCCGTCCAAAAAGCGGGCGACCAAATCCTCGCTGACTTCGGCCGTTGCGACATCCTCGTGAACAACGCCGGCATCACCCGCGACACCCTCGCGATGCGGATGTCGAGCGAGGACTGGGATCTCGTTCTCCAGACAAACCTCAAAGGCGCCTTCAATTTCACCCGCGCCGTCCTGCGCGCGATGGTCAAACAACGCTCGGGCCGCATCATCAACATCAGCTCCGTAAGCGGCCTCATGGGCCTCGCCGGCCAAGCCAACTACGCCGCCAGCAAGGCCGGCCTCATCGGCATGACCAAAAGCATCGCCCGCGAAATCGCCAGCCGCGGCATCACCGTGAATGTCGTCGCTCCAGGTTTCATCGAAACCGACATGACCTCCGTGCTGAACGAGGAAATCCGCAAGGGCGCGCTCGCGCAGATTCCCGTCTCGCGCTTCGGGTCGGTCGATGACATCGCTTCCGCCGTGAGTTTCCTCTCAAGCGCCGAAGCTGGCTACATCTCCGGCCAAGTCCTCGCCGTGGATGGCGGGATGAGCATGTAGAAAAATCCCGCCCCCGGATGATCATCTACTTTCTTCGTCACGCGGAAGCCGAGGATTTTGCGGAGAGTGATTTCGAGCGCAAACTCACTCCCAAAGGCCACAAGCAAGCCGGGTGTGTCGGAAAATTCTGCAAACAAAACGGGATCAAACCCGAGGTTTTCCTGAGCAGCCCGCTCGTCCGCGCTCGCAAGACCGCCGAGATCGTCGGTAAAAAAATCGGTGTCGATCCTGTCATCGCCGATTGGCTGGCCTGCGGAATGACTCCCGAGACTTTGATCGCGCAACTCGAGCCACTCACCACCAAATCCTCGGTGCTGCTCGTCGGCCATGAACCCGATCTCAGCGCCGCCGTAAGCCATCTTCTTGGATTGCCCGAGCCCGTCAATTTCCCGATCCGCAAAGCCTCCCTTACAGCCATCGACGCGCCTTGGCTTGAACAAGGCTCCGGCGCTCTGGAATTCAGTATACCACCCAAACTTCTTTGATCCCATGAAAGCCCTGTTCCTCACCAACGAGTATCCACCCCACATCTACGGCGGCGCCGGTGTTCATGTGGAATACCTCTGCCGCGAACTCGCCAAACTCATGCCTGTCGAGGTGCGCTGCTTCGGCGACCAGAACAGCCCCGCTTCCAACCCCGCCGCGCGAGGATTTGGTCTCGACGCCTCAGATTGGACCGCGCCGAAAAAACTCCAATCCGCCTTCGGTGCTCTCCAGCGCTGCCTGGACTTCAACACCACCGCCGTCGATGCCCAAGTCGCCCATTGCCACACCTGGTATTCCCATTTCGGCGGCATCCTCGCGAAGCTCAACTACGGCATCCCGCTCGTCATCACCGTCCACTCGCTTGAACCGCTCCGCCCTTGGAAACGCGAGCAACTCGGCGGCGGCTACGATTTCACCTGTTGGCTCGAAAAAACCGCGCTCGAGATGGCTGACGCCGTCATTTGCGTCTCGGAAGGAACCCGCCGCGATGTCGAAGCCCTTTTCCAGATCGAACCCTCGCGCCTTCACATCATCCACAACGGCATCGACCCCGACGAATACCAGCCAGCCAAAACCCACGCCGTCCTCGACCGCTTCGGCATCGACCGCTCGAAGCCCTATGCCCTCTTCGTCGGCCGCATCACGCGCCAGAAGGGCATCATCCATCTCGTCAACGCCATCCAGCATTTCGACCTCGGCTTCCAAGTTGTCCTCTGCGCCGGCGCGCCCGACACGCCCGAGATCGCCGAGGAAATGAAAACCGCCGTCGCCGCCGCTCAAGCCAAGCGCGACGGCATCATCTGGATCGGCGAGATGATCGACAACCCCTCCAAGATCGAACTCTACAGCCACGCCGCCGTCTTCGTCTGTCCCTCGATCTACGAACCCTTCGGCATCATCAACCTCGAAGCCATGGCCTGCGGACGCCCCGTCGTCGCCGCCGCCGTGGGCGGAATCCCCGAGGTCGTGGTCGATGGTGAAACCGGCTACCTCGTGCCCGTTCAGCAAATGAACGAAAGCCCGTTCGAGCCCATCGAACCCGCCAAATTCTCCCACGACCTCGCCGCGCGCATCAACGAACTTATGGCCGACTCCGCCAAACGCGAAGCCTTCGGCCAAGCCGGCCGCCGCCGCGCTGCCGAGGTTTTCTCGTGGTCCGCCATCGCCCAAAAAACCAAGTCTCTCTACGATTCGCTGGTGAAGTAGCCACACGGCCCCTCGCATTTTTTGAAACTGCGGGTAACTTTCGCGGGCATCCCGTGTTCCATTACGCATGAATCTAAAATTCCTCGCCGCCCTTTTTGTTGCCCTCGCCGCTGCGGCTTGGTGGATGGATTGGATTCCCTTCCTGCCCCGAAACGCCAAGGCAGAAAACCCGCCGCCCAGCGCGAAGGTCGTCCGCGCCAGCGTCAAACCCGTCCTCCCGCTCGCTGGTCAAATCACTCCCGCCTTCCAAGTGGAGGTGAAACCCGAGATCGGCGGCAAGGTGGCCTCCATCCATGTCCAGGCCGGCCAGGAGGTCAAAAAAGGCGAACCGCTCGTGACGATCGATGACACGGATCTCCTGAACGAACGCGCCGGGGTCGATGCCGAGATCGAGGGCGCGCGCCTCGCCGTGGAGCGGATTCGCGGGAACTACCAACGCGCCGAAAAACTCTTCGCCGGCAAACTTCTCAGCAAGGAGGAATTCGTGAATCTCGAAGCCGACTGGCGCATCGCCGAGAACGAACTCGAGCGCTCCCGCCGCCGCCGCCAACTCGTGGACGACCGCATTTCGAAAACCCGGATTCTCGCACCTTTCGATGGCACTGTTTTGCAAATCCCCATCATCCAAGGCCAAGTCGTGGTCGGAGCCGCAAGCATCAATTCCGGAACCACCCTCATGACACTCGCCGACCTCTCCCGCCTTCTCATCAATGCCCATGTGAACCAGCTCGATGCCGGCAAACTCTCCACCGGCCAGCGAATGAGCGTCACGCCGCCTGATGGCGAACCGAACCCGGCCGATGACGGCCAAGGCGCCGAAGCCGTCGTGAGCTTCATTGCTCCCCTGGCCACTGTAAAAAATAACATCAAGGGCTTCGAGGTCACCGGCGCGCTCGAAGGCAGGCAGGAAGGCCTGAAACCCGGTGTCTCCGTGAGCATGAGCATCCCCCTCGGCACCGCTGAAAATGTCCTCACCGTGCCGATCACCGCCGTTTTCGAGGAGAAGGGAACCAAGATCGTCTATGTGCCGAAGAAATCCGGACCCGAGCGCCGTGAGGTCGCCATTGGGCTTTCGGACCTCTCCCTCGTGGAAATCCAATCCGGTCTCTCGGAAGGCGAGGAGGTTCTGCTCGCCAAGCCCGAGATGCCGGAGAAAACCCCAGCCCGGTGAGCATTCTCGAGTTCGAGGGCGTTCGAAAAACCTACCGCGTCGGCGAGCAGGAAATCCACGCCCTTGCGGGGATCGACCTCCGAATCGAGGAGGGAGAATTTGTCGCGATCATCGGCCCGAGTGGCAGCGGCAAGTCCACGCTCATGCATCTCCTCGGGTGTCTCGACACGCCCACGGAAGGCCGGATGGTGGTTTGCGGGACCGACCTGAGCCGCGCCACGCCGGATACCCTCGCGCGAATGCGAAACCGCGAGATCGGCTTCGTCTTTCAATCCTTCAACCTCCTCCCCCAACTCGATGTCGTCGCCAACATTGGGCTTCCTCTCGTCTACTCGGGAGTTCCCCGACGCGACCAGCGCGCCCGCGCCGAAGAGGCCGCCCGCCGTGTGGGACTCGGCGACCGGTTGGCGAACCGCCCACCCCAACTCAGCGGCGGTCAATGCCAGCGCGTCGCCATCGCCCGCGCCTTGGTGAATAACCCCCGCATCGTCTTCGGCGACGAACCCACCGGAAACCTCGATTCCGCCACGGGACGAAACATCCTCACGATCTTTAAGGAACTCCACGCCGCCGGGAAAACCATTATCCTCGTCACCCACGATCCCGCCATCGCCGCCGAGGCGCCACGGGTGATCGAGCTTTGCGACGGCCGCATTGTGAAGGAGGCGAAAGCATGAGTTTTCTTGCCGCTATCGCCATAGGGTTTCGCGAAATTTTTTCTCACAAATTTCGGAGTTTCCTCTCCATGCTCGGCGTGGTTCTCGGCGTGAGCAGCCTCATTGCCACAATGGCCCTCACGCGCGGCATCGAAGAGGGAATGCATATTTTTATGCAACAACTCGGCGGCCTCGAACTCGTGAAAGTCGTGCCAAATGAACCCTCGAGCCTCATGCTCGAATTCGCGAACCTCTCGCCGGGCCTGACCCTGCGCGACGCCCACTCGCTCCGAAATTCCGCGACGCTCATTTCCCATATCTCGCCCGAAATCACGCATACCGTCTCGGCCGCCTGCAGCGATGCCGGAAACTCCGAGCGCCGTAAGGCCAGAGGCATCCTGCCCGACCATTTTGTGATCGGCATACATGGCCTCGCCGCCGGCCGCTGGCTCGTGGATCTCGATATCGAGCGTGGCGCCCGCTGCGCGGTCATCGGCCACACCGTCGCCAATCAACTCTGGCCGGGAACTCCCGCCGCCGACATCATTGGACGCACAATACTCCTCGACCAAACCCCGTTCGAGGTGGTCGGCGTTTTGCCTCTCTACGAACAGGAGGAGGATACCCGAGCCCGCCAACTCGGAAAAAAACCTCGCGCTCGCCGCTGGGATCCCTTCCGACAAAAAAACGAAGCGGTCTTGATCCCATTCAGCACGATGTTCCACGAATTCCGCTCCGGGGCGTTTCCCGAGAATTCGATGGACTCGCTCAAGCTCGACGCGCTGACCGTGCGAATCGGCAACCTAGACCACTTCCGCGCCGCCCTCGGCCAGATCCGCTCGGTGCTCGACCTCTCCCACCGGGGAGTGGACGACTACGATCTCGAAACGCGCGAGGATTGGTTTGACCGCATCGAATCCAGCGTCCGCGCCACCCGGCTCAGCGGCGGGTTGATTTCCGCCATCAGCCTGATCGTCGGAGGAATCGGAATCATGAACATCATGCTCGCCAGCATCTCCGAGCGCATCCGCGAATTCGGCATCCGCCTCGCCGTCGGCGCCCGGCCGCGCGATATTTTCCGCCAAATCCTCGTCGAGAGCATGCTCATCTCCCTCCTCGGCGGCCTGCTCGGCGTCGGAGCCTCGCTGGGCCTCATCGAAATTCTCAAAATGATCTCCCCGACCGAGAATATCCCGGTGCTCACCACCGGAAGCATCCTTTTCAGCGTCGCCTTCGCCCTCGCCTCCGGCCTGCTCTCGGGCCTCTACCCGGCCTCCAAAGCCGCCCACCTCGACCCCATCACAGCCCTTCGCTACGATTAAACCAAGGACTCAAACGAAGGCACGAAGCCACGAATTGAAAAACCAAAGGTAGGGGCGGCTCGCCGAGCGGACCCAAACTTCAGGCGCGAACGCGCCGTCTCCCACAACCCAAATCCTCCCGCAGAGGCGCGGAGACGCGGAGGAGGGAATTTTGGAAAAACCCGGGATTCTGCCGCGCTGCGCTGCTGATCTTTATGAATCTCACCCGCAATTATATGAAAGTGTGAGACCCTTTTTCATGTTTTCTGCGCGGAGGTGCGGTTCTATCGCAGTAATGTTTGAGCGAGGGCTCTTTTGGCAGTGGAGATTTCTTTCTTGAGTCGAGACTGCTCTTTTTCGAGGGCTATTATCGCTCTCATCGCTTTTTCAACATCAGTGCCCGGCAGCCAGCCAGCAACGATTGGAACTTTATCTGAATTGGGGCTAACGACGCCGTCAGTCGAACCACTAAAAATATTGAACCGATGTTTGCAATACATGCCGTTTTGGCCCGCTGTGCAGGTGCAATACGCGTTAAGGCTTTGACCCAGTTTTTTGAATGTGACGCGGTAGGGATCAGGCTCTGATCCTTGGACGAGAAATTCGAGAGTTTCCATAGACTGGATTGGGTTAAGCAGGATCTGACCAGATAGGAACCAAAAATTCTGAAATAAGTTGTAGGGAGGTGAGATTTTCTTGCGGTCCTGAACCCACCAAAACAAGTATAGAGATAACGCATGGACTTTTTCCCGAAATTCAAGTGGGCCGTGCCCCATGCTTTTAGTGACGCTCTGGCGGCATGCCGGTTTGAACAAGGTGATATTCTTTATGATACGCTGATGGCTTATGAAGGTGCCTGGGGTGAAGCCGAAAAACACATTACCTACAGCGTTCAAATCAAACATCCTCCTCGTAGCCTTTCTTCAAAAGTCGATACAGATTTGGAGAGCGCATTTTCCTCAAATTGGCGCTCGAAGGTGGTTTTCGAGTTGTATGACCACAAGCAGAAAATGGCAAAGGCGGTTGAAACTACCCAAGGGAATCTTTATAAACTTCTTTGGAAAGGCGACCTAGAGAAATACAAAAAAGATGAGACTAACATTCCCCGGCAGGCGATGGATCTTCTGGAGGAGTTCAACGGACTTGGTGAATGGATTGCTAGCGTGCCGCAATTCCGAGAGCACGATGGGGGATATTTCATTTTGCCTTTCGATCAGACGAGCAAAATCCTTAAAGAAAAGTATATAAAAATACTAAACCATTTAGGGGCGCATATAGTCTCACACGAGATGATTTGGGCTAGTGAAATTACATCTTTCTTTAATGCAGAATATGTTCCAACCGCAAAGATCGCTTTTTTCCTGCTTTCAAATCAATCCAGCGAAGAGGAAGTCAAAAACGCGATTAAAAAGGCGTTTTATAAGCCTTTAAAAGATAGCAAAAGCGGCAAAGAGTATTTCAAAGTCAAAAGCCATGGGTTTTTGAAAATGTGATGTAATTATCAGGACGGTTGCTGGATACATTTAAAAGTCCTCAGACCCATACATTCACATATCAAAACGATGTAGGCAGAGGCCAAACCCCGCCCCCCAACAGAGTGGGGCGGCTACAATTTTTTGTTTCTATCACTGCGCCTTGGCGGCTCTGCGTGAGAAATTGGTTTGTGGGAAACGGCGCGTTCGCGCCTGAAGCTTGGGTCCCCTCGGCGAGGCGACCCTACCCCATTTTTTCGATTCGCGTGGATTCGCGTCATTCGCGGGCTGCTCCAAAACGGCAGAGGACTGCCGTTGCTACAACGCTCCCCCCTCTGTCTCCCCGTGCCTCTGTGAGAAACCCCTGTTTTTCTACACGACGGCGGCCTCTTCCTTTTCGTGGCTTCGTGCCTCCGTGTGAGCCCAAGAGGGCATGGGAGCCTCGAAGCGCATGAGGGCGTTTTCGACCGGGTGGCGGAAGGCGAGGCGGTGGGCGTGGAGGCACATCGAAGGGGCGGACAGGGGGAGGGTCTGGCTCGTCCCGAGGCTGGCGTTTTCTAAATAGACGGGATCGCCGACGATGGGGTAGCCGAGGTGCCAGAGGTGGGCGCGGATTTGGTTGGTCCGGCCGGTAAGCGGGCGGGCTTCTACCAAGGCGGTGCCGTCGGGGTCACAGCGCAGGAGGCGGAATTCGGTTTTCGCGGGGAGGCCGGCGGGGTCGATGTCACGGGCGCCGGCTTTGGTTGGCTCAGAGGCGATCGGGGCGTCGCACGAAAATCCCTCCGCCGTCGGATGGCCGTGGATGCGGGCGAGGTAGATTTTCTCGACCTCACCGCGCTCGAATTGGGGTTGCACGAGTTTGGCGAAATGCCGAGTGCGGGTGAAAACAATGAGCCCGCTCGTATTGGCGTCGAGCCGGTGGGCGGGGCGGGGTTTCAGCGGATGGTAGGCTTTGTGCAGGATGGAGAGGAGCGTGTTTCGGTGGAAACGCCCGCTGGGGTGGACCGGCAACGGCGCGGGCTTGTCGATCACGATCAAGGCTTCGTCCTCGT
>CALFPA010000068.1 GCA_937919825.1 uncultured Spartobacteria bacterium | reverse complement strand
TCGAGGCGCAGGCGCGGTGACCATCCGCAAACAGTGGCTGGTCGGAGGGTGAGTGTGGTGAAACCCGGGGCTCGGCGTTTTTCGAGCTCGTCCTCGCACATGGCTTTGAAGCGGGAGTAATCGGTGAGCGGCTCGCGGGGCAGATCCTCGGTGACATTTTGTTCCTCCTTCACGCCGTAGACGCTCGACGAGGAGGCATAGATGAAACGGCGGGCGCCGCTGTCTTTCGCGATATCCACTAGCGGCATGAAGGCATCGTAATTGATCGAACGACCGAGGGAGGGGTCGAGCTCGAAGCTGGGATCGTTGGAAATACAAGCGAGGTGGATGACGGCATCGCACCCGGGGAGGGATTTTTTTAGGAGCGCGGTGTCGCGGAGATCGCCTTCGATCAACTCCAGATTAGGTCGTTGGGCAGCAGGGATGCCGTCGAAGACCTGTTTGCCGTAAATAAAGAGATCGAGAACGCGGACTTTGTAGCCGGCTTCCAGCAGGAGCGGGACGAGCACGGAGCCGACATAGCCGCCTCCACCAGTAACGAGGATGGTGTTGAGATCGGGATTTTTCATGAAGTATGACCGAGGTATTTGAACCAGTCGGCGGTGGCTTCGGCGATGGTGGATTGATTCCAAAGCGGGGCGTCTCGCCAGTCGTCGATGACTTCCAGCATGCGGGCGACGCCTTGCTCGAGCGGAACGGAAGGTTGCCAACCAACAAGGGCACGGATTTTAGCGGTGTCGGCAAAGGTGCAGTCCGGCTCGCCTGGGCGTCGGGGGATGGTGGTTTTGTCGCCGCCGAGGAGTTCGATGAGGCGGTTGACCGCGTAGGTGTGGCCCGAGCCGACATTCATGATCTTGCCGGAGATGTTGGATTTTGCAGCAGCAAGGAATGCCGAGGCGACATCGGAGACAAAGGTGAAATCGCGCGTTTGCGACCCGTCGCCGACCACGGTGAACGGCACGCCGGCGAGTTTTTGGCGGAGGAAGACTCCAAAGACCGCGCCGTAGGCTCCCGTGGTGCGGCTGCGCGGTCCGTAGACATTGAAGAGGCGCAGCGAGACGGCAGGAAGTTGGTAAACGCGGTGCCAGTGCATGACCATTTCCTCGCCCATGAGCTTGGTGAGGGCGTAGGGGTGCTCGGGTTTGCAGGGCGTGGATTCAGGAGTCGGGTAGATGTCGGGGATGCCGTAGCAAGTCGAACTGGCGGCGTAGAGGAAACGCTTCACCCCGAGCTCGCGGGCCAGTTGGAGAGCGCGGAAAGTGCCCTCGACATTTACTAGGAAGTAATCCTCGGGATCGACAATGGACGGAACCAGATCGGCGCGGCCGGCGAGGTGAAAAAACCAATCGCAAGATTCCAAAGCCAAGTCGCCCTTGGAAACATGCCGGATGTTTTTTTCGAGGAATTGAAAAGCGGAATTAATCGATGCGGTGGCGAGATTTTTTGTGCGGCCGGTGCTGAGGTCGTCGATGCCAAGGACCGAGTGACCATCGGCCAGAAGGGCATCCACGAGGTGGCTTCCGATAAATCCGGCGGCGCCGGTGACAATGCAACGCATGGCTTTTAGAAATTGAGGAGAGACTGCACCCCCTTGAGTAAGGCGGCTTTTGAAATGGGATGCTCGTTGCCGACGATGTTCACGGCTTGGGCCCCGGCGAGTTGGCCGAGGAAGGTGGAGATTTCGATGGGCAATCGACTCGCGGCGGCCAGGCCTGCGACTGAGAAGAAGGCATCACCCGCGCCGACGGTATCGGTGACATCCGTAACGAGCGGCGGGATGCGCACGGGCGCGGAGTTTTTCGAAATACCATAGGTCATCACGCTCCCTCGGGTGAGCCACGCGCTTTCCGAACCGAACGATGTTGCGATAGCAGAAAGCTCGCACTCCGGGTCGAAATCCCGACGACCGCAGGAAAGCATGATTTCTTGGTTGTCCAGCGAGAAGACATCCGCGCGGCGGTATTGGCGGGTGATGATATTAAAGCCGTGATTGTTGCTGTTCGTTTGGCAATTCAGAACCAAAAAGGGCGCCTCCTCCTGCACAAGATCGCGGATTTTTTCCTGCATCAGTCCATGGCCGAAATCCGCCAGCAAAACGGCGTCACAATTTTTCATTTCACGCCGGAGGTTCGCGAGTAGTCGCTCCTGGACTTCCTCGGACGGCGGTTCCTCGTTGATGAAATTCACCGAAAACAGCTTCGAGATTTCATTTCCCTCGAGCAACGGCTCGACATAGCGCTTTTTGACGATGGTGGTGAACGCATCATCACGAACGGTGGCGTCCTGACTCTTCGACAGCGCACCCGCGAGAAGTTCGTCCACCCAAGGTTCGTTGCCGAGGAGGCTCACGAAGCGAACATTCGGGGTGAATTGGCTGACATGGCGGAGAATGGCCAAGGCACCGCCGAGATAGGTTTCCTGCGAGAGAAACCGGCCCGAGATGATGCGGTTTTTCGAGGTGAGACCCTGGACTTTCAGGCAAGCGTATTGATCGATGATCGTGTCGCCGAGCACGAGAATGCGGAGTTTTTCAAACCCATCGACCATTTGACGGATTTGGGACGCCGAGGTTTTGGATGACAACTCGGAGCAATAGTCCCGCACGGCCTGCGGCAGGTGATCGAAGTGGCGGTTAAGGATTTTTGTGGAACTGAAAACAACCGAGCCGATGTAGCGAACCTCGCCTCCGTGGGCGCGAACCTCGGTGAGATCGTCGTGAATGTTCCCAGTCACATCGCTCGAGGCGTCCTGGTATTCGGTGCCCTTGCAGTAAATCGCAGGTTTCACCAACCGGATCGCCTCCACGGCCGCGACAAACGGAATCAGCACGACATAATCGACACACTCCAACGCGGCGAGGGTGCGAGCTCGTAAGGCATCATTGAAGCAAGGCCGACCGGGACCTTTGTTGACATGCTTCTCATCCGTCACCGTAACAACAAGCAGGTCGCCAAGCGCGCGGGCCTCCTCGAGATGGACGATGTGCCCCGGGTGAATGAGATCAAAAGTGCCGTGGCATTGCACAATTCGACGCCCATTACGGCGCTCGGCATCGAGGACAGCCTCCACTTCGGCAAAACTCAGGATTTTGTTTTTTTTCATTCCGGCAACCCCGCGAGTTCTTTTGTCAAAATATGGCAAACCACCATTTGAAGATCCTCGGCCATTTGCATGTCGTGAACCGGAAAATGGATGGCATGCCGAGCCATTTCAAGGGCCTTTCCGCCATCGAACCCCACGATCGCCCAAGTCTCCATGCCGAGTTTGTTTCCCGCTTCCACTGCCCGCAAAATATTCGGCGAGTTTCCGCTTCCGGAGAGCGCCACCAGAATGTCACCGGGTGATGCCAAAACCTCGAGCTGGCCGGAGAAAATGTTTTCGTAGCCCGTGTCATTGGCGAGACACATGAGGACGGAGGTATTGGCAGAAAGCGAATGCGCTCGAACACCCCCTCGGCCGCCCTTTGCGGCTCCGTAGATTAAGTCGTTTGCCCAATGGTTGGCATTCGCCGCGCTACCTCCGTTGCCGCACAAAAAAACCCTCGCCTTATCGGTGCGGACTTTATCGATTTGAAAAGCCAGCTTGCGACTCGCCGCGTCGGCATCATCAGTGAAGGCCACATCCATCTTTTCAAGATATCGGGATGAATCGGAAGGCATGGGATTTTTGTTATTTCAATTCCGCTCAATGAGCAATTTTCGAATCCAGGATTCGTAGCTGTTGCGCGCGTTGATGGCGCGGAGGGTGCCTTTTTGGTCGAGGAGGAGGATGGTGGGAAGGGCATTGATGCCGTAGGGACGGACGAAGGGGCTTTGCCAGCCTTGTCCGTCACAGGCGGTGGGCCATTGGGAAATACCGAGACCTTCCATGACTTCGCGGACGGGGGCGGGTTTTTCGTCGAGCGAAATGGTCGCGATGGCGAGTTTGTCGGCGGGGAGCTTGGCAAGGGCTCGGCGGAAATCCTCGATCCAAAGCAGGCTGGGAAGCGATTCGGTGGACCAGAAAACGAGCAGAACGATCCGGCCACGGCAGGCGGCGATGTTGAAACGACCGCCTTGGACCGTCGAAAATTCGAGCGCGAAAGGCTTATCCAAAAGCTCGAGGCGCTGGAGGTCGTCGGCGATGCGGCGATTCAAGGTGGGCTCACTCGAGAGGCGGCGAGCTTCGTCGAGCAGTTCGCGTTTCAGTGGAGGGTTGTTGTCGCAGATGGTGGCGACCTCGACGAGCAGGCGGGGGGCGCGGCGGTCGCCGGGGTGGCGGTTTTGAAAGTTGCGGGCGGCGGCAACGATGTCGCGGCGGCGTTCGTTTTCCTGGCCTTGCAGGCTTTGCATCAGCAGCGAAACGCGGCGGAATCCCGCCTCGGCACGGACTTCGCGGGGGGCAGATGGATCCTTTTCGAGGGCTTGCAGCAGCCGCATGGACTCATCGACTTGGAACTGGCGGCTGTCCATTTTGCCGATGGCGGCGAGGAGGGAAGCGAGGCGCATGCGGGCTTCGTGGCTTCTCGGATCGGAGGGATTTTTTTTCAAAAACTCGGAAACCAATCTCTCCTGGCGATGGAGGTGTTTTTTGGCGAGGGCACGGGCTTCCTCGATATTCTTTGGCTTCGAGCCAGGCCCCGCGTCCAAGGCCACGACGGCATTCCAATCCTCATCAGGCGAGGCAAGGGCGAAACCAGCAGCGGCGAGGAACAGGAAAACAATCAGCCTCATTCGTCAGCGTCGATAGTGGTGTAAATCGGGCGGTGGTCGCTGGCCTCCCGGGTATGGCGCGAACTCGAAATGCCGCTGCGATTGAGGCGGATTTCCGGCCAGAGGCCGCGACTGGCCATCAGGTAGTCTATGCGCGAATAGAGATCGGCGTTGTCCCAGAAATGCGTCCAAGTGAGGCCGTCGCGGTCGCGGAGCGTGAGATCGCGGAGACTCGCGGGGGAGTTCGAGGGACCGAGGATTTCGCGGATGGGAAATTCGTTTTTCGTGTCGTTGAGGTCGCCGAAGAGCAAGAGGTTTTGGTTGGGGTCGGCGGCGAGGATTTGGTTAAGGCGGGAGCGGACGATCAAGGCCTCCTTGGCGCGGAATTTCTGCTGGTCATACATCGGGACGGCGCGCTTGGACTTGAGATGCAGGCCAATCAGACGGAGTTGGTAGTTGGGCGTGACCTGCACGGTCACATCGAGGATTCCCCGGCCCATCCGGTGCCGACGGCCATTCAACTCCACAGGGATATCTGACTGCGAATCACGCACGACGATCGGAAATTTACTCAAGAGCGCGAGGTGGCGATCACTTCCCTCCTCCCCACTCACCCACTCGAGATGCGAAAAATCCATCCCGACCTCGCGAAGCCGCCTCTGGAAATCGGCGAGCATTTCTTGATCGCCTATTTCGGCCACGCCGAGAATGTCGGGCTTGATGGATTTGATGGCAGAAATCAGAGCGCGGACTTCCTTCTCGGGCTTCGGTGCGTCGGGAACAAACCGATCACCCACCTTGCGCGACATGGGCAGGTAATTTTCGAGATTGTAGAAGGCGAAAACGACCTCTCGGGCCCCAGCGTTGGCGATGCAGAAAATCCCAACCGCCAGCAACCAAGCTCCCAATCTCATGGAGGGAAAACCGAGCCGGCTCAGGCAGGCTTGTGTGGCTCTTTGTCTGCGGCCTCTTTGACCTCGACTTGAGCCGCTGTCTTGTGGATTTCGCGCTCGAATTCATCACGGGCCCGCTTGAACTCCCCGAGGCTCTGACCGATGCCGCGAGCAAGTTCAGGGAGTTTTTTCGCACCAAAAAGGAGCAGCACGATCACCAGAATAAAAACAATTTCGGGCCAACCCGGCATAGAGAGGGCAAACATTGGAGTGCTCATGGTTCTTTGGCATTAGTGCATGAACTGCCCGAGTGCAACCCAATCCTCGTTTTTATATCCAGCGCCCAATCGTGGATTGCGCCGGATGGCAAACTGGGTTGTAGTTCCGCAATCACGGCCGCCCGACCATGCCGACCAAGACCGAAAAAAATCCACCAACCCTTGAAACCGCGATGCAGCGTGTTTCAGAGATCGTCGCCTCGATGGAGGGTGGCGATCTGCCTCTTGAGAAACTCATCGAGTCCTACGAGGAAGGAACCGCTCTCGTGACGATGTGTCAGGAAAAACTCGATGCCGCCGAGAAGCGTATCCAAATCATCGCCCGCAATGCGCGCGGCGAAGTCTCTCTTGAAGAATTCGACGCGGAAGCGAACTGAATGAGTGGATCAAACCCCGGCCCGCTTCTGGCCACCATCCAATCCCCCGCCGACCTCAAGGCCCTCCCCGCCGAATCCCTCCCGCAGCTCGCCAGCGAGATTCGTGGCGAACTCGTCCAAGTCCTCTCCAAAACCGGCGGCCACCTCGGCCCGAACCTCGGCGTCGTGGAACTCACCCTCGCTCTGCACCGAGTCTTCGACACGCCGCGCGACAAATTTCTCTTCGATGTCAGCCACCAGGGCTATGTCCACAAGCTTCTCACCGGCCGTCTCGACCGCTTTCCCACGATCCGCCAATACGAGGGATTGAACGGCTTCCTGCTCCGCAGCGAGAGCGAGCACGATTGCTACGGAGCGGGCCACGCCGGCACCGCCCTCTCCGCCGCGCTCGGCATGGCCGCCGCCCGGGACCGCCTCGGCTCCGACGAGCATGTCGTCTGCGTGGCCGGCGATGCGGCGTTCACCTGCGGCGTCACATTTGAAGCCCTCAACAATGTCGCTTCCACGACCAAGCGCCTGATCATCGTTCTTAACGACAACGAGTGGTCGATCGCAAAAAATGTCGGCGCCGTTGCGGACTACCTCAACCGCATCGTTACCAACCCCGCCTACGCACACCTGCACGAAAACGCGGCGAAATTTCTCGAGTGGATCGGCGGAAAGGCCGCGCGCAAACTTGCCCACAAAGCCGAGTCCGCACTCAAAAACCTCCTCGCTCCGAGCGTCATTTTCGACGAACTCGGCATCCGCTACTACGGCCCGGTCGATGGCCACGACACCGCGCTTCTCACGCAGACTTTCGAGTTTTTAAAAACCCAGAACGAGCCGGTCCTCCTCCACATTCTCACCACGAAAGGCAAAGGCTACGCGCCCGCGCTCGAGAAGCCGGACAAGTTCCACGGCCTCGGAAAATTCCACCTCGATACCGGCGAAACCGTCACCTCCCCCACCCCTACCTACTCGGAACTCCTCGGTGAAAAACTTGCCGACTTTGCCGATACGAATAACAAGATCGCGGCCGTCACCGCCGCCATGCCCACCGGCACCGGCCTCATCCATTTTGCGAAGCGCCACCCCGACCGCTTCTTCGATGTCGGCATCGCCGAAGAACATGCTGCCCTCTTCGCCTGCGGCCTCGCCACACAAGGCATGAAGCCCTTCGTCGCGATTTACAGCACCTTCATGCAGCGCGCCTACGACATGATCATTCACGACATTGCGCTGCAAAATCTCAATGTCGCGCTCTGCATGGACCGCGCCGGCCTCTCCGGCGACGACGGCCCCACACACCACGGCCTCTTCGACATCGGCTACCTGCGACCCGTCCCCGGCATCATCCACATGCAACCGAAGGATGAGGCCGAATTCGCCGACATGCTCTGGACGATCGCCCACCACGAAGGCCCCGCCGCCATCCGCTACCCCCGCGGCGCCGGCACCGGAGCCGTTCCAGCGAAAAAACCCAAGCTTCTCGAGATCGGCAAATCCGAGGTTTTGCGGCACGGCACCCGCGCGGCCATCTTCGCGCTCGGCAACATGTGCGAACTCGCCCTCCCCGCCGCCGAGGAATTGGAAAAACTCGGTATCTCCACGGCGGTCATCAATGCCCGTTGGATCAAGCCGCTCGACACCGCCACGATCGAATTTTTCGCCGGCGGTTGCGAAATCCTCTGCACGATGGAAGACCATGTCCTCCACAACGGCTTCGGCTCCGCCGTCATCGAGCATTTGTCCGACCAAGGAATCAAAACCCCGGTCGTTCGTATCGGCTGGCCCGACGAATTCATCGAGCACGGCACCATCCAGATCCTGCGTCAAAAACACGGCCTCACCGTTGAGGCGACCGTTCAAAAAATCCTCTCACGCCTCGAGCCCAGCCAAGCGATCCCTGCGATCGCCCCTGTGATTTCGCCCGCAGCCTGATTTTTCGTTTTTAGAAAAAAACCAAATCAGGCTGGCAGGAGCGCTTCACCCCGCACGAGATCGTCTTGAGTTTGTCTCGAACGGACGAGGTGGATTTCGGTGCCATCGACCAAAACCTCGGGCAGGAGCGGGCGGGAATTGTAGTTCGAGGACATGACGAATCCATACGCGCCGGAGCTGAGGATCGCGAGGCGGTCGCCGGGATGGAGCGGTGGGAGTTCACGGTCTTGGGCAAAGAAGTCCCCGCTTTCGCAAACGGGACCCACGACATCCATCGGCTTGATCGTAGCGGCGGATTCCGTAAGCGGGACGATTTCGTGCCAGCCTTCATATAACGCGGGGCGGATCAGGTCATTCATCGCGGCGTCCACGATGGTGAAAGTTTTGGCAGGCGTTTCCTTCACATACTGGACGGTCGAGAGGAGCGCGCCGGCATTTCCGACAAGGAAGCGGCCGGGCTCGAAAAGAATGCGCAGGCCGAGGGGCTTGAGGATCGGAATGATCGCCGCCGCGTAATCCTCCGGCGTGATGCGAGTGCCGGGCTTTTGGGCGAGCCACCAATCGGGCGAGCCGCTTTTCAGCGCCTCGTCATAGACAATCCCGATGCCGCCACCGAAGTCGAAAAATTCGAGCCCATGCTCGGCGTGGATTTGCTTCACGAGATCGGCGAGCTTTTGGGCCGCCTCGGCAAAGGGGGCGGCTTCGAGGATTTGGGAGCCGATGTGGGTCTGAATGCCACGGATTTTCAGATGGGGCAGCGAGGCAGCGACTTTGTAGACCTCTGGCGCGCGGTCGAGACCGATGCCGAACTTGTTTTTGCTTTTGCCGGTGGAGATGAACTTGTGCGTCTTGGCATCGACATTGGGGTTCACGCGAATGGCGATCGGGGCTTTCATGCCGAGCGAACCGGCGACTTCGTTGATGCGCTCGAGTTCGCCCTCGCTCTCGACATTGAAGGAGTAAACTCCCTCGCGGAGCGCGTAGGCGATTTCCTCGCGGGTCTTGCCGACACCGGCAAAGGTGCAGCGGTCAGCGCGGCCACCGGCTTTGAGAACGCGGAACAATTCGCCGCCCGAGACGATGTCGAATCCGGAGCCGAGCCGGGCGAGGATTTGGAGGACGGCGAGGTTCGAGTTCGCCTTCACCGCGAAGCAGACGAGGTGATCGAGCGGAGAGAGCGCAGAGTCCAGACGGCGGTAGTTTTCCCGAATCGTATTCGCCGAATACACATAGGCTGGCGTCCCGAAGCGGTCCGCGATTTCATCAAGTTTCACTCCCTCGCAATGCAGCGAGCCATCGACATAAGAAAACAAATGCACCGCGGGAAAATGGGGAGCTTTTCCCGCCCTGTCAATCGGTCGCTCGCGAGCTACTGGCCGCGACGAACGCGCGAACCGGGGAAGTTCACAATGAAGCGCCAGACGATCTTCTCCCGGTTCTCGATCTCCCAAGTCTCGGGATTGATTTTGAACGGCTCATCGTAGCGCCGGATGTCGATCACCACATCGTATCCGCGGTCGCCGAACACATCGATGATCATGGCCAGAGCGAGCGGGTCGGCCAGAATCGGGCTTTCCGAGTTGATGTGTGCGCGGCCGGACATCGTGTGGCGGCGGATGATCGGCATGAATTTTTCGTGGATCAACTCGATCGCCTGCTCGAAAAGCTCGGGATGCTCGGCGTTGTAGGAGTCGAGACGGTTCACGAGTTCCTGCCGGGCGTGGATGCTCAGGTCGCGCGCGATGGGAATCCGGGCGATGCGGTCGTAGGTCGCATGATCCAGCTCAAGCGAACTCTGGTAGCGCAACTCATCCTGAATGCGGCGCTGAACATCATCCACCGAACCGTGGGCGTTCACATAGTGGTAGAAAAAAACCTCGCGCAGGGTCTTGAGGGACTCATAGGTGAGTTCCTTGAAAGTGCGGTAGCGGTTGCGCGCAGAATCCTCGGAAAGATCGGTCGCACGGGTCTCGAGCATTTCGCCGACACCGGAGGCCTCAACCGCCGCATTGTGCACACGGGCTCGCTGGCCACGGAGGATTTGGCGGCGCACCGACTCCGCCTCGTCCACGAAAAGCACGACGATATGGAACATCGGCTTGCGGAACTGCGAAGCAAGCGGGGTTCCCGCATAGCGGTTGCGAAGTTCGTTTAATTTCTCGTGGAGCAGGCGGAGGCATAGCACCTGCACCTTCGTGCGTGGGTAACCGTCCACCACCACGCCGGTCTGGTTTTCAGGATTCAGTAGGGCACGCAGAAGCAAACCCGTCACCTCGCGGTCACCGACCATCAAACCGGCATCGATCAATTTCCTCGCCGCCGGGCTTTTCAGAAGGTCGCTGACCACGATCGGCTGGGCCGTGTAGCTACGGTAGGATTGGATGAAGCGCGTTTGCGTTCCCTTGCCCGCGCCAGGAGCACCATTGAGCCAGACGACTTCATTCGGGAATCGCAGCCCCTCGATGCCGACCTCCTGCTCCAACTCGTTCCAAGCAGCAGTGAAAATGAGGTTCGCGTCCTTCACCTCGAGATCGACAGTGCTTTTTGGAGGAGCAGGCGGAGTGGATGGCGTTTCCTGCGGTTCGGTGGTGTTGGTTTCGGACATGGTCAAATGGCGTTCCAAGAGGTGAGTTCCATCGAGCCGTCGAGCTTGCGCCAAACGATGGCGAGCACGCGGAATGGTTTGTTGCTTTTGATTAAATCGAGCTCCAGACGGTAATTCAATCCCGCGACCACTTGGCGTTCGGCCGTGACAATGCCTCTCAACGAGAGCGGCTCATTGAATTTTTTAGAAATTTCCCCCACGGCAAAATTCGCCACCACCTGGGTCTCCTCATCTGGCTTAACCTCCAAATAACCACCCGGAACCGGAGGTTTCGCCTGGGCGCAGGCGGGCGCAAGCAACGAGCACAGAAGGCATATCCAGAAAACTCTACGCGCGGTATTCAAAGTGATTCGGTCGGTGGAGCGAAGAACTTGAACAGATTGTGTGGAAACCGCAAATCCTCCCTTTCTCCCTATGCGAACGGCTTGGCAAATCGGCGGAGTTGAATTTTGATTTCGTCGTCCCTACTAAATCCATGACCAAATCCATCGTTCTCACCGGAGCCACTCGCGGGCTGGGGCTGGCCATGACCCGCTTCTTCGCCGCCGAGGGCCACACGATCCACGGGTGCGGACGCGATTCCGTCGCCATCGCCGCGCTTCAAAAGGATTTTCCCCGCCCACACAGCTTCGCGACGCTTGATATTTCCAATGATGCCGCTGTGGAAAATTGGGCGCGCGAGGTTTTGAAAAATGGCGCGCCCGACTTGCTGCTCAATAATGCTGCCGTTATCGCGCCGAATTCGCCGCTCTGGAAACTCCCCGCTTCGAAGGTCGACCCCGTGATCGACATCAACCTCAAGGGAACCATCCACACCATCCGCCATTTCCTCCCTGCCATGATCAAGCGCAGCAGCGGCGTGGTTGTAAATTTCAGCTCGGGCTGGGGCCGCTCCACATCCCCCGAAGTCGCGACCTACTGCGCCACCAAATATGCGATCGAAGGTCTCACCGCCGCCCTCGCCCAAGAACTCCCGCCCGGCCTCGCCGCCGTCACGCTCAATCCCGGCGTCATCCACACCGACATGCTCGCCTCCTGCTTTGCCGAGTCTGCCTCCGAGTATCCCAACCCGGAGGAGTGGATCAAAACCGCCGGGCCATTCATCCTGAAAATCAGCGCCCGCGACAACGGACGCCAACTCATGGCACCTTGCTGAATCCTGAAACAAAATTAAGGACGACACGGAGGTCGTCCCTCCAGGGGATTTTCGATTTGGCCGACTTTCGTTAAACGAGCGGCTTGTAAATTAGAAGCCGGAGGCCGTTGAGGCAAACAAGGACTGTGCTGCCTTCGTGGCCGACGACACCCATCGGAAGCGGGAGGTCGATGCCGAAGGCGGCGATTAAAAGCACCAAGATCACAGCGGAGGCGAAGGCGAGGTTTTGCCAGAGAACTTTTTTGGCGTGGCGCGCGATGCCGAGGAGAATCGGGATGTTTTCGAGTTTGTCACCCATGAGAACGACATCGGCTGTTTCCATGGCGATGTCAGTTCCCGCCGCGCCCATGGCTACGCCAATATCCGCCGTCGCAAGAGCGGGGGCGTCGTTCACACCGTCACCGACCATCATGACGCGGCCGTGTTTTTTGAGTTCCTGGATGGCCGAGACTTTGGCCTCCGGCAGGAGACCCGCATGAACCTCATCGACCCCCGCCTCCTCGGCGATGGCATCGGCTACGGCTTTTTGGTCGCCCGTGAGCATGACGACTTTTTTGACTCCGAGTTTGTGGAGGGTTTCGACAATACGAAGCGCCTCGGGACGGAGCGTGTCGGCCAAGGCAACAACGGCGAGGGCCGAAACAGCATCGCCCTCGCGCGAACCGATCCAAACACAGGTTTTGCCCTTTCGTGCCAGCGGGGCGGCGTTGATCGAGATCGCGTCCATGCCTGACGCGGCGAGTTCGCGGAAGAGCCTTTCGCTTCCTACCACGAGGCGTTTCCCGCCAATCGTGGCTTCGGCCCCCTTGCCAGGCGTCGCTTGAAAGTCCGTGGCGGCGGGAAGGACCATTCCGAGGGCCGAGGCGCTGCGAACGATCGCATGGGCAAGAGGATGCTCGGATTTCGATTCGAGCGCGGCGGCGGCAGCGAGGAGTTCGAAAAGCTGAGAGGGCAACTGCGCATCGGGCTTGTGAGCGGCGGCGGCATCGATGACCTCGGTGACCACAGGGCGGCCACGGGTAAGCGTGCCGGTTTTGTCGAAGGCCACGATGTCGATGACCGAGGTCCGCTCCAGATGCGAGCCGCCTTTGATCAAGATGCCGCGCCGCGCCGCGCCGCCGATGGCGGAAAGAACGGTCGCCGGCGTGCTGATGACCAACGCGCACGGCGAGGCGACCACCATCACCGTCATGGCGCGGTAGAAGGCCTCGGCGAAGGCAGTTCCGAGAAAGAAAAACGGCACAACAAAAACCAACGCGGTGAAAGCGATCACTCCGGTGGCGTAGTATTGCTCGGCCTGTTCGAGGAATCGCTGGGTGCCGGATTTTTCGGCTTGGGCCTCTTCAACGAGCTTCACCATCCGCGCCAGAGTGGAATCCTCGGCGCGCTTGCCGACGGAAAACTCGAGGCCGCCACTTTGATTGAGAGTTCCCGCGAAGACCTGGCTTCCCGAGGATTTGGAGACCGGCATCGACTCGCCGGTGAGGCTGGATTCATCGATGTGGCCTGATCCCTCGATCACCTTTCCATCGACCGGCACATGCTCGCCGGGGCGCAGGATCACGATGTCGCCGATGGCGAGTTCCTCGACTTTTACGAGTTCATTGCCGCCGGGGCGTTTCACGAGCGCCTTGTCGGGGCGGAGTTTTAGCAAGGAATGAATCGCCTTTTGAGTCCGCTGAAGCGCGTAGCTCTGGAGGACATTCGAGAGGCAGAAAAGAAATAGCAACAAGGCCCCTTCGAAAGGCTGACCCACAATTCCAGCGCCAATCGCTGCCAGAACCATCAAGACATCGACATCGAGCACCCGCTCGCGCAGCGAAGAGATAGCGGAGCGAACGCCCTGTTGGCCGCAAAAAATATAAGCTCCGGCATAGAGGAACCATGTCGCCACGCCACTCTTACCAATCGAGTGGTCAGCGATGAGCGAGGCGATCAGAAACAAAAAACCGAGGAAGCAGGAAATCTCCTCGTTCAGTGAGCCCGACTTGATGCGGGTCCAGAGGCTTTCCTCGCCTTCCTTCCAGACAGGTTGATAAGCCGTGATCCGCGCACCCAGAGCGCGAAGCGAGTCCATCACCGATTTTTCATCGGCGATGTTTTCATCAAATGTCAGGCAAAGGATTTTGCCGATGTAGGTCGCGGTGGCTTTTCGAACGCCGGGGATGTTTTTGACCTTCTTCTCAAGTTTGATCGCGCAGGCCTCGCTGGCATCGCCTTCCAAACGCAGGGTCCGCTTTTGAAGCGGAGTGCCGGGCACATGACTGCCGACGATGCGGCGAAGGTCTTGTTCCGAAATTTTGGCGGGATCGTATTCGATCTCGATCGCCGTCTTGCCGGGAATCGAGTGGGCGCTCACCACACCCGAGTGCTCCGCGATCGATCGAGTTGTTTGCTCGATAGACTCCTCGGGGTTTTCGCGGGCGTCCATCAGCTCTAAGCTAGCCCCACCAATGGGTCAGTAGTTCCACATCTTGCCTTGGGCGGCATCGGCGAACACCTGCGGGCTCTTCATGTAGGAATCCGGGGGATCGGGCAGGCGGGAGTCATCGAGGCGAGGGAGATTTTTTCCATGGGTCTCATCCCAAGGCTGGCTCTTTGCGATGTGGAGAGGCGTGCCACTGCGAACGAGATTGAAGACCTTCTGCGCGGCTTTGAGCGGTATGCGAACGCAGCCCATGGTGTTTGGGTAAGGTTTTACGAAGCCCCAGTGCATGCCATAGGCAGGCTTGAATTCCATCCAGTAGGTCATTGGGTAACCCGCACCGGGCTGGCTTACGCGGCGGCGGCGCTCTTGTTTCGAATAAATTTTAAAATCTCCCTGTGGCGTGGGCGATGAGGCCTTCCCGACCGTAACTGGAGTAGCGAGCAGAACCTCGCTCCCTTCGACAACATACAGGCGCTGGGCACCGGTGCTGAGCTTGACCTTCACGGCGGAGGGATTTTTGGGCTGCTTCACGGGAGGATCGAATGAAAAGGAATGCGGACCGTGAGCGACTCGGGTTGTCTGGCAGGCGGCGAGGCCGAGGGCGAGCGCGGCTAGGGAAATGAGATGAGGAGTCTTCATAAGTTCACGCCTATCAAATTCCAAACACCGCACGAGTCAAGTTCGCGGGCGATTCTGGAAATTCTTATCGCAATCGCGAATTGCCACGCAGAGCGCGGGCATGGAATCTGCCGTGATGAAAAATTCCCATGAACTTTTCGAGGCGGCAAAAAAACGAATCCCCGGTGGCGTGAACTCCCCCGTGCGGGCTTTTCGTGGCGTGGGCGGCGAACCGTTTTTTGTGAAGTCGGCCAAGGGATGCCGCCTGACCACTGTCGAAGATCGGGAGCTTATCGACTTCGTCGGAACCTGGGGACCTGCCATTCTTGGCCACGCGGCGGAACCGGTGATCGAAGCCGTGCGTGAAGCAGCCAAGGCCGGGCTGAGCTTTGGAACTCCGAATCCCTTCGAAGTGGAAATGGCGGAAACGATCTGCCGCATGGTGCCCTCGGTCGAAAAAGTTCGCATGGTCAACAGCGGCACCGAGGCGACGATGAGCTGCATCCGCCTCGCGCGAGGCTTCACCGGTCGGAATAAAATCATCAAGTTCGAAGGGTGCTACCACGGTCATGTCGATTCGCTGTTGGTCAAAGCCGGCAGCGGCGCGCTCACCCACGGCCACCCCGACAGCGCCGGCGTGCCCGAGGATTTGGCGAAACTCACGGTCACGATTCCCTTCAACGATCTTCCCGCCGTCGAAGCCACCTTCGCTGCGAACTCCGGTGAAATCGCTGCCATCATCCTCGAACCGGTTCCCGCAAATGCCGGACTCTATTTGCCCGAGGCGGGATTTTTGGAAGGGCTTCGCGACTTGTGCACGCGCGAGGGCGCGGTGTTGATCTTCGATGAGGTGATGACCGGATTCCGCCTCGCGCGCGGCGGAGCTCAGGAGATTTTCAAAATCACGCCCGACCTCACGGCCATGGGCAAAGTGATCGGCGGCGGACTGCCTGTCGGAGCATTTGGTGGACGCGCCGAGATCATGGACCGACTCTCGCCCGACGGCCCCGTTTACCAAGCCGGCACGCTCTCAGGAAATCCTCTCGCGATGGCCGCCGGCCTTGCCCAACTGCGCGAACTTGAGCGCATCGACGGCTGGGCGCACTTGGAACAAATCGGCGCGGCGTTCGAGGCAGCCACACGGGCGGCTTGCGCGAACCGTCCCCTCACCTTCCAGCGGATCGGCTCGATGTTTTGCCTCTATTTTCAAGAGGGGCCGGTGCGCAATCTCGCCGAGGCAATGGGCAGCGACCGCGCGCGCTTTGGGAAATTTTTCCACGGGTGTCTCGAGGACGGGGTTTATTTCGCACCGTCGCAATTCGAAGCGGGTTTTCTCAGCACCGCCCACACCCCGGCGGACCTCGAAATCGTCGCGGCGGTGGTCGAAAAAAACCTCGCCCGTGTTTTTTGATCCACCCGCAAAAGCAGTTGCCATGCGGGAGGCGCGCCCGTAGCGTTGCGTCCATGTTCAAAAACCTGACCCTCGCCGCGCTGGCCGCGATCGCTTTTACACACACAACTATGGCGCAAAACGCACTCGAAAAGGGCCGGGCCTTCCTGGCGGAAAATGCAACGAAACCTGGCATCCAACAGACCTCCACCGGCCTGCAATACCTCATCGAAAAACCCGGTGAGGGCAAAGCCCCAAAAGCCAGCAACACGGTGAAGGTGAACTACCGCGGCACCCTGCTCGACGGCACGGAATTTGACAGCTCCTACAAGCGCAACGAGCCGATTGAGTTTCCGCTCAACGCCGTCATCCGTGGTTGGACCGAGGGCCTGCAACTCATCAAACCCGGCGGCAAAATCCGACTCTTCATTCCCTCGAATCTCGCTTACGGCCCTCGCGGCGCGGGCGGCCTCATCGGCCCCGACGAGACACTCATTTTTGATGTAGAGTTGCTGGAAGTGAAGTAGCGCCGCATCCAGCGGTTTTGACCACAGAGGACACAGAGAGCACAGAGGGGGGCTTAGGTTTCCCTCAATCTTAAAAGCTACCCTCTACCTTCTTTCTTCATCATGCGGGCGTGGTGGAAGAGATATTGCTGAACATACCCGGCGTAAGGCCCCAGACGGCGATGCGCGTAGGTGGCGAGTTGGGCGGGAGTTCCCTTTCGGCCCTTGCGCATGGCTAGAAGAATTCGGTGAATCCAGGTGTCGATTGGCACGGCGTCGAGGCGTTCGTAGGCGAAAAGCAAAATGCAGTTCGCCACTTTCACGCCGACGCCAGGGAGCATTTGGAGAGTTTGACGGAGTCGCGCCGTAGGCTGTTTCGCGATGGCCTCGAGGTCGATCGTGCCATCGGCGAGCAGGCGCGCGGTTTTCAGGAGATTTTCCGCCCGGTAGCCCAAGCCGCAGGCGCGTAGGGCGGGTTCCGTGGCTTTCGCCAAAACCTCGAACGCTGGATACGCGTTGATCTCAGATCCCTCCACCGCCTCGCCGAAGCTTGATCGGATCGCCAGCGACATCGAGCGAATGTGGGCGACTTGTTTCATGGAACTGGTGATGAAGGCCGCTGTGCATTCCCACCGCGGCTGACGCAGGATGCGCAGTCCCCGACAAGCCGCGAGCGCCGATTGGCTCATGGGTTCCTCGGGAAACGCCGCGTAAATTTCCTCCAGCGGATGGTCGAGAGCGAAGTAGCGTGCGACCCGATCGGCCGTGCCTTGATGCAAGATGAGCTGGCCGTTTTTTTCCGAAACAACAACCGCCTCGTGACCCAAAAGGCCGCTCCAAGAGCCGTCGGCACAGCGAGTCCAATGAAAAACCTGACCGCTCAAGAGCGTTTTATCGAGATCGATCGGGCCGCCGAGTTTGGTTGGTGTCACGCTCTAAAGGTTAAGCAAATCCCTGATGGCATCTTTCACGGAATCCAATGGAGAAGGCGGTAGGCGTCCAAGTTTTCGTTCGAGGCTATTTGGGTCAAGACTCGCCAACCCTTGAACATTCACTGCGGAGTGTTTGGGAAGCCATTTGGGTTTTCCAATGTCGACCTCACCGCGGAGGCCACGAATTTGCGATGTGAGCGGCGCGACTATCACTAAAGCACGGGCGTCGTGAGGCTGCGGATAGGCCAACACAAGCACAGGTCGTTGTTTTGCAGTTGTGCCGAAATCAACAATCCAAACCTCGCCCGGACTTGGTTCAATAGTCGCCAAGGGCATCCTCCCAGACCTTGCCCTGTTCCGCCGTGGTAATAAGCGGCTCAGGCTTAGAGGTGATCACAAAGGGCAGGTCTTTCCGAAGTTCGACTTGGGCTAGAAAGATATTGAAGGCATCGCTGGCTTTCATGCCCAGACGCGCAAAAACCTCTTCAGCCCGTTTGAGCCGATCGGCAGGCACACGAGCCCTGAAAAGAACGGAGTTCGTCATGGCTCAAAAGTGCTCATTGATGCTCGAGTGGTCAAATGGATTTGTATTTCATTCGATGCCGAGCCACTTCGGTTTTGGATTTGGGATGTTACAAAATCGCAAATAAAAAGGAGTTAGTAGTATCAGAGCAAATCAACAGGAAATTTTGTGAGTAGTGAAAAGGGGGCGAGGGATGGTGCCAGTTTTTGAGGGAAAAAAACTGGCTGGCTGGACAGGCTGGGATCCAGCGGTAAGGAAACGAGAGGTTGGAGACGGGGAGAGGGCGGTGGCAACGCCGGTTTACCCTGCGTGGAGCAGGGAAGAGCCCCTTTTTCCTGGCAGACTGACCCCTTTTTTTTGCGGCGTATTTCCCCAGTTCTCCATTCCTTTTTAATAGACCAGCATCTGAATGCTGCTGGCAATGATCCGAATATCGGCGGGCACCTGCAATTGCTCCTCCAGCCACTTCCATTGTTCCTCTCCAAGCATGCGCTATGTTGTATACAAAAAATGGCGGATCCCATCCGGAATCCGCCACTTCATGTGACTGATATTTAAATTATTATTTTACTGCGTTTTGCACATCGTCACCGGCATTTTTAATTCCTTGGCCGACGGCGTCGACTGAAGCGCCCGCATCTTTGGCGGCGTCCTTGGCGACAGTGTTCGCTTCCTGCGCGGCAGTTTTCACGGCAGCGCCTGTTGCATTGACTGCGGCTCCGGTGTCCTTGATCACACCCTTCGCAGTATCCTTCGCGGCGGCATTGACTTCTTTGGCAACAGTGGCAGTCCCTTCCGCTACGCCCTTGGCAACATCGTTGGCTTCCTTTGCAACGGTTTCAACGGCTTCTCCGGTCTTTTCAACGGCTTTTTGGGTGTCTTGCTTGGCCTCTTCGCAGGCGGCGAGGGCGAGGCATGTGGCTATGGTCGTGATAACAGGATAGTTCAGTTTCATAAGGCCTCACATTCAAAGGCACCAAGCCCTCTTGCGCAACAATAAATGCCCTTCGATGGAAATAGGCATTTTGTGAAAAAAGATTTCATATCAATGTGTCTATGAGTTTAGATTTTTAAGGCAAAAGAAGGGGACACGGCCGTCCCGACCGTGAAAGGCACTGGCCCGCGAATCCACGCAAATCAGCACGAATGAAAAAACAGCCTCCGCTTTATTTCCCATTAGCGTTCATCTTCTGATCATTCGCGGGCAAAACCAAATCTGTCCGCAAAACCGAAAACAGCGGTCACAGACGCGCCGCTACAGTGGGGACGGCACAAGGCGCACCGACTCACGCAGGCGGGCCTCCCCACGCCCCTCTTCAAAAATCCAAAAGCATAGAACTTTTGGTATAGTCACACAGATTCAAATATTTTGTGTATCTGGCTTTAGATTGATCTCCCTAAAACTTCTCCCTTTGAGGATGGGGGCATAAGCCCTGAACCCGGCTTATCCAAGGATCGCCGGGTCGCCGTAGAGCGTGGAGCCCGAGGCGCGGGTGATTTTGACGGGGAAAATCTGGCCGATGTGGCGGGGCGCGCCTTCGAAGACAACGATCTTGTTAGTGCGGGTGCGGCCGGTGAGCCGCTCGGCGTTGTGGCGACTGGCGCCCTCGCAGAGGATTTCCACCTCCGTGCCGATGAGCGCGTCTAGTTTCGCAGCGACATGGCGATTCACAACCTCGAGCAAATCTTGGTTCCGCGCTTCCTTCAATTCCTCCGAGATCTGAGCCTCCATCGTGGCAGCGGGGGTGTTTTGGCGGGGCGAGTAGCGGAAGACGAAGGCGTTGTCGAAGGAGACCGCCTCGCACAGGTCGCGGGTTTTTTGGAAATCCTCATCTGTCTCCCCCGGGAAGCCGACGATGATGTCGCTGGTGATTGCCATGCCGGGACGCGCGGCGCGAATGCGCTCGGCGAGCTTTTGGAATTTCTCGGCCGTGTAGCCGCGTCGCATGATTTTTAAAATGCGGTCGGAGCCGCTCTGGAGCGGAAGATGGACATGCTCGACGAGCTTTGGCAGTCGGGTAAAAGCCTCGATCAGGTCATCGCGGTAGCCAATCGGATGTGGCGAGGTGAAGCGCACCCGCTCTATGCCATCCACTGCGCAGACGGCCTCGAGCAACTGAACGAACGGGCTTTTGCCATCGAACTTAGGAAATTCGTGGCGTCCGTAAAGATTCACGATCTGGCCAAGAAGCGTGACCTCTTTGACCCCGCGCTCCGCCAGCGAACGGACTTCGGCGACAATCTCCTCGATGGGTCGGCCGCGTTCGGAGCCGCGCGTCTGCGGCACGATGCAAAACGCGCAGTGCATATTGCAGCCCTGCATGATCGAGACAAACGCCGTCACCTGCCCTGTCTCGAGTTCCTGCTCGCGGATGGTGGATTGGGATCCGGGCTCTTCATCGGTATCCACAATTGGTCGGCGCACATCGTCGATGAGTGCATGCTGGCGGCTTTGCAGAAGATCGTGAACATAATCCGCCACGCGGTGGAATTTCTGGGTGCCGACGACGAGATCGATATGCGGCGAGGTTTGAAGGAGCGACTCGCCACGGGCCTGAGCCATGCACCCGAGGTAGCCAAGAACCAGGTGCGGCCGTGTTTTTCGGAGTTTGCGGAGCATGCCCATCTTACCAATCGCCTTCTGCTCGGCCATGTCGCGCACGCTGCAAGTGTTCAGCAAAATCACATCGGCCTCGCCCTCGGCTTCGACCATTCGATAGCCACGCTCAACGAGCATTTTCGACACCTGCTCGGAGTCGCGCTCGTTCATTTGGCAGCCATAGGTCTTGATGTAAACGCCGGGCATTTTTTGAAGGCCGGAAATGTGCTTCACCGGCTGGATTCGGGCAAGGAGAAGTGTGGCGGTCAGCTAGGCTTGCAGATCGAGAAGGATTTTCCCGGTGCGCTTGTCTCCCATCGCGGCGGTCAGGGCGGCAGGAGCTTCTGAGAGCGGGAGGATTTGCTGGACGGGCGTGTGAAGGATGCCGCGGTGGAGGAGGTCGGCCAGCGTGGCGTAGGTGGATTGAATCTCGGCGGCGGGGGCGGTTTCTTTCCATCGACGCAGCCAGAAACCTCGGAAGGCGAGGTTTTGGAAAATCAAGAGGCCGTTCGGGATTTTCAGGGGTTGGCGGGCCATGGCTCCGATCGTGACATGCGGCGAACCCGGCGCGAGGGAGTTGGCGATGTTCAACGCGCTGGCGCCGCCGACGGCGTTGAGGCCGAGCTTCGGAAGCGCGCCGCCGCAGAGTTGGCGGACCTCGCGGCGGAGGTCGGTTTCTTCGGTGACGACGACATCAGCACCGAGGGAGAGGATTTCGTCGAGCAGTTCCGGGCGACGGACGACATTCAAAGTGCGGAAGCCGAGGTGGCGGGCGAGTTGAATAACGGCGCGGCCAACCCCGGAATTGGCGGCATTTTGAGCAATCCAGTCGCCGGGTTGGAGAGAGGCGAAGTCGTGGAGGAGACGCCAGGCGGTGGCGGGATTCACGGCCAGCATGGCGGCTTGGTGAATGTCGATGTCGTCGGGGAGCGGGATGGCATTTTTCGCAGGGAGGATGAGTTCGCTCGTCCAAGTGCCGAATGCGAGCGGGAGGACTTTTTGGCCGATGCGGAGGTTTTCCACGCCGGGGCCGAGAGCGAGGATTTCGCCGGCACCCTCGTTGCCGATCGTGGCAGGGAGCGGCGGGAGTTCGCCATAGGTCCCCTCGATGACATTGAGGTCAGCGGGGTTGATGGGCGCGGCGAGCATTCGGATAGCGACCTCGCCGGGAGCGGGTGCGGACGAGGGGATGGATTCGATACGGATGGCGGGGGGTTTTTCCCAAAAGGCAAAAAGTCGACAAGCCAACGGCATAGCCGCATGGTATCGCACCGCGCGGCCCAAAAGCCAAACCCAACATGTTCGCGTATTACATCCATGACTTGAGTCCGTTCCTGATCCGCTTCGGGGAGACTTTCGGCGTGCGGTGGTATGGACTCGCTTATGTCGCGTCGTTTTTGGCGGCTTATGGAATCGGAGTGCACCTCGCGCGGCGGGGATTCAGCGACATTGCGCCGGATGCGGTGGCGGATTTCATCACAGGCACGGCCCTCTTTGGGGTGATTTTGGGCGGTCGTCTGGGCTATATGGTTTTCTACGATTGGGCTCAATTTGCGGCCGACCCGTTGGTGTTTTTCAAATTCTGGGAGGGCGGAATGGCGAGCCACGGCGGGATCCTTGGCATCGTGATTTTTACTTGGATCTACGCGCGGCGAAAAAAAATCCCGTGGCTTAATGTGGGTGACAACATCGTGGTGGCGGCACCGGTCGGGTTGTTCCTCGGGCGGTGCGCGAATTTTATCAATGGCGAACTCTACGGGCGCCCAGCCACCGTGCCTTGGGCGGTGTATTTTCCAAAGGAACTCTACGCCTCGGACCCGGAGCGGGTGCGGGAGGTCTTGATGAGAACGTCGGAGGCAAATCCTCAATGGGGCACGCTGGATGCCGTGTTGGAAAATGCCGGACGACCCGAACTCCGCGGGATTTTGGAGGTGAACCTCTCACCGCGTCATCCTTCGCAGATTTACGAGGGCCTTCTGGAAGGGGCCTTGCTGTTTTCGTTTTTGTGGATTCTCCGGACGAGGTTCCGCCTGCCTGACGGGGTGCTGACGGGGGTGTTTTTCATCGCGTATGCGGTGCTGAGAATCGTCGGGGAGTTTTTCCGGGAACCCGATGCGCCGCTGACGGGGATGTTCACGCGGGGACAGTTTTTGTCCCTGTTCCTGGTGTTGATGGGAGTCGGCTTCCTGATCGCCGCCAAAGCCCGCCCGACCTGGGCGCCGAAATTCCGATGAAGCGACTCTCCCTAGCCGCCGCGCTGGCGATTGCCGGACTGCTCGGATGGACGGCCTGGAAAATCCCGATCTTCGATTCAAAGCCCCATCCTGCCGGATCGTTCGACGAGGCGCTGGCGATGTTCGACAAACTTCGCTCGGCGGAATCCTCTCTCCCACTCTCGCCATCGGGTGCGAGCCGACTTCTGCATCACAGGAAAAAAACCGAAAGGGCGTTTGTGCTGCTTCATGGATTAACGAACTGCCCAGAGCAATTCGCTTCATTCGCCGCGCAAATCCACGCCGCAGGCCACAATGTCGTTGTTCCGCGCGCGAGGTTGGCTGGTTACCGTGATCGTTTGAATGGCGAACAGGGTCTGCAGTCCGGCCAGGATTTGATTGATCAAGCGGCGGCGGGACTTGATATCGCCGCGGGGCTCGGCAACAGCACAACACTGGTTGGGCTATCGGGCAGCGCTGTGGCGGCGGCTTGGATGGCGCAAAACCGCCAGGGTCTCGACGAGGTGGCGATCCTCGCGCCGTTTTTCGGCGTTTACGAAATGTCGCCTCCGCTCACGGATTTCGCCGGCGCGTTGTTTTCCAAGCTCCCGAATTTTTATGTCTGGTGGGATCCCGACAAAAAGGAATCGCTCGCCGGCCCGCCGCACGCCTACCCGCGTTTCGGCACCCGCTGCATGGCGGACTGCGTGCAGCTTTCGCGCAATGTGCGCTCGAACCTTGCCGCCAAGCCCCCGCTTTGCCGCCGCGTGCTTTTCATCACCACCGCCTGCGACATCGCCGCGAACAACTCCCTCACCCACTCGATCACCCAAAAACTCGCCGCACAGGGCTACCCCGCCGAAATCCTCGCTTACGAATTTCCCGCCGAACTCAACATCCCTCACGACATGATCGACCCCTCCCAACCCGGGGCGAACACCCCACTCGTTTACCCGAAACTCCTCGATCTTCTCAGGGTCGGCACAAACGCTGCGCAAGTTCCGTAGAGGATTTTTGCTGTCAACAAACCACCGCCGCTTTAAAAGAAAACTGTCATGCAAATCCACATCACTCCGCGAAACCTGACTCTCACCGGTGCCATTCACGAATTCGTTGCCGAAAAGGTCAGCCACCTCGAGGGCCATGGCGAGACGATCCTCGGCGCCCACATCGTTCTTCTCCATAACCACGATCGCAAAAAACCCTTCCATGTGAAGGTCCACCTCGCCCTTCCCGGCCCCGACCTCCATGCCGAAGACGCGGAAGCCGATCTTTACTCCGCCATCGACAAGGTCGTGGACAAACTTTCCCGCCAAATCAGCAAGCTCAAGACCAAGCACAAGGAGCTCAAAAAGCACCGCACGCAACAAGAGCGCGAAGCGGAAAAACGCGGCTACAAGCGGCGTTAACGCCTAGTGGAAGACTACAAGGTCAAACTCGAGGTCTTCGAGGGACCGCTCGATCTCCTGCTCTATCTCATCAAGCGCGATGAGGTGGATATTTACGACATCTCGATCGAGCGGATCACCAAGCAATACCTCGCCTACCTCGAGGCGTTTCAGGTTCTGAACATCGACCTCGCGGGCGAGTTCATCGTGATGGCGGCGAACCTGCTTTACATCAAAAGCCGGATGCTCTTGCCCGCCGACCAGCAGATGGGCGAGGAGGATGCCGAGGAAGACGATCCCCGCTTCGAACTCATCCGTCAGCTCATTGAATACAAGAAATTCAAGGAGGCCGCTGCGAAGCTCCGCGACCACGAGGCAATGCAGCAAAACCTCTTCGCCCGCATGCCAGCCACGCCCGACCTCCCGCCTGCCGAGAACCTTCTCGTCGAGGAAGTCGGGATTTTCGACCTCATCCACGCCTTCCAGAAAATCCTCAAGCGCATCGACTCGAAGAAAGAGGACCTGCGCGAGATTTTTGCCGAGAACTACACCGTCTCCGACAAAATGGACCATGTGTTGCGAATCACGCAGGCCGGTGTGCCTCTGCGTTTCGAGGAGCTTTTCGCTGATGCCGCCAGTCGCACCGAGATCGTCGTGACCTTTCTTGCCATGCTCGAACTCATCCGACTCAAACAACTCCGGGTTCGCCAAGACGGGGATCTCGGGGATATCTGGATCGACCGAATCAGCGACGCCCAACCTTATTTCTCATGAGCGAAGAAAATACCGACCAACCTGAAATCGACGAGTCGTCCGCCGGTCTCGAAAGTTCCGTAGCTGAGTCAGTCGCCGAGCCAGCTTTTCCCCTCCATCGTATCGTTGAATCCATTCTCTTCGCTTCTCAAAAACCGGTTTCCGCCAAAGAACTCTCAAATTTCCTGAAAGGGGCTGCCGAAGCCGCCAAGGAGAATCCCGAAATCACCTGCTTCGCGAAAGTGAAGTCCGCGGAACTTCAAGATGCGATCGAGCAACTCGAGCGCGAATACGCCGAGACTGGCCGGGCCTTTGAGGTCCGCGAGAGTGCGGCAGGTTGGCAGTTGGTGACGAAGGCCGACTTCGCGCCTTGGCTGCGGCAACTTTTTCCAGAGAACCGCCAAGCCCGCCTGAGCGCCCCGGCGATGGAAACCCTCGCCATCATCGCCTACCGCCAACCCATCACCCGCGCCGACATCGAGGCCGTGCGTGGCGTCGCGGTCGATGGCGTGATGCAAACGCTGCTCGACCGAAATCTCGTTCGCATCGCCGGCCGCTCCGAAATCGCAGGCCGCCCACTCCTTTACGAGACCTCGCAATTTTTCATGGAGCACTTCGGATTGAAGGATCTCGATGATCTTCCCAACGCCTCGGAGTTGCGCAAAATCCCACTTCCCAAAGCCGAGCCACCGAAAGAAACCGCTGCTGAAACGCCCAGCGAAACCCCTGCGGAAGCTCCCGCCGAACATGCTCCGGAAGCTCTCGCCGAACCCGAGCCCAAACCGGAACCATGAGCGACCTCGACACCCTCCGGAAACAGATCGACGCCCTCGACACCGAGCTCCTCAGGCTCCTGAACGAGCGCGCCACGCTCGCGAAGGAAATCGGTGTCATCAAAAACCGCGCCTCCCTGCCAATCTACTCGCCCGACCGCGAGATGAAGCTCCTTCGGAGTCTGGTGGAGCGCAGCGAGGGACCGTTGCGCCCGGAGTCGATCCGCGCCATTTACCGCGAGATCATGTCCGCCTCGCTGGCCTTGGAAAAAGACATCGTCATCGCGTGCTTCGGCCCATCCGGCAGCCCCGCACATCAAGCCGCCCTCGGGCGTTTCGGCTCGAGTGTTCGTTACCGCCCCTGCGACTCGGTGTCGGAGGTTTTTTTCCTGACTTCCAGCCAGCACGCGGATTGCGGAGTCGTTCCGCTCGAGGAGCCGGGTCATGGACACACCTCCCCCACCCTCGACAGTCTGGGAACCACCGATCTCCACATCTGCGCGGAGATCATCACAACCGACGGAGCAAAATTTCTCGTTCTCGGCCGACAGGCAAACAAGCCCTCGGGCACCGATCGCACCATGATCATGCTTCGCATTGAGAACAAAGCCGGCGCACTCGTTTCCGCGCTCGAGCCATTTCGTCTACGGGGAGTCAACCTTGTCCACTTCGCGAGCCGCCCGGCTACCGACGATTCGACGGGCACCCTATTTTTCGTGGAAGCGGATGGCCACCGCGAGGATTTGGAAAAAACGACCCTCCTGCCCGAGTTGGCGGCTGTTTGCTCGGGGGTCAAAGTCCTTGGCAGTTATCCCAAACCTTGAAAACGATCCTCGACGAAATTTTAACCGATGTGCGCGTGGAAGTCGCCGCCGCAAAGCAAGCCGTTCCCCTTGCTGAAATTCGCGCCCGCCTGGCCGACGCCCCTCCCGCCCGCGATTTTGCCGAAGTTCTCGGCCGGGGAGGATTTGGGTTGATTACTGAAATCAAGCGCCGCTCGCCGAGCGTCGGCCCGATGCGCGAGGAAAATGTGAACGCCGCCGCTGCGACCTACGCCGCCTCGAGCCATGTGCGCGCGGTGTCGATTTTGACCAACCGCACCCACTTCGGCATGGGCATCGAGGATTTGGCCAGACTCCGCGCCACGCTACCCCAACCCGTGCTGCGGAAGGATTTTTTCATCGACGACTACCAAATCCTCGAAGCCCGGGCGCATGGCTCAGATGCGATTCTCCTCATGGCCAATGTGCTCGATGCCACCCAGCTTCGCGACTTCCACCAACTCGCCCTCGAACTCGGAATGGAGGCGCTTTTTGAAATCCACACGCTTGACGAAATTGCCATGCTCCCAAAATCCGCGCGCGTCGTTGGCATCAACAGCCGGAAGTTCAAATCCACCTCGGGCTTCGTCGGTTCGACCGGCTCCTCGCAAAAAGATTTCAGCCTCGAAATGTCCGTCTTCGATCTCGTGACCCATCTTCCCGCCGGCTGCCTCCGCGTGGCGGAGAGTGGCCTCACGCCGGAGTCCATCGACTCCGTTTCCTCAAAGTTCGATGCCGCCCTCGTCGGAACCTCCCTCCTGCGCGACCCGCGTGGCTTGGCAGCCTGCCTCGCCGATTTCGAGAGAGCGATCGAAGCCCATTCGCATTCCCATGGAAAATAGGCCCACGAAACGCCGAAGAGGCCCGATCGTCGTGACGGGACTGATTCTTCTCTGCCTCACCGCCTTTTCGCTGACGGTTTGGAACTACACACGCACCCACCCCTTTGCGAACGAAGCCGTCATCATTTCCGCAACCCAGGTCAAGGCCGATTTCCCCAACCGCTCGAATCTCCAAAAAGGCCAACGCGCCGTCATTTCCATTTCCGACAATGAGACCAAAGGCGGAACCGTTATCGAAATCTCGGAAACGGGACGGGCTTTGATCCAAATGGATTCCGACACTTCCGCCCCAGCCGGCACGACGGTCCATGTGAACATCGACGGAACCGTCGGCACTCAACGCCCAAAATAAAATCAAGTCCTTTTTTTGATTGCGGAAAATTTTTCCGAAATCGGGTTGATGACCGCGCAGTCCCTTGGTATTCAATCCGCCCCCCTTATCCAAACCAACTAAATATCACACTTATATGGCCAACCTCACCAAACGAGATCTGGTAATGCAGATCAGCAAACAAACCGGACTCACCCAACAGGAAGTTTTCAGCGTCATCCAACTCACTCTCGACGGCGTCACCGAGGCCCTCGCCACCGGTAGCGATGTCGAGCTCCGCAACTTCGGTGTTTTCGAAGTCCGCTTGACCAAATCCCGCGTCGGCCGCAATCCCAACAAACCCGAACATGATGTGGTCATCCCAGCCCGCGCCACGGTGAAGTTCAAATCCGGAAAAATCATGCGCCAGCGCGTTCTTCTCCGCACCGAAGAACTCCGCGGCAAGCAGGGCTAATCCCCGGCTGAATTTCACGGGTGGATTCCATTCGGCTCCGCGGGGCCAGACAAAATAACCTCCAAGGGGTTGACCTTGAGCTTCCTCTCGGGAAGCTCATTGTCGTCACTGGACCCAGCGGCAGCGGCAAATCCAGCCTGGCGTTCGATACCATCTACGCCGAGGGACAACGGCGGTATGTGGAGACTTTCAGTCCCTACACCCGCCAGTTCCTCGAGCGGATGGATAAACCCCTTGCGGACAGTATCGAAGGCATCCCCCCCGCAATCGCCATCGAGCAGGCGAACAATGTCCGCACCACGCGCTCGACCGTCGGCACGATCACCGAGATAAACGACTACCTGAAGCTCCTTTTCCCCCGAGCTGCCAAGGCCTTCTGCCCGAAATGCTCTGGCGAAATCCTCCCCGGCACCCCGGGCTCAATCCTCCGCCAAATCCTCGCCGCCCACCCCGGAAAATCTCTCCTCATCGCCTTCCCGATCAAGGCCCCGGAAAAAACGAAACCCTCCGACTTTTTCGAGTTTCTCTCCGGCCAAGGCTACCTCCGCATTTGGCTCAGCGGAACAACCCACCGCACCGACGAGCCACCAAAACTCAAAAAACTCCCCGCCGAAATCCTCGTCATCCAAGACCGCGTCGACATCCCCCTGGAGGGCGATGCTCCGTCAGCGCCCAAAACCCAGGCGCCTAGCGCCCTCCCCCGCCTCACCGAGTCGATCGAAACCTCCCTCCGTCTCGGCAACGACCGCCTGGCCGTCATCAATCCCGCCACCGACCGCATCGAATACCATACCTCGGGTTGGCACTGCGCTCCCTGCGATCTCGACATCCGCCCGCCCTCACCCGGCCTCTTTTCTTTCAACTCCCCCCTCGGCGCCTGCCCCGAATGCAAAGGCTTCGGCCGGATCATCGGCATCGACATGCATCGCGTCATTCCCGACGCCTCGCTCTCGATCTCCGAAGGCGTCATTCGCCCCTTCCAAAGCGGCCAGTCCGCCGAGTGCCAGGACGACCTCCTGCGCCACTGCCACAAGCGCGGCATCGACATCCACCGCATTTTCGAACGCCTACCTCAAGCCGACCAAGATTTCGTCATCGAAGGCGAACCTGGCCTCAACCCCACCGAAGCCTGGGAATCCGGCGAGTGGTATGGCGTCAACGGCTACTTCCGCTGGCTTGAGAGCAAAGTCTACAAAATGCACATCCGCGTGCTGCTCTCCCGCTACCGCAGCTACCAACCCTGCCCGGTCTGCCACGGCGGCCGCTTCCAGCCCGAGACGCTTAACTACCGCATCGACAGCCGCACCCTTCCTGCAGTCTCCGCACTTCCCCTCAAGCGCCTCCTCCCCATCCTCGAAAACCTCTCGATCCCCCACGCCGACGCCTCCGCCCAGCTCGTCCACAAACAAATCACCTCCCGCGTGGCCTACCTCTGCCGCATCGGCCTCGGCTACCTCTCGCTCGACCGCCCGACCCGCTCGCTCTCCGGCGGCGAAATCCAGCGCGTCAATCTCACCACCTGCCTCGGTGCCTCGCTCGTTAATACCCTCTTCGTCCTCGACGAACCCAGCGTGGGCCTCCACCCGCGCGACACCTCGCGACTCATCGAAATCCTCCGCGGCCTCCGCGACAAGGGCAACACCCTCCTCGTCGTCGAGCATGAAGAAGCCGTCATCCGCGCCGCCGACGAACTCGTCGATATCGGCCCGGGACGCGGCCGCGCGGGCGGACACCTCCTCTACTGCGGACCCGCCGAAAATTTCGCCTCGGCCAAAAACTCCCTCACCGCCGATTACCTCACGGGAAAAAAATCCATCCCCGTTCCGAAAAAACGCCGTAAAGCGACCGGCCACATCACCCTCAAAGGCGTCACCCACCACAACATCAAAAACCTCTCGGTCAAATTCCCGCTCGGCGTCCTCTGCGCCGTCACCGGCGTTTCGGGATCGGGCAAAACCTCCCTCGTCCGCGATGTCCTTCACCGCCAGTTGATCGGTGAAGACGCTCCCGAGGAGGAGGCCGCGGGTTTCGTCAAATCCATCGACGGCGACGAGGAAGTGGACGAAGTCGTGATGGTCGACCAATCCCCGCTCGCGAAAACCCCGCGCTCCACGCCGGCCGTCTACCTCGGCGTCTACGAGCACATCCGCTCACTTTTCGGAGATACCCCCGCCGCCGAAGCCGCCGGCTTTACGCCCTCGAGCTTCTCCTTCAATTCCGGCAACGGCCGCTGCGACCGCTGCAGCGGACTCGGCTTCGAAAAAGTCGAAATGCAATTCCTCAGCGACCTCTTCCTCCGCTGCCCGGAATGCGATGGCACCCGCTTCCGCCCACCGCTCCTGAAAATCCAAGTCGCTGGAAAATCCATCCACGAAGTCCTCGAACTCACCGCCGCCGAGGCCGTCGAATTTTTCAAACCCCTCGACCCGCAGGGCAAAATCACCGGCCCGCTCCAACTCCTCGCCGAAGTCGGCCTCGATTACCTCAAGCTCGGCCAACCCGTAAACTCCCTCTCCGGCGGCGAATCCCAACGCCTTAAACTCGTCCACCACCTCATTCGCCAGTCCCGAGAAAAGGCCCTCCTCATTTTCGACGAACCCACCACCGGACTGCACTTCGACGATGTCGCCCTGCTCGTCAAAGTCTTCCACCGCCTTGTGGACGAGGGAAACAGCGTCATCGTCATCGAGCACAATCTGGAAGTCATCAAGTGCGCGGATTGGATCATCGACCTCGGTCCCGAGGGTGGCGACGAAGGCGGCCAAATCGTCGCCGCCGGAACCCCCGAAAAAATCCTCGAATCCCCCGAGTCCCACACCGCCCGCTTCCTCAAAATTCTCCTGGAGGGACCCTCTCCGTCGGATTCGTCGATTCTCCACGAAGACCCGCCGCTCCCCCTCCCCCCGCGCTCGAATTTCATCACCGTCCGCGGAGCCCGCGAGCACAACCTCAAAAACATCAACATCGACATCCCGCGCGATGGCATGGTTGTCGTCACCGGTCTCAGCGGCTCCGGAAAATCCACCCTCGCGTTCGACATCCTCTTCGCCGAAGGCCAGCGCCGCTTCCTCGACAGCATGTCGGCCTATGCCCGCCAATTTGTAGACCAACTTGAAAAGCCCGATGTGGACTCGATCGAAGGCCTCCCGCCGAGCGTCGCCATCGAGCAACGCGTCACCCGTGGCGGCGGCAAATCCACCGTCGCCACCGTCACCGAAATCTACCATTTTCTCCGGCTCCTCTTCTCCAAACTCGGCACCCAATTTTGCCCCGACTGCGATGTGGCCGTCGCCAACCGCACCCCCACCGCGATCGCCGAGGAAGTCAGCGCCCGTGCCGCCAAAGGCCCCGTCAAAATCCTCGCGAACCTCGTAAAAGGCCGCAAAGGCTTCCACACCGAGATCGCCCGTGCCGCCGCGCGCCAAGGCATCGAAACCCTCATCGTCGATGGCGACCGCGTGGCCGTGGAGGCCTTCCAAAAACTCGAGCGCTTCAAGGAACACACGATCGACGCCATCGTCGGCGAACTCGACGCGCCGGATTTGAAAAAAGCCGACGACCTTGTGCGCAAAGCCCTCCGCCTCGGCAAAGGCACCGCCCGCCTCATCGACGCCAAGGGCAAATCCACCACGCTCAGCACCGAGATGAATTGCCCCTCGTGCCAGCGCGCGTTCGAGCCCCTCGACCCCCGCCTCTTTTCCTTCAACTCCCCGCACGGTTGGTGCCAACACTGCCGAGGCTTCGGTGAGGTCTGGAAAGGCCTGGGCTCCGGCGACGACAATTTCGAAAGCGCCATCGAGGCCGAACTCGACGAGGAGCGCCGCCACGAGGGCCTCGAGGATGAGGAGCCCCGCCCCTGCCCAGTCTGCAAAGGCACGCGCCTCAACGAAACCGCCACCCATGTCCGCATCCAAAAAACCTCCATCGCGGACTTCACCCATTCGCCGGCCGCTGAGGCCCTCGCGCTCTGCGACTCTTTGAAATTCACCGGGCCCGCCGCCGAGATCGCCCGCGACATCACCACCGAAATCCGCCAGCGCCTGAGCTTCCTTGCCAAGGTCGGCCTCGACTACCTCGCCCTCGACCGCTCCGCGAAAACCCTCTCCGGCGGCGAATCCCAACGCATCCGCCTCGCCGCCCAACTCGGCTCGAATCTTCGCGGAGTCCTGTATGTTTTGGACGAGCCCACCATCGGCCTCCACCCGCGCGACAACGAACGACTCCTCGACGCCCTCCAAACCCTCGCCAAAAAAGGCAACTCGCTCGTCGTCGTCGAGCACGACGAGGAAACCATGCGCCGCGCCGACCAAATCCTCGACCTCGGTCCAGGCGCCGGCAGCCGTGGCGGCGAAGTTGTCGCCAGCGGAACCCTCGCCGAAATCCTCGAGCATCCGACCTCTCACACCGCCCGCGCCCTCCGCGAGCCGATGAAACACCCAGTGCGCGGATCACGACGCCCTGCCGCCGATCAGTGGCTCGAACTCAAAGGCTGCCGGCTCCACAACATCCAAAACGAATCCGTCCGCATTCCCCTCCACCGCCTCACCGCCCTCACCGGCGTTTCGGGTTCCGGAAAATCCACGCTCATCCGTGGCATCGTCGTCCCCGCTGTCCGCGACGCCCTCATCCGTAAACGCGCCCCCGCCCACTCCGACCTCCACAAAGGCATCTCCGGCTTCGAACCCCTCGCCGGCGTGCTCGAAGTCGACCAATCCCCGATCGGCAAAACCTCCCGCTCGACTCCCGCCACCTATGTGAAGGTCTTCGACGAGATCCGGAAACTCTTCGCGAACATCCCCGCCGCCCGCATGCGCGGCTACACGAACAGCCGCTTCTCCTTCAACAACGAGGGCGGTCGCTGCGAAGCCTGCCTCGGCCAAGGCGTCATCAAGCTCGAGATGAATTTCCTCCCCGCCTCCTACATGCCCTGCCAGGACTGCTCCGGCCGCCGCTACAATCCCTCCACCCTCGAAATCCTCTACAATGGAAAATCCATCGGCGATGTGATGGACATGACGATCGAGCAGGCCGTCGAGTTCTTCGCCGCCCATCCGAAAATCCGCCGCCCGCTCTCGCTCCTTCAAGAAACCGGCCTCGGCTACCTCAAGCTCGGCCAACCCAGCCCGACCTTGAGCGGTGGCGAAGCCCAGCGCATCAAACTCGTCACCCAACTCGCCCGCCGCGCCACCTCCGCCGCCGAGGAAATCCGCACCACCCGCAAAGGCAAATCGATCCTCTATGTCTTGGAGGAACCCACGATCGGCCTCCACGCCCACGATGTCGCGCAGTTGATCCAAGTCCTCCACCGCCTGGTGGACGAAGGTGGCACCGTCGTCGTGATCGAACACCACCTCGACATCATCGCCGAAGCCGACCACATCCTCGACATCGGCCCGGAAGCCGGCGCGCAAGGCGGCAAGGTCGTTGCCACCGGCACCCCCGAAAAAATCGCTCAATCCAAAACCAGCCGCACCGCGCCGTTCCTCCGCGAAATCCTCTAACTGGAGGGCGCCGCTCGCCGGCGGCGCATAATACGCTTTTCCCCGGACGACACAGAGGTCGTCCCTCCAATCAATCGCGTCCCATCGAACCTGGAGGGCGCCGCTCGGTCGGCGCCGTTGTCCGCTTGGGTGAAATTCATGTGGGGGGATTATTTAAAAAGGAGTCGGCGATAGCGGATTCGCACCCATCACAAAGAAACATCGCCCATGTAGTCGCAGAGGGTCAGCCCCCGTGCCTGATCGTTGGCCCGGCGGAGAACAAGCATCGCGGCGCGGAAGCGGGAGGAAAATCCCATGAGCTTGATGGAGGTTTCGATGGGAGTTTGGTGCTCGCGAATGGCGGGGCGGAGCCAGTCCATCCACTGATCCCACTCGAGAAGCGCCTGATCGATGGCTGGGCCGAGGTCGCGGGGCTGGCGGGCGGAGGCAATCGAGTCCGAGAGTTCAGTTAAAACAGACCGAAAGATTCTCCGGGCTTCTGTGATCCACTCGCCCCCACGATCTGCGAACTCCGGGGGAAGGATTGGCTTCAGGCGTCCGGTGCAGAGTGAGAATTCCCACGAGAGTTCCTGGAGTGTGTTGAGGAATTCCTCAAGGCGCCGAACCTCGTCAGGCGGACAGGTCGGCCCGGCCATCAAAGCGATCGCCTTTTTTCCCTTGGCTGGAAAAAGCGCATGCTCGGCGCGCCGCCAGAGCGGGAGGCTCGCCATGCCGCTATCGATACCCTCGATCATTGTCGCGAAGTAGCGCTGCAAGCCCGTGCCGAGGTTTTTTTCCGGAAGCACGAGCCACATCAGGCGCTGGGCGACGGCGGAAATCACCAATCCGTTCATGAATCCAAAAAAGAAGCCTGCGATGGATTGGAATCCGACAGGTTGCTGGGGATTCAGCGCCACGACGCCAACCAGAAGCATGAACGCAAAAGTCAGCGGCACCGTCACACCACCGGCCCGGTGGAACCAATAGCCGAACAGGAATGCCCAAACGCCGATAACAAGGTTCAGCACGGAGTCGCTGGCCATTATCGGCGTTAAGGCGAGTAAGAGGATCGAGGCTCCGGCCATCACCACAAAGAAAACGAGCACTTGGCGAAAAACGGGCCTGTCGCCGGATTCATCGGGGCTGAGAGCGTTCAGCGAGGTGAATGTGTAAACGCAGAGAAGCATCATCGAGCCGCCGGGCGGGTTGAGCCAATTTTCGATGACCAAGGCAAAAACGGTGGCGATGCCGGCGCGGATGCCACGATGAATCCAAGGCATGCTTGGCCATGCGGGTGCGAGCGCCAGGCTTTCGGAGAGGGTATTGTTTTCGGGTTCGGTGTGATTGAGGTGATCCATCTCGAGGATGAGATCGGAGAGATCCCGAAGATTCAGGAGATGAATCGAGATGCTTGCGGTTTCAAAGGAGGGAAGGTTTTTCGACTCCGGCTCGGCGCGAAGTTCGGCGACTTTCGCATCTAGGCGGAACCAAAGTTCCGCGAGACCGGCTTTCCAATTTTCAGAAAGCGGCTCGTCATCCTCGAGGGCTAAAAACCCCTCACGCAGCGTTGCGGCGATTTCCGTCGCGTCCGTTTCTTTACCTGACCATGGTTTTGATCCTCACCTCGCACCTCGGGGATATTGTGATCTTGGGCTACGCGCTCTTGTGGAGCGGTCTGGTGACAAACATCAGTCAGGCGCTGTATTTCAGCGGCAGCACCTACACCACCCTCGGCTACGGACAGGACATCATGCCGCCAGCGTGGAATACCATCACCGCTGTGATCGCTCTCTCAGGCATGTTTTGCATCGCTTGGACGACTTCGGTGCTGATGAGCATCGTCAGCGTCTTCCACCCCCACCGCCTCACGGCGCACAAGGAAAAGCCTGGCGCTTAATAACGCCGGAGCAGAATCCCCTCACTTGAGCCGGAGATTTTGCGGCAATAAAAAAGCCCTCTCCCAGACACGGGTTTCTTGACCTGCCCGAGGGCATTCGTTAATCCCACCGACGCCTTGATGTTCCGTCTGAAGGCGACCCATTCGACCATGAAAAATAAACGACGCCCTATCCTTCTTCTCACCGCCCTCGCTTTCGCCTTTCTGGCCGTTCTCACACCTCCGTCAAAAGCCCAGGCGCCCGCTGAACAAACCGGCCCGATTGTGAATGATATCGTGGTGGAAACCGTCGGGGCGCCGAGTATTTCCAAAGACCGCGTGCTCGCGAACCTCGCCACGAAAATCGGCCAACCTTACAGCGAGCGCACCGCCGAGCAAGATGTCCGCGCCTTGTATCAAACAGGCGGCGTGTCGAATGTGCGTTTGTTCGCCGAGCCCCTTGGAAACGGCGTTCGCGTCACGGTTCTCCTCCAAGGCCGACCTGTCCTGGAAGAAGTCATCATTGAGGGAGCGGAGCAGATTCCCCTCAATCGCGTGCGCCGCGATTTGAAGGTTAAACCCGGCGATGTGGTGGACGAGGAGCGCATCGAGCAGGACCGCCAGAAGGTCCTCGAACTCTACAACGACCGCAACTACGCCGATGTCGATGTGCAATACCGCGTGCAGGACATCCCCGGCCAGAACCGCGCTCGCCTGATCTTCGCCATAACCGAGGGACCGAAGCTCATCGTCAAAAAAATCACTTTCATCGGCAATGACTCGGTCCTCGACCGCGACCTTCGCAAGGTGATGAAGACAAAGCCGCTCGATCTTTTGACCTTCTTCAACAAGAGCGGCCGACTCGAACCATCGCAAGTCGAAGATGACCGCGTTGCCATCCAGACGCTCTACCAAAACCGCGGTTTCGCCGATGTCGATGTCTCGGAAATCCAGACCCAGCCGCTCGCCGGCGAAGGCGTGGAGTTGACCGTGACGATCAGCGAGGGCACCGAATACCGCGTGAACCAAGTCAGCATCCAAGGGGTGAATATCGCTCCCGAGGGCGAGATTTTGAGTCAGCTCAAAATGAACGCCGGCCAGCTTTTCACTCCGCAAGGCATGGGCGCCGACCTCAAGGCGATTCGTGATTTCTACGGCAGCCGCGGCTATGTGGACATGACCGCAGTGCCCGAAGTCCTCCCCGCAGGTCCTGGCGCGGTGAATCTCACCTACTCTCTCGACGAAGGCGTCCAATCCTACCTGAACCTCGTCAATATCCAGGGCAACACCCGCACGCAGGACCGCGTGATTCGGCGCGAGTTGGCCGTTAAACCCGGCGAGGTCTACGACACCACACTCGTGGACATCAGCAAAAAGCGCTTGGAGAATTTGAACTACTTCGAGCGCGTCGAGACCCAGCCGACCGACACCATCGTGCCAGGCCGCAAGGACCTCAATGTCATCGTGGAGGAAAAACGCACCGGTTCGTTCAACTTCGGCGCCGGCTTCAGCACGATCGATAGCTTGATCGGTTTTGCAGAACTCCAGCAGTCGAACTTCGATGTTACGAACTGGCCGCGATTCACCGGCGGCGGCCAGCGTTTCCGCATCCGCGCGCAATACGGTCTCCTGCGTCAGGATTTCGTAGTCTCCCTTACCGAACCTTGGTTCATGGGTTATAAACTCTCTGCCGGGGTCGAAGGCTATTACCGCACCGCAAACTTCTTATCAGCTGTATACGCTCAAGAAAATCTCGGCGCAGCCCTCCAAACTCGCCAAAAAATCTGGAAAGCGCTTTCAGGCCAGACCGAATACCGTGTTGAAAAAGTCAAAATTTACGATGTAGATGACGATGATGCCGGCACGGTCATTCAAGATGCCGCTGGGGACTATAACAAAAGTGCGGTTACTAGCTCATTGGTATGGGATACTCGAGATAGCCTTTTCTTAACACGCAAGGGAGAACTCGTTGAATTCACAACCTTTGTATCGGGTGGCTTCCTAGGTGGCGATGTCCAAGACTATGGTCTCTCTCTTGAGGGCTCGAAATACTTCCCGCTACCTTGGGACCTGATTTTCTTGGTTAAAGGTCAACTCGCCGTGACAGACGGATGGGGATCCGACAAATCGGGAGATGACGACTATGGAAATGGTGTTCCGATTTTTGACCGCCTTTATCTCGGTGGTGCAAACAATATGCGCGGCTTTGATTACCGTGAGGTTGGCCCTGTTGACGAATATGACAACCCAATTGGTGGAAACTCCATGGGGTATATCACTTTTGAAATGACTTTCCCAATCGTGAGTCGTGTGCGTGGCGCGGTTTTTACAGATGCCGGATTTGTGAACACGGATTCTTATGACTTCGGAACCTCTGGAGCCAATGTCGATATCGGCATCGGCCTGCGTCTCGACCTTCCAATTGGCCCGATCCGCGTGGATTACGGCATCCCAGTCGTTTACGACACTTGGAACGGCCCTCCAGGCAAGTTCAACTTCAACATCGGCTACCAATTCTAAGAACAGCGCGGTTAGAGCGGTCTTGACCCCAAGACCGCATGGCATTTATTCAACCGCCTGTTTGTTTTTTCCAAACACAAACCAAAATACCAACACCAATGCTTAAATTCCTTCTTCCGGCCGTCATGGTCGCCACCGCTACTCTAGCCTTCACCCCGACCGCCCAAGCGCAGGGAAAGATCGGCATCCTCGACATGAATGCCATCTTCACCCAATACCACCGCACGAAGGACGCTGAGTCCAAGCTCAACGAAGCTCGCGCCGCTGCGAAGACGGAACTCGACGGCCGCCTCGAGACCTTGAAAAAGGCGATGGATGAGATCAACAAACTCAATGTCGATCTCGAAAAACCCGAGCTCAGCAAGGATGCCAAGGACAAGGCTTCGAAAGCCCGTGACCAGAAGATCGCCGAGGCGCGCAACCTCGACCGCGAGATTGCAGAGTTCCGTGGAACCCGTGAGCGCCAACTCCAGGAGCAATTCATCCGGATGCGCAAAGACATCATCGACGACATCATGAAAATCGTGAACGAGCAGATCAAAAATGCTGGCTACGATGTCGTGCTCGACAAATCCGGTATGAGCATGGGCCAGGTGCCCGTCGTCATTTACTCGAAGGCCGAACTCGATTTCAGCAAGTCCATCATCGAGACCCTGAACAAGGACGCCAAACCAGCCACTCCCTGATGAAACTCGGCGATTTGGCTGGACGCTTCGGTGTTCAGCTCGGCCCCGATCTGGCAGAGATTGACATCCGTGGCGTTGCATCGCTGGCGGACGCCAACCCCGGCGATCTCTCGTTTTTCGGAAATCCAAAATACATCGGCGCGCTGCGTAAAACCCGCGCCTCGGTGGTCCTCGTTCCCGAGGGATTCAACGAACCCGTCCCGCCGCGTTGCGTGCCGATCGAAAATCCCGCCGGAGCTTTTGCCGCCCTTCTTCCGTTTTTTACTCCCGAGCCGCTCAAATTCCCGCCCGGCATCCACCCGACCGCCATCATCGCCGACTCCGCGAAGATCGGCGAGGGCTGCTCGATCGGGGCCTATTGCGTGGTTGAGAAAGACGCTGTCATTGGCGCCCGCACCATCCTCGGCCCCCATGCCTTCGTGGGCCAGGAAACCACCCTCGGCGAGGATTGCCACCTACACCCCCACTCGACCGTGCGCGAGCGCTGCACCATCGCGAACCGCGTGATTCTCCACTCTGGCGTGGTCGTGGGAGCGGACGGCTTTGGCTATGAATTCCGAGACGGCCGTCAGGAGAAAATTCCTCAAACCGGCACCGTTCAGATCGACGATGATGTCGAGATCGGCGCGAATTCCGCGATCGACCGGGCCCGCTTCGGCCGCACTTGGATTCAAAAGGGCACCAAAATCGATAACCTCGTCCAGATCGGACACAATGTGACCATTGGCGAGCATTGCATCCTCTGCGCGCAGGTTGGCATTTCGGGTAGCACCCGCATCGGCAACTATGTCACCCTCGCCGGCAAGGTCGGCCTGAGCGGTCACATCGAGATCGGCGACAAGGTGATGATCGGCGCCATGTCCGGTCTCGCCAAAAATGTGCCACCGAACACGATTATGTTCGGTGTCCCGGCCCAGCCGATCCGCGAATATAAGGAAAACTACGCCCTCCTGAAAAATATCCGGAAACTTTACACTCGGGTGAAGGCCCTCGAATCCCGCGCATCGGAAGAATCCTGACGCCGGCTTGAGAATCACGCGTGATTGCCAAGTCCGAGCAAATGCGGGAGTATGTCCTATCTTGAACGTAAAACTTCCCATCAATCCGCCAGAGCCGATCGACGATGTCGAATTGATCCGTCGCATCGGAAGCGGGGATTACACCGGCTTTGAGGAATTTTACCGCCGCCATATCGGCCTTATTTTTTCCACTGCCTACAAAATCCTCAACAACTCGAACGACGCCGAGGATGTCACCCAGGAGGTCATGTTCATGATCTGGGAAAAATCCCCGATGTATGATGTCTCCCGAGGCAAGCCACTGAATTGGGCAGTCACCATGACCCGCAACAAGGCAATCGACCGCCTCCGCTCCATCCAGCGGCGCCAACGCTTGAATGACGATGCCCTCAACGAAGTCATCCCCGAGCCGCGCCGTGGAAATGAAGGCCCATCCGATCAAGTGGACGCCGGAGAAAAACACCTCGTCGTTCGCTCCGCCGTGCTGAAGCTCAACAGCGAACAGCGCCAAGTGATCGAGATGTCCTACTTCGGCGGCCTCACCCAGTTGGAAATTTCCTCCCGCCTGAACACCCCGCTCGGAACTGTGAAAGCCCGCATTCGTCGCGGGATGATTCGCCTAAAAAAAATCGTCGGTAGCGCGCTGTAAGCCCGCCTCAGTTCGGTTTGGCGACGCCATCCAGACGGCGCTCCATCACACTATCGGGCTCCGCACCGAGCGACTTGGCCATCTCGTAGTGTTTCCGAGCCAACTCGAGCGAGGGCGGTTCGGTGTTCGCATACATGACCGCCAGGTTGAAGTGGGCGTTCGAGTAGTTGCCATTGAGCATGATGCTGCGCTGAAAAAACTCCTCGGCCTCGCGGGCATTTCCCTGCTTTCCGAGGGCGATCGCGATGTAATTGTGTGCCACGGCATTCTGGGGATCCTTCTTGATCACTTCCTTGAGAATCTCGACGGCCTCCCCGAATCGCCCTTGGCGGCAATAGACATTCGATAGGTTGACGGAGGCGAACACATCGCCAGGCATGATCCGCAGGGATTTTTCGAGAGAGACCAAGGCGGCAGTGAGCTTGCCCGCATGAATCTGGGTGACGGCGAGATTGGACAGAGTGAAGGGATTGTCCGGATACTCGTCGTTGAGTTGCTGATAGATTTTTTCCGCATCGGTGAAACGGCGTTCGCGAACTAGGGCGCCGGCTTTCTCGACGAGTTGCCGGGCTTCTGGAGTAAACGCCTCCGGGCCCGCTGGAGCCTTGTCGGGGGCCTCTGCCGTGCCATTGGCGGACTTGGAAACCGTCATCGAAACACTCATGTCCACCTCGCCGGGATCGTTCATCACGACCAGCGGATCTCGGAAAATCAAAATCTCGCGATCGCTGAGCTTCGCGGGCGGCTTCGAAAGAACAGCCATCTGCGATGAAAGCATGTCGGATTTTACATAAAGTTTCTCGAGTTCCTGCTCGATCATCCCGACCGCCACGGATCGCTCGTTCTGCTCCTTGAGTTGGCGAAGGACGATGTTTTTCAGGAGATCGTTTTCCTCGGAGACGCGTTTTTGCTCCTCGGTGGGCTTGGGATCTAGGCGGAGGCGGGCGACTTCGCCGGAAGCCTCGTCGAGCTGTGCGTAGAGCGACTTGATATTTTCCTCCCGAGCGTGGAGTTCACTACGGGCTGCTGCGAGGCGGTCCCTCAAGAGCGTGATCTCCTCCTCCAGCGAGTCGCGCAATTTCTGGTCGCCTTGGATTTTTGCGGCGTCTTGGAGGGCGACTTCGGCTTTTTGCAATCTGGAGGCGAGGTCCTTGTTGTCAGCTTCCAGCTTGGCCAAGAGGTCGAGTTTCGGCTTCTGATCGGCAATCTGCTTTTCAAGGGCCTGCTTCTCGGCGGCAAACTTCTCCTCCATCTCCTTGCGCTGCTTGATGAGTTGGGCGAGTTCCGTTTGGTTTTCCTCAAATTTCTTCAATCCCGCGGCGGCCTTTTCACGCTCGGCAGTCAGAATCTGCTGGCCCTCCTCGATGGACTTGGCGGCCCTGTCGAGTTTGTCGCGGAGCCGCTTGTTTTCGTCTTCGAGAACCTCGTTGTCGGCCTCCATCTGTTCGATGCGCACGGTAAGATCGGCCAGTTGCTTGTCGGAGACTTTTGACGCGGAATTTTTCAATTGGTCGCGCTCGACCGACACATTTTCCAAGTTGGCTTTTGTCTGTGCGAGTTCGGACTTGGCCTCGACGAGGGAGGTTTTGGTGCGGTCGATCTCGGCCTTCGCCCCCGTGAGGTCGCCTTGGGTTTTTTCCAAATCCTTTTTGAGTTTTTGGATCTGTTGCCGCGCTTCAGCGAGTTCAGATTTGAGGGATTCCCCGCCATCCCGGGAGGGGGAAACCCGCGAACTGGAACCCGGGCGTGTCGTCACCATGGGCGCAGGAATATCGATCTCGAACCCTCCGGTCGGCAGAGGGTCCTCAACCACAATCTCGGCGAGCTGGGCTTCGGTGACGCTCGAGCGGAGTCGTTGGAGATTTTCCTGCGTCTTGCGAAGGCGGTATTCGACCACCATTTTTTGCCATTCCGGATCAGTGCGCTGGATATTTTCCAGGGCTTGGGCGGCGGTGGCGTAGCGGTTCAACGCATCACGCATCTGCCCCTCGCGTTCACTCCGCTCGCCGGCTTGAAATTCCTGGTAGGCACGCAGAAACATTTCGGCCGGATCAAAAGCGAGCAGCGTGGAGGGCATCCACAAAACGCAGGCAAGCAAGACTGGGAGACAACGCTTCAACATCAAAATAACCAGTGCGCTATGCTAACGATGGGCACGGGGAGATCAACCGGAATCCCGACTCAAAAACGGGTCAACCCGCCATGGCTTTTTCCAGGAGGGCGGCGGCGAGGGGTTCGGTGAGCGTGTCGAGTTCTGCGAGGAGTTTTTTCAAGTCCCCCGTGGAGCGGGATGCGATTGCCACGCGTGCTTTTCTCACGAGTTCCGAAATCGCGGCCCGGACATCTTCGGGAACCCCGTCGCCGAGTTGAGCCAGGGCGGAATCGATGGCGGGGAGCATTTCGTCGGCCTTCAGGCGGGCCTCGGTGAAGACCCGTTCATCCATGTCCTCAAAGGCGTGCTCGAGCGAATCGCCGAGCATTTTCTCCACCGCCTCGTCGGAAACCTCCACCGCACTCTGGATGTCGATCACCGTATCACGCCCTGTGGCCGTGTCGCGAGCGAGCACATGAAGGATGCCATTCGCGTCGAGTTCGAATTGCACACCCAAGCGGGCCTGCCCCTTCGGCGCCGGAGGAAATGCCACCTCCATCGAGCCGAGCGGCCAGTTATCGCGGGCCATCTCACGCTCGCCTTGAAGGACTGTGATTTTCATCCCGGATTGGTTCGCGACGGCGTTGGTAAACATTTCGCCGGCCTTGCAGGGAATGGTCGTATTTCGCGGAATGATGACATTCATCAACCCGCCAAAAGTTTCGATGCCAAGCGAGAGCGGGGTGACATCGAGCAAGGTGAGATTTTGAACCGACCCTTCGAGAATGCCCGCCTGAATCACGGCACCGAGGGCGACCGCCTCATCCGGATGCTGGCTGGTGTCGGGTTCCCGTCCGAAAATCCCGGCTACAAATCGTCGGACCATGGGCATCCGAGTCGCGCCTCCCACGAGGACGACCGCATTCAAATCCGAAGGCTCCAACCGCGCATCGGCGAGCGAACGCAGGCAATGCGCACGTGTGCGTGCGAGGAGCGGAGCACACACCGACTCCAACACGGCCCGGGTGTAGGATTTTCCAGAAAACTCGAGAGCGTCCCTCTCGCTCAGGGCGCATTTGATTTGACGGGCGTCCGAGACTCCGAGCCCCCAAGCCGCCGCGAGGGCCGCATCGAAATCATCACCACCGAGACGCGTGTCGCCATTCGTCGCGAGAACTTCGAAAACCCCGGCGTTCAATTCGAGAATCGAAATATCAAAGGTGCCTCCACCCAAATCATAAACCGCCACGCGGGATTTCTCCCCGAGCCGGTGCAGCCCGTAGGCCAGCGCGGCGGCGGTGGGTTCCGCCAGAATTCGCTCCACAACAAAACCCGCCAACTCCCCGGCACGCTTGGTTGCCGCTCGCTGCGCATCGTTGAAATAAGCAGGAACGGTGATCACCGCCCGATCGACGACCTGCCCGCAGGAGCGCTCCAAATCGGCTTTGAGCTTGGCGAGGATGTGGGAGGAAATTTCCTCGGGAGAAAGAACCTGACCATCGATCAAAACATTCACCCAGCCTCCCGGTCCCGCCCCAATCGGATAGTCGGGGGAAGGTTCGATTTTTTCGTTAGCACGACGACCGATGAGTCGTTTCACGGAAGTCACAACCCGCGAGGGGGCGACTTCCTTTTTCTCCATCGCAGGCCAACCGACGAGCATTTCTCCATCGACTCCAAACCAAACAGCCGACGGCGTGAGTCTCCTCCCCTCCCCGTCGGACACCAAAATCGGAAACCCGCTCTCCATCACCCCCACCAGCGAGTGGGTGGTGCCCAAATCAATACCGGCAATCATTCCGGAAAAACGCGACGCGCCTTTTCTTGATCTTAGCGGCGAGGCATCGAGCCCGCCTCGCGGAAGGTGATCCGACCCTTCGAGAGGTCGTAAGGAGAAATCTCCAGAGTCACTTTGTCGCCCGGCACAATCCGGATGAAATTCTTTCTCATCTTGCCAGAAATGTGGGCGAGAATGAGGTGGTCATTCGGCAATTTGACTCGGAACAGCGTGCCGGGAAGCACATCCACCACGATCCCTTCACTTTTAATATAACCGTCTTTGGACATTGGAGGGATGTGAATACGCCACCGTCGTCTCGAACGCAACCCCTGCGCAATCTTGTTTCGGCTATGTTACAAACTCTTCACCATCTTTAGTCTTTCACTCGGGAAGCAGTTTGGTGCAAAAACCCACCACGCCCTTCCCCCTAGCGACACATGTTGAACCGGAGTCTCCAAATTCTGGCAGTCGGCAGCGCCATCCTGATGGTGGTGGACCCACTTCTCGCCAAAGAGAAAAAAGAGGAACCCCCACCCGCTCCGGTCGCTCAGGCCGGCGGGACAGCCGATGAACTTTTTGCGCAGGCGAAAAAATTCTTCGACGAAAAGAACTACAAGGCTGCGCTCGACGCCTACTCGCAATTCCAGATCGACTATGGAACCGCCCCCGAGGCCGATGTGGCGAGTTTCAACGCGCTTTATCCGATCGCGATTTGCCAGGTGCAGGTGTCGAATTTCACCGCCGCGCTGGAGGCGATCAAAGCTGCCCTCGAAAAACAGCCGCCCAATCCACAAACCAAACTCACCGACGCCCAGCGCCATGATCTCACTTTCTGGATGGGCCTCTGCGAGCTTCAGGAAAAAAATTATCCCGCCGCGCGCGAGGCGATGGAGAAGTTCATTTCCTTCTTTCCACCGGGCTCCGAAAAAAACCGCAATTTCGTCCGCTTAAACCCCGCCGCTGGCCGACTCAGCGAGGCCCGCACTTCGATCGGCACCTCGTATATCCTCGAAGGAAAATACCAAGAAGCTGCGGATTTCTATGCGAAGCTTAAGCCGACACTCAGCCCTGACGCCCGCGGGCGGGCCGTGATTTTCCAACTCTACGCGCTCGAGCAACTCGGCGATTTCGACGGCGCCTTGAAAGTCGTCAACGAGGAATACCCGAACATGGGCGACATCGCGCAGCTCATCTCATTCCAGACTCTCACACTCCGTCTTGGCAACCACTGGCTCGAACGCGGCGAGTTCCGCAAAACGATCCAATGCCTCCAACGCGTGTGGACTTTTGACCGCTTGATCAAACATCAGGAAAGCCGGCTCACAGACCTCAAGAGTAAGCTCAAGGCGGCGGAGGCGACCACTGGCGACCCCTACGCAAAAATCCTCTACGCAAGGCTCGTTGGAGAAGTCGGCCGCGAACTCGAGAACTTTCGCAAGACTCAGGATTTCGATGTCTCCATGCGGTTTCGCCTCGCCATTTCCTACCTTCAAATGAAGCGCTACCGCGAGGCGGCCCTCATCATGGACGAGATGATCGCCGACCTGCCTCCTGGCCAAGTTACCGAACAGGCCGCGCTCAATATCATCCGCTGCTGGAGCGCGCTCGAGGATTGGCCCCAATCCATCACCTCCGCGCAAAAGTTCGTGCAGATGTTCCCCCAATCCAAGCATGTCGCCGAGGCCCGCTTCATGGAGGTCGAGGCGCTCCAAGCCCTCTTGCGAGATGAAGAAGCCGCTGCCGCCTACCTCCAACTCGCCCAGGATTTCCCCACCAGCGACCGGGCTGCCGAGGCCAGATTCCTGCATGCCTTCTCTCTTCTACAGGCCGAAAAAAACATGGAGGCCGTGCAGGCCTTCCGCGATTTCATCCAGCGCCACCCCGACCACGCCCGCGCCGACGCCGCGGCCTACTGGCTCGGGATGAGCTACTCGTTCGACAAACAATACGAACCCTGCCGGGCGCTCATGACCGAGTATCTCGAAAAACATCCCAAGGGCGCTCATCGCGGCCAGGCTGCTTTTCGGAAGGCCTATTGCCTCCAACAAATGGAGAAATACCCGACCGCCATCGACGAACTTCATGCCTACCTGGAGGCTTATCCCGGCGAGGCCGAAGCCAGCGAGGCCCGAATCCTCATGGGCAATGCGCTCATGAATGAAGGCTTCATGGAAGACGGCATCGCGGAGTTTAAAAAAATCCCACCCGAAGAAGTGAAGACCTATGAGGAGGGCGTCTTCCGCTCCGCCGAGGGACTAAAGCTCCTGGAAGAATACGACCAATACCGCGACCTCATGCAGGGCTTCGTGGATCAACACCCCCGCTCGACTCGTGTCGGCGAGGCCATTGGAAACCTCGGTTGGTATTGGCGCCAGCAGGAAAAACCCGAGACCGCCCGCGAGCTTTACCGGAAGGCCATTCTCGATATCGGCAATGATCCTTCGATCCGTTCGGCCGACGATCTTTTCCCCGCTCTCGCTCGCCTTTATCGCGGCCCGGACGAGTCCGCCCAATACCTCGCGTGGCTGCGCGACCAAACTACCGAGGCGGAAAAAAGTGGGAGCCGCCCGATGCAAGTCCGCCTCCTTTGGGCCCAAGCCCAAGCACTCCGCAAGAGCGATCCCGAGCAATCCCGAAACCTTCTCACACAAGCTGCGGCCAAGGCCGATGTTCGCGAGGACAACCCGGCCCTGCTCGTGGATTTCGCCAATGCCGTGATCGATTCGGGGCGCGATGCCGACGGCAAGAAAATGCTGCGCGACACCCTTCGCTGGAACCCCCGCGCCCTCCAAAAAGATCGAATCCTAGCTTCAATGGGCGATCTGGAACTCCGCGCCGGCAATGAAAAGGAGGCTCTTGCGCTCTACACGCGCTTCGAAAAGGAAAACCTCGGCTCGGCGATCTTCGGCCCGACGATGCTTTCGAAAGCCAAACTCCTCTCCAAGCGTGGAGAAAAATCCCAAGCCCGAGCAACACTCGACTCGCTGCTCGCCACCGACACGGTCCGCAGCGATCTCAAAGCCGAGGCCCTCTACACCATGGGCGAGCTTTACCTTTCCGAAAACAACCCGGCGAAAGCGGTCCCCTATTTCATCCAAGTTTACAACATGTATGGACGCTGGAAGCCCTGGGTCGCGAAGTCCTATTTCCAAGCCGCCGCAGCGCTCGAAAAACTCAAGGAGACCGACAAGGCCCGCCGCACCTTGCAGGAAATGCTGGAGAAAACCGAACTTGAGGAAACCCCAGAGTTTCCGCTTGCGAAGGAACGCCTCCAAGCCCTCGGCGGCCCGCTCCCTGCCCCTGCTCCCGCTGATGCGGCAACCCAACCCAAACCAGCCAAAGGATGATTAAAGCCGCGATCACATTCCTGTTTGCCACCGCCTTGGCCGCCACGGCGCAGGATGTCCTTTTGCTCAAAAATGGAGACCGCCGTGCGGGAGAAATCATTTCCGCCGATGCCACCACGGTTCGTCTGCGCGTTTCGCTCGGAGGGCCCGCCTTGCCGGGTGCTGGCACTGCCATGGCGACGGTTGGCATTCCTCGCGCCGACATTGATGCGATCGAGTTCAAAGCCGACCCCAACCGCGAGGAACGGCTCCGTTCGGCCACGCCGGATCGAATTGCCGAGGTCGAGGCGGACTGGAAACGCCTGGAACCTTGGATCGACTTCCCTCGTTCCCAAGCCGGCGCCATCGGATGCAAACTCGGTGAGCTTTTGCTTCTCACCAAAGACCGAGCCAAAGCGGCCAGCGCGCTCGAGCTTTTCACCCAGATCGAGCAAAAGTCCTGGAGTGATGCCGACAAGGCCCGCGCCAAGCAAGGCCGCCTCCGCGCCATGGTGGCCACGGGCCGCGCTGCCGAGGCGATCGACCAAGCCAAACTCCTTGCCGCCGAATCCGAGGACCCCGAAATCCTCATCGAGGCAAATTACATCATGGCCCAAGCCGCCGAAAAGGATCTCAAAGCCTTCCTGGAGGAAAATCCCCGCTGGGAGCAGGACCCTCATGTCATCGATACCCGGCATGACCTCTACAACCGCGTGCTCGAACTCTATCTCTACCCCAGCCTCTTCCACGGCTCCGATGACACCCGGTCCGCCCGTGGACTCTGGGGCGCAGTCAGCGTTTACCGCGTATCGAAACAACTCCCGCTCGCCATCGAAACCTCGCGCGACATCACCGTCCTTTACCCCGACACCACCGAGGCCAAGCTCTCCCAGGAATTCCTAGCCTCCCTCAAGCCCGAGGAACTCGCCAGCGACTTTGAAGCCGAGGCCCGCAAGGAACTCGAAGAAGGCATGAAAGAATCCCCGGCTCCCACTCCGGAACCATCACCCGAGCCCGAATCCACAAAACCTGAAACGAAGAAAAAGAAAAAAACATGACAACCAAACACCTACTCGCCACTGCCTGTCTGGCGGCTATCGCTATCGTGTCCATCCCGCCGTTGTCGGCCCAGGACGCCACTCCCGCAGCCAGTCCCGCCGCACCCGCGCCAAAGGACAAAACACTCCTCGATACCTTCAACTCCGGGGGCGCGCTCATGTGGCCACTGCTCCTGTGCTCCATCGGCACCGCCGCCGTTGGCATTTATTGTTTCCTTCAGATCAACGGCAACAAAATGATGCCCAAGGCACAGGTCGAAGCCGTCGGGCAATTCATGCAGGCGCGCGACGCCTCCTCCGCCTACTCGCTCTGCCACAGCCAACCGAATGTTTTCGCGAACACGATCGCGGCCGCGATGCTGAAGGTGAATTTCGAGCGCGACCTCGCCAACAAGGCCTCGATGGAGCAAGCCGCCGGCGAAACCCTCGCCAACGAGGAGACGAAAATAAACATCTGGGTGAACTACCTCAATGTCTTCGCCACGATCGGGCCAATGCTCGGCCTGCTCGGCACGGTCACCGGCATGATTGCAAGCTTCGACCAACTCGCAGCCGGAAAATCCGAGCCCTCGGATCTCGCCGGAGGTATCGGCGAAGCGATGACCACCACCGCCGCCGGCCTGCTCGTGGGCATCCCTGCCATGTTCCTCTATTTCTATTTCCGCAACCACCTGCATGTGCAGGTGGCGAACATCCAGAAGCGCGCGACCTTCATGCTCGATCTCCTCTCGGGCGAAATCAAACTCGAGGGTTCCGCCGCCGAATACGAGCGACCCGCCGAATAAGTCCCCATCTTTCATGGTCAATCATTCGAACCAATGAAAATCGCCAAAAAACAGGAAGACGAAATCGGGTTTCAACTCGCCCCGATGATCGACATGACTTTTCTGCTCCTGATTTTTTTCATGGTGACCACTAAGATTTCGAAGGAGCAAGTGAAGGTGGACATCAAGCTGCCCACCGCCGCGAACGCCACGATTCCCAGTGACCTCTCGAACCGCGACATCATCTCCATCGATGGCACCGGGGCGTATTATATCGGCCAGACCCCCGCGACGAAAAAAGAACTCACCGCCCACCTCAAGGAGCGCTTCAAAGTCACCCCTCCCCTCCGACTCTATATCCGCGCCGACAAAAACACCCCCGGCAAGCAGATCAAGGAAATCATGCGCATCGCCGCCGAAGCCGGTGCCGTGAATGTCATCTTCGGCACCTACCAGGATTGATTCATGCAGCTCCGCCGAAAAGACACCCAGACCGTTGAGATGCAGATGGGCCCCATGATCGACATGGTTTTTCTCCTGCTCGTTTTTTTCATGGTCTCGGCGAAGCCGGTCAAACAAGAGAGTGATGTGAATATCGGTCTGCCCGGCACGGTCGCCCAGGAGGAGGTCGTGGAGATTCCAGACGAACAACGCATCAAAATCCAAGCCGATGGCACCGTGATTCTGAATGACCAACCGCTCGAGTCCCCTCAGAACCAAGTCTTTAACCAACTCACGGCCACACTCAAGCGTTTCAAAGAATCCGCCGACGCCAACAAAAGCGAAGCCCTCGTCACGATCGATCCCGACGACCAAGCCAACCACCAACGCATCGTCGCGGTGCTGAACGCCTGCGCCGTCGCCAAAATCACCGGAGTCACCTTCGCCGACTCGTCCCAGGAGGAGGAATAAAGACATGGCCGGCTTTGAATCCATCCTCAGCGAAGATCCCGGAGCGAAGAAACGCCGCCTCCGGATGGTCATTTCCATTCTCATCGGCGTCGTGCTGCTTCATGTCGGAGCGGGCGTCATCGCCGGCATTTTTATCGTCGCCAAATACATCTTCCCGCCGCCCGCGAATTTCGTGGTGAAAAAAGATGTCCGCCTGCCCGCAAAAAAACGCGAACACAAGATGAACATGGCCGCCTTCGACGCCATCGCCCCCAAGCCCACACTGAGTGACAAGATGCAAAGCACGCGCCCGACCGCTTTCTCCCTCCCCGATGTGCCTGACATGCCGCTCGACCAAATGCTCCCCCTTGACCCTTCCCAACTCCTCTCTGATCAGATGGCCTCGATCTCGAACTCCGAGGCTCTTGGAATCGCCTCCGGAGCGTCCGCAGGCGGCAGCGGCGGGTTTGGAGGAAAAGGCCTGAGCTTCCTTGGAGTCGATTCAACCGGTCAGCGGATACTTCTAGCTTTCGATGTATCTTCGTCAGTAGAAAACAAGGCGGACAAAGCCGGAATCCCCTTCAGCAAGATCAGTCAGGAAATTCAAACTCTGCTACAAAAACTCCCCATCACTTCGCGCTTTGGGATCATTCAGTTTTCCAGACTTTTCATGACCTTCGGAAACGAACTTGTCCCGACCAGCAACCCGAACCGCCAAGCGGCCAACCTCTGGATCGGCGAGTATTTTGGAAAAGTCCCCACCAAATCTGCCAAAGACAAGGTCCGCAGCGGATTACTGGGCGTTCTCGCCTTTGCCAAGGAACTCAAGCCCGATGTTGTTTTTATCGTCTCCGATGGCAGCTTCCAATCCGAGCAGTATGAGAGCGGGATCCCGTGGGATGAGGTCAAAAAATCGATTGAGTCCATTAAGGATGAGAGCGGCAAGGCGGCACGGATCAACTTCATCGCTTTCGAGCCGAAGGAAGAAGATTTAAAGGAATTGAAAAAGGCTGCAGCACGCTCAAACGGTAAAGTTCAAGAGATCAAGTAAACGCATTCCAGCCCCCCTCCGTCGTCGTAAAAACTCCCGTATCGAACGGTTGGTTGCGCAGAGGATTTCGGGGCGGAAAATTCCGGTTTTTTATTTGGCGGGCTTGCCCGAGCCAGCGGGGTAGGCTTCGGCGCCGGGCTCGGGGACGATCTCGAGGAGTTTTTTGACGATATCCAGTGGGGAGAGCCCTTCGGAGTCGGCGGCGAAATTGGTCATGATCCGGTGACGCAGGACCGGGGGAGCGGAGCGGCGGATGTCGGCACAGCTCACATGGATGCGTCCCTCGAGGATCGCGGTGGCCTTCGCCGCGAGGATCAGACACTGGCCGGCACGGGGACCGGCGCCTGTGGAGATATAATTTTTGGTGAGCTGCGGGGCATGTGGATTTCCCGGGCGGGTGGACCCGACAAGGTGGGTGACATATTTGATGACATGGTCGGAGACCGGGACCTTGCGGACGACATCCTGCAAGTGGAGGAGTTCCTCCCGGGTAAGGACGGGCTGGGGTTCGTCGCGGACGCCAGCGGTGGTGGCTTTGAGAACGGCCTCCTCCTCCTCGGGCAGCGGGTAGTCGACCCAGATATTGAACATGAAGCGGTCGAGCTGGGCTTCGGGGAGCGGGTAGGTGCCTTCCTGCTCAACGGGGTTTTGCGTGGCGAGCACGAAGAACGGCTGGGCGAGTTTGTAGGTGGTGTTGCCGGCGGTAACCATTTTCTCCTGCATGGCTTCGAGGAGGGCGGCTTGGGTTTTTGGCGGGGTGCGGTTGATTTCGTCGGCGAGGAGGAGATTGCAAAAGATCGGGCCTTTGATGAACCGGAATTCTTTTTCGCCGGTGGCCTTGTTGGTCTCGAGCACATCGGTGCCGATGATGTCGCCGGGCATAAGGTCGGGCGTGAACTGCACGCGCTTGAACTCGAGGTTCAGCACCTGGGCGATGGTTTTAACGGTGAGGGTCTTTGCCATTCCGGGCAGGCCGATCAGAAGGGCGTGGCCGTTGGCAAGGATGCACATGAGGATTTGGTCGAGAACTTCGCGCTGGCCGATGATGACCTTGCCGACCTCTGTGCGGATGCGGTCGGTGTAGTCGCGCATTTTTTCGACGAGAGCGAGTTCGTCGGGGGCGGCGTTGTATTCGGGCTCGGGAGGTTTCGGGGCCGTTGCTGGCGGGACGGAGGCTGGGGCGGGATCCTTTGCGGAAAGGCTCACCGAGCCTGAGGGGAGCGGCTGAGACGAGGCATGGAATTGAAAAATGACCTCCCCCACCCCGATAACATCGCCATCGGCGAGAGCTACGGTGGTGGCCTGAGTTTTATTAACGGTGCTGCCGTTGGTGCTGTTGAGGTCGGTGAAAATCCATTGCCCGTTCTCGAGGCGCAACTCGGCGTGGCGCGAGGAAACGGATGCGTCTTGGATTGGCAGATCCATCTCGTCCAAGCGGCCCAGCATGATGACATCTTTGGCGAGTTCGTAGCTTTGGCCGGCGTGGGGCCCAGAGTGGAAGGTGATGCTGTAATTCATGGAGAGTCGTTACTGAATGTTAAGATTGCCGATGTCCTTGGTTCCTTCCGCCACGCGGATTTTGGAGAGGGCCGAGGAGAAATGGTGCTTGGGCAACGGAGTGCCGGGCTTGATCCAAACGGGATTGTAGTTGCGGGTCATGGTGATTTGCCAACCAGGGCCAACATCCTGGAGCATCACGAGCTTGATGGTGCACTTGTGGTCTTCGCGCTCGAATTTGCCTTTGTAGGTCGTCATGGTCAGAAGGGAACCTTTGGCGCGGGAGTAGGTGACGATCATGCGGGCTTGGTTGCCGCGGCCGGTGAGACCCTCGAGCCGGTGCATGAATTTTTCAGGAAAATACGGCTCGGATTTCTGGAGGCTCGTGTTGATTTTTTCGAGGTCGAGCTCGTTGAGGGTATTGCCATCGCGAGAGAGGGTCAGGCCCTCGTAAAAGGCACCTTTGAAAAAAACAATGAGGTCGTAGCGGCCGGCCGGGAGGCCTTTGAAGGTGAACGCGCCGGGAGTCGCGGGGTCCAACTCGCCTTTGTAGACCTTCTCGGGTTCGGCGGCGGGGCTCGCGAGGATCAACTCGATGGGATCGGAGGGGCTGGTGATTCGGCCGGTAATGCCTCCGGTGGCGGTGTCGTCGGGTTTTGTGTAGAGGTAGGTGTTCTCGGGAGCTGCACCGTCCTCACTGGTGTTGTTTTTGGTCGCCTCCTTGAAATCTTTTTCCCGGTCAAAAGCCGTGGCCACGCCGATGGTCGCGAGGAGGAGCAGGAGGGTGGCGAGAAGATCGCGGCGGGATTTCATGGTTTTTTAAGGTATTCTTCCAACTCACTGGCGACGGGGTGGAATTTCATGCGGCTGAGAACACTCTCCGCAACCTCGCGGGTTTTGGCTTTCGACTCGGGGACTTGTGCCGAAGACTCGATCAATTGGGTTACGGCTTTCGGCAGGAAACTTGAAGCGTCGATCTGGGTGCAGTAGGCCGTGAGCATGGCGACGGCGCGCTTGTGGTTGCCTGCTTTGGCGTTCCACTGCGCCTCACGGATGATGTAGTCGCCGCTGACTTTCGAGAGCGGGAATTCCTCCTCCCAAGCCTCCAGCGCCTGCGAGGCTTCGAGCATGTAATTTCCTTCGAGGAGGGTGGCGACATTTTCGGAGAACGACACATCTTGGATCGCGCCCGCCTTGGCGAGGCCCTTGGCCGATTCAAGCTGGGTCCTGGCGGCATCGCGGGCCTCGTTGCGCTGCTGGATTTTCGCAGCAAAAGTGGAGGCGGGCGTGGGCGACGCAACCGGCGCGATTGGCTTCGACTCGTCTTTAATCAAAGCAGCATTCGCGGCGAGGCCTCCGGTGGAAGCGGACGAGGCATTCGGTGCGTTTCGGCGGGCCTTCGCGAGGGCTTGGGCTTGGGAGTAAAAAGCCGTCGCTCCGTTCAGATTTCCTTTAAGAAATTCGATATCGCCGAGGCGAATCTGGGCCTTGGCAGCGAGCGCGTTGTCCTTGGTATTTATCGGATTGAGGATCGCTTGAGCCTTCTCGAAATCCCCGGCGGCATAAATCGCGATCTCTGCCTCGCGTAATTTCAACCTCTGGGCCGTCTCGGGCGTCTTGAAATTGACTTTGAAATACTCGAACCACTTCGCCGCTCCAGCAGGATCGCTGGTTTCCATCTCGGTGAGGAGCATGTTCTGGAGCCAGAGGATTTGGGCGGGCTTCAGTTGCTTGGCAATGGCCGGGCCGTGTTTTTGGAAGAGCAGTTCGAGCAATTCACGGCTTTTGCCGAATTCCAGAGTGCGGAAAAGATTATTCCAATGCCCGACCGACCATTGCTGGAGCGCGTCGGTTTGCGCCGGGTAGCTGCGGAGCATTTGCACGAGCGCCTCGCGGAACAGGCGATTGTGCGTGGGCAGGTTGAGGTTGGCAGGTGACAAGGGTTGGGCAAAAAATGGAATCTCCGCTCTCGACGCTCCCTTTCCGGATTTGGCGACTAGAGTGACCGAACTCTCGGTATTTCCCGGAAAAATCCATGTCGCTCTTGGCCCTTCGACGGTTGCGTTGCCCGGGAAAATCCATGTGTATTTGGTGTCCGGGGGATTCCCCTCGGTGAGGGCAAATAAATCGCAAGTCACCAGCGGCGGTTCCTTTTCGAGCCAGAAAAGCAGGTCGGGTCGCGCGACGCCGGCGGCGACCGCCGAGCCGTTTTGGCTTTTTACGAGATTCAACTGCGCCGAGCCCGAGCGGGCGATATCCACGCCGACAGCTCCACGGGCATTCTGCACAGGTTTGCGGAATTGCTCGTAGGGCGGCGCCCAGGCAAAATAGAACAACCATTTATCTGCGTGTGATGCTGTCTGGTAAACCTCCAAGCGGTTCAGACCCTGTTGCAATGGCACATACGCCCCAGTGCCGCCCCAGCCGGGCATTTGATTCGTGGGCGTGATTTCCTGGCCGTTCACGAGCAGCACGGTTGAGCCGTGCTTGGTAAATGGCGCGATCCAGAACTCGCCAGCGCTCTTTGCGACGACATTTCCCATCATGTAAAAAACCCAAGGCGGCGGGCGATGCAGCAGATCCCCGCCAATACTGAAGGCCGCTTTAGGGATGCCGTTATGGAGATCCACCGACATCCCGCTCGGCAGGGTCGAAAATTGTGAAAGCGTTCTGGCCTTTGCCATCGAGTCCGTCCCCGGCAGCGTGCAGAGGACCGTGCCAGGCCTCAAGGCCGACTCAGGCGTCCAGTAATTTGGCTTGCCCGTGTCTGAAACATAAACATCGAGCATCTGTGCCCTCGGCCCAGGATCTTGAATCACGAGATAAAAACCCCTCTCGACGCTGTGCCACATGAGTCGGGATTCCAGTGTTCTGCCATCTGGCGCGATCGCGGTGGTGACCGGTGGCTTTCCACCCAAAATCCCGCCGTCCGGAAGATGAACAAAATACCCGCACTCTGGCACCTCGGGTGCTTCGAGGATTTTAAGGCTGTAGCGAATTTTTGCGCCCGGCACGGCCCATTTCTCCTGAGCCTGCGCCAATGGGAGCATCGCAAAAAGCAAGGCCGCGAGCAGAGGGGCCATCGAGGCGAACAACTTCACTGGGATTCTTAAAATCAAGGAGCGCGGCCGGCTTGGGCTATTCTTCGATGATTTTGGTGACCAGCACCGGTGGCTGCGGTGGCTTCTTAGCCTCGGTCCGAGATAGAGGAGTCACTGGGCAACAGCAGCAGGCATCGACGGTTTCGGCGGAGTTCACCGTGCGCGGCGGGGCGGGCGGCAGTTGTTTTTTCATCTCGCGAGGCGGCGGCACGAAGCCCTGCTCATCCGAGCCGTCGCTGGCTAACAAGGTTCCGAGGCAAAAAGTCGCGCACACGGCGCTGTTGATCAATTTGGGGTTCAGCGGAGGTTTCATCTGGAAATTTGTTCACGCACGGATTGGCAGACGGGAAAACGTGTGTATATCTATGCGCGGATTCGAGGCCTCACAATCTATTTCGATTCGCTGACGGCCGGAATCCCCATTTTCCTCATGAATCATCGTCTCAGAACCTTTCTCGTGATCGCAGTTGTGTGCCTTGCCGGCGTAGTCTCCGGGGTTTTCGCCCAATCGGCCAAGGAATTGTATGGCAATGACATTTACTGGAACGCCACGCCGAATGATGTCAACAACCTGCTGAAAAGCATGAAGGATCAGGTGGACGCGAATTTCCAAATGGACGCGCGCCGGATGTCCGAAGTCAGCCCCGATCCCGAGCAAAATCCCGTCCTCTTCCGCTCCGGCCACTACAACTTCACCTACACGCCCGAGGAGCGCGAGAAACTCCGGAAGTATCTCCTCGATGGCGGCATGATTATTTACAACACGGGCCTCGGCTCGCAGCCGTTCTACAACTCCGTCGTGCGCGAGTTGAAAGAGATCTTCCCCGAGCAACCGCTCCAGCGGCTCACTTCCGACCACCCGATTTTCCATTCCTACTACGATGTGGACAAAGTCCAATACACCCAAGCCGTGAAGCAGTCTGGCTACAAGGGTGACGCGCCTTGGGTCGAGGCGGTGGAGATCAACTGCCGCGTCGTCGCGCTCGTCTCGCGCTGGTGTATGGCAGCCGGTTGGCAAGGCGAGGTGCAGGAGGAATGGCAGGCCTATCAGCCGGATTCCGCATTCCGCCTCGGCGTGAACATTTTGAACTACGCCTCGGCGATGCGCGCGTGGGCAAAGAACGCCGCCTCGGCGATGAAATTCGCCGACAAGCTGAAAGCCTACTCGGACTCCGTTTCGATGGCGCAGATCATGTATGATGGCGTCTGGAAAACCCGTCACCGCAGCCTGCCTCTGATGTTGCAAACATTCAACGATAGCACCGGCATTCCCGTAAAATTTGCCCTCAAGGAACTCCGGCTCTCGGACTCCGGAATTTTCGATTCGCCCATCCTCTACATCACCGGCCACGAGGATTTCAAATTGACTGCCGAAGACAAAACAGCGCTCAAAGAATACATCGAAAACGGCGGCTTGCTCTTTGCCGAGTCCTGCTGCGGCCGCAAGGGCTTCGACGCCGCGTTCAGAGAAACAATCGCTTCGATTTTTCCCTCCAAAAAACTGGAGCGCATTCCGCAGGATTCGATTCTTTTTAAGCAGCCGAATGATATCAAAGTCGTGGGCGTGACCGAGGGTTTGATGCAGGAAAGCGGCGGCAAGGCCAAGACCGATCCAGTGCTTTTCGGAATCAATTTCGGCGGCCACTACGGAGTCATTTACAGCCCGTTCGGGCTCGCCGGCGGCTGGGAGGTGTCGCAGTCCCCCTACGCGCGCGGTTTGAACGACAACGATGCCCTTCGCCTCGGCCAAAACATTCTTATGTATTCCCTCACCAACTAACCCAATCGATGAAAACCAAACTCCTCCTCCTCTGCCTCGGAATCTCTGCCACCCTGCCACTGCGCGCAGCGACCTCGAATGGAAACGACTTCGCGCTCGCGCTATCGGAAGCTCGCTCGGCCGCCGAGAAAACCTCGACCCTCGATGACGCACGCGGGCGTCCCCATTTTTTCAGGTTTCTCACGATTTCTGAAATGAGCGAAACCGAGGTGAATGGCCGCTCGGGCGTTCGCATCGTCGCCTCGGAGCCAGCCTCGCTCATGAATGTGGAGTTCACAGTCAGCGCATCGAATTCCATGAAAGTCCTCAAGGATTCCCCCGAAACCAAAATCGGCGACGCCGTGGCGATCACCGGAAAAGTGGAATCCTGCGATGATGCCAAGAATGCGATTGTTTTGAGCGACTCGATCGTGCGCCACAAAGACCGCGCCACGCCGAAGCCCGGCAAGGAACTCCTCGCCGAGGTCAGTCCCACGGCTGTTGTTTATTCCTACACCGAAGGCCCGCGACCGCTGATGGTCGAGGCCCGCGACCGCGACCTGCTCAAGCAGAAGGACCAGATCATGGCGAATGGCGGCGGCAAGGCGTGGTTTGAATACCTCGAGGCCGAACTCGCCAAACGTGCCGCCGCCCGCGCCAAGGGAGGCCAACCTTGAGCCAACGCCTCGCCCTCGGGGCGGCGCTTGTCCTCATCGGCCTGCAGGGAGCATTTGGCGCGAACGAGGCGGGTTTTTTGGAGCTTTGGAAAAACCACGAGCGCGATCCTTCGCGCCACGAGGACCTCATCGCGCAGTGCCGGAAGTTTTTTGAAGCCAACCCCAGCGATCCCCTGCGCGATGCCGCGAAAAGTCTCGAGGCTTGGCATCTTCTCGCCGCCGGAAAAGACGCTGAGGCGTGGCCGATTTTCGAAAGCCAAGCCGGCTCGCAATCCGCCGCGCGAGTGGCGAAGGGCTGGCTCAGCCGCCGCGACATGCAAAAAGTCGCCGCATCCCTGAAACTTTTTTACCGCGAAGAAATCGGCTTTCCGAAGGAACTCGCCGAAATCTCCACGCATCCGAAAATTCCCGCCGAAGCGCACCCATCACCCACCGACGCCTTCGGCACCCCTTGGAAATACAGCCTCTCGGGTTTCGAAAATTTGCCCGGCTTCGAGAGCTTCGGGAACCAGAAATACTCCCTGGAATGCGTGGAACTCGGCCCCCTCTCGGATTTGAAGGAATCACTAAAACTCCGCTACGCCGATCAGATAAAAATCAAGCCCGTTGGAATCCAACCGGGCCCGGGCGGCGTCACGATCGTAAATTTCCAGGCCGCCGACTCAAAGGGCGTGATGATGATGGGCGAGGGCCAAGTCGCGAAAGGAATCCAACTCGCCTATGTCGGCCAGGGAATTCTCGTGGTGAGCGATGCCACGCACTGGAAGGTTTTTAGCTTCAAACCCAAGCAGTAAAACCGTGGCTGAGAGCACCGACAAAAAGCAACCCGCCAAAGAGGGCATCGCCGCTCTGCTGAACCCCGCTGAGATGTTCAAGCTCGGCCGGCTCACGCTTTTTTCCCGCTACACGGTCGAGGGCAACCTCGCCGGAGCCCACAAAAGCCCACTCCAAGGGCCGAGCTCTGAGTTCGCCACGCACAAGCAATACGGCCTCGGCGACGACCCGAAGCACATCGATTGGCGCGTCTTCGCCCGCACAGACAAGCATTATGTGAAGCAGTTCGATGATGAAACGAACCTTCGCGTTTACCTCGCCTTCGACCGCAGCGCGTCGATGGATTTTTCCTCCTCGCCGAACGGCCCGACGAAATTCCACCACGCCTCACGCCTCGCCGCCGCGCTGGGATATGTCGTGGTGAAGGCCCGCGACTCGGTCGGTCTTTTCCTCCACTCGGACAAGGTCGATCTACGCATGGAAGCGGCAAACTCGCTTCAGCACTTGAACAACATGCTCAAGCGCATCCAGCAGGCCCCGCCCTCCTCCGGTTCGAAAATTGCCGCCGCTCTCCACGAGATCGCTGGCGCGGTGCGTCGTCGCGGGATGATCGTCGTGATTTCGGATCTCTACGATGACGAGGCGGAGATCGCCGTCGCCCTCGCTCGACTTCGCAAACAACGGCACGATGTCATTGTTTTCCATGTCCTCGATCCGGCCGAGATCGACTTTGCGATGATGAAGCCCTGTGAACTCGTCGACCTCGAAACCGGTGAGAAATTCGGCGTCGATCCGAAGGCCATCGCGGCGGACTACCGGAAATCCTTCAACGAATTCCTCGAGCGTCACCGCAAAGCCTGCGCCTCGATGAATATCGATTACCGCATCGTCCGCACGGACCAACCGCTCGATACCTTCGTGAGGGCCTACCTCGAGGAACGCAAGCGCATGTCGAAGTAGCCATGTTTCTTACTCCGCTCTTTTTGATCGCCGCCGCCGTGGGAGCCAGTGTCCCACTCTTCCTGCATCTCATGCAGAACCGGCGCAAGGTCACGATGACCTTCCCCACCCTGCGCTTCCTCAAGCTCGCGGAGAAACGCTCGTCCAGCAAAGTCAGGCTCGAAAACCTCCTCCTCTGGCTCCTCCGCACTTTGATCATGGGCCTGATCGGAATGGCGTTTGCCATGCCGATGCTCCGCAAGAGCGCCTTCGCGTGGTCTGGCGAGGCCCCGAGGGATGTTGCCATCGTGATCGATGCCTCTGCCAGCATGGGCTACCGGAAATCGGACAAAACCGTGTGGGACCAAGCGCTCGAGGCCGCCGCCGCAGTGATCGAGGGCTTAAGCGAGAAAGACCGTGTTTGCATCTACCTCGCGCGCCAGCAACCCGAGGCGGTGGTCGTGGAACCAATCGCCGACAAAAAAGAAGTCCTCACCCGTTTGAAAAACCTCACGCTCGCCTCCACCACCTCGCAGATCGGGCCCGCGCTGGAGGAAGCGGTGAAGGCTCTCAAAAAATCCGACGAGAACCGCGAGATGGAAATCCACATTCTCACGGACAACCAAGCCGTGCCGTGGCAGGCCATGTCGGCCGATCCCGCCAGCTCGGGAAAATCTCCCTTCGCCGATCTGAATAAACTCACGGTCTTTGTTTCGATGCTCGGCGTCGAGGCACCCGACAATACCGCGCCTGCCTCGATCGCGATCCAGCCCACGAGGCTCCGCAAGGGCGTGGAGGCAAAAGTCGCCACGACCTTTTCCCGAACCGGCCCGAATAGTGAGACGACGGCAGTTTTCACCGTGGATGGCAAGGAGGTCGGCCGCCGCGCTGTCAAAACCTCGACCACCGCGCCGGAGACCGCCGAGTTCCGCATCCCTCCGCTCGACCAGGGCCTCCACGCCGCGAAGATCGAAACGCCCGATGACAATCTCCCCGAGGACAACGCGATCCACTTCATCCTGAATGTCGAAAAGTCCATGCCCGTGCTCGTCGTGGGCGAGAAGAACGACACGCTGTTTGTCGAAACCGCGCTGAGAACCGCCCTTGGCGGCCCGCAGGCCATTGTCACCGTCACCCCCGACGCCCTCGCCAGCCAGTCACTCCAGAACCACGCCTGCATCATCCTTTGCAACGCCCTCCCCCTCTCCGGCCAGGCCATCAACGCGCTCGAGACCTATGTCCGCGCCGGCGGATTCCTCGTGGTTTTTCCCGGCATGAAAGCCTCGCCGAACGATTACAAGAGTCTGCCGTTCCTGCCCGCATTCCCTGGCGCGATGGAGCAGGTGCCGCCCACCAAGGCGAAAAAATCCCTCTCCTGGGACAAAGCCATGCACCCGCTCATCCGCCCGCTCCGCGAGGGCTCCGCTTCCCCCTCAGTCTCGCTCCGCCGCTCCGCCGCCATTTCAAAAGTCGAGCCTGGCGCCGAGGTTTTGGTTTCGATGAACACCCAAGAGCCGTTCCTGATCGAAAAACCCTACGGCAACGGCAAGGTGCTCCTGTTCGCCGTTTCCGCCGACCGCTCGACCAGCGATTTCCCGCTTTCGCCGTTTTACCTTCCGATACTCGTGCAGTGCGCGGACTACTCCTCGCCACAATCCGCGCCTTATATCGAGGGCACCGGCACCGTGATTCTCAACGAACTTTTCCCCGGCATGTCCGAGGCACCCAAGATCACCGGCCCGGATGGAAAAAACATCCCCGTCCGTGCCAATGCCGCCGACGGCCGAACCGTCTTCGTCGCCGAGAACATGTTCCTCCCCGGCGTTTACAAAATCACCAGCGGCTCGGGCGAAAACTCGCAGTTCGACTTGGCGGTGAACACCCCGCGCGGTGAGAGCAACCTCGCCCCCGTCACCGCCCCCGAAATCACCTCGCGCCTCGGTGAGGTGAATCTCAAAATCGCCACGGACCTCCCGATGCTCCGCACCCAGATGGAGGAAAGCCGCGTGGGCCGCACCTTCGGCGAGCAAATCCTCTGGCTCGTCCTCGTCCTCGCCGTGATCGAATTTTGGTATGCCAATTCCCTCTCCCGCCGTGGGGCAATGGGGCGGGAAAAACTCGAGCTGGATTTCTCCGGCCACATCAAAAAGCCCGGCGCCGCATGATCATTTTCGAAAACAGCGTCCCGACTTTGACCATCGCCCTCTGCTTGGGCGGAGCTGTTCTTGCCGCCGCGTATTCGGCGTTCCGCTACCTGCCCTCCGGCGCGTTCCGGATTGTGCTTTTTGGTCTCCATGTCCTCGCCCTCCTCGGCCTCGGCTGGTGCCTTTTCATGCCGGGCCTGAAGACCACGATCACCCAACTCCTCAAGCCGCGCTTCCTCGTCGTCGTGGACACCTCACGCAGCATGAACCTCAAAACCTCGGACTCCGCTCCGAGCCGCTGGGAGACAGCCCGCAAGGCGCTGGATATGGGTTGGACGAAGAAGCTCTCGTCCGAGTGCAACATCGATGTTTACTCGTTCGACGGCACCCTCAGCGAAGGCATGTCGCTCGGAGCCGCCGAGGATTTGAAGCCCGAAGGCGCCTCGACCTCCCTCCGCGAAGCGCTCACCAAAATCGAGCAACGCCTCGCCGGCCTGCCCATCGAAGGAATGGTTCTCCTGAGCGATGGCACCGACACTCTGGAGCTTACCAACGACTGGGCTTCCGCCCCGCGCCCGTTCCCGATTCACACCCTCCAACCCGAAAAACCCGGCGGCTGGGAGCAGGAAGCCGATCTCCGCATCGATGGTGTCACCGCCGCCCGCCGTGTGACCGTTGGCTGGAAGACCGAGATCAAAGTCAAAGTCTCGGGCCAAGGCACGAAAGGCGCGCCGGTTTCCATCCAGTTGTTCGAGGACGACCGCAAGGTCGCCGAGAAACCCACCCAAATTCCCGACGCCGGTGGCGAGCGCGAGGTTGTATTTGATATCGAGCGGCCAAAGGTTGGCATTTTCAACACCCGCATCGTCGCCGTTCCTCTCACTGGCGAGAAAAACAAGGACGACAACGAGTGGACGGGAATCATCGAAGTGGTCGATGCCCGCAATCGCGTGCTCTATGTCGAGGGCGTCCCGCGCTGGGAATACAAATACCTCCGCCGCGTCTTGATGGAAAACCGGCAGATCTCGCCTGTGATTTTCTTCACCGGCGGCGACGGCAAACCGCAGGCTGCCACGCCGGCCGAAAGCATCACGGCGGACATGAACGAAACCCAACTCTCGTCCTTGAAAGTCGTCGTGCTCGGCAACCTCGACGCCGCCGAACTCGGCCAGGATCGTGCCAAACGCCTGCTCAATTTCGTAGAAAAAGGCGGCAGCCTCGTGGTGCTCGGCGGCACGAAATCCTGGACGCAAGGCGGCTTGACCTCCACGGAACTCGCCAAAGCTCTCCCCGTCGAGGGAGGCAGCCCCACCCTGCTCGAAAGCGAAAAACCCCTTCCTGTAAAACTCACCCCACAAGCCGCGACCCACCCCGCCTTCGCCGGCGATGCGAAGTTTTGGAAAAGTATCCCGCCCGTCCTCTCGGTCTTCACAGGCCTTCAGGCGAAGCCCGCCGCCGAGTCGCTCGTCACAGTCGACACGCCCGGAGGCACGGTTCCGCTCGTGCTCACCCAACGCTTCGGTGAGGGCAAAGTCGCCGTCATCCTCACCGACTCGCTCTGGCGCTGGCAACTCGGCCCAGAGTCCGGCGACGCCAAACCCTACAAACGCTTTTGGACCCAACTCGTCTCCTGGCTCCTGCCCAAAGCGGAAAACCTCAACGCCGACACGCTCGAGCTTTTCACCGACCGCGACGATCTTTTCCTCGGCGAAAAAATCACCATCAACGCCCGTCTTGGGGACGACAAAGCGAAGGACAAAAAGCCCTCCTCGATCGACGCCACGCTCGTCTACCCCGACGGACGCTCGATTCCCTACCGAATGGACCTCCGTCAAGTCAGCACGGCCTCCGGCGATTCGTTTGGAGGCTACAGCGTGGAATTCAAAGGCGACTCACCCGGAGCCTACCGCGTCACCGCCACGGCCAAACTCGACGGCAAGACCGTGACGAGCAAACCCATGAGCTTTTTCGTAAAACCCTTTTCGCCCGAAACCTCCCCCCGCCCGGCGAATTTCGAAGTCCTCCAGGCCATCTCCAGCGCCAGCGGCGGCTCGTATTTCGAGACCCCCGAGTCCCTGAACTCCGCGATGATGAACTTCAACCTCAAAGCCAAGGAGGAAAGTTTTTCGGAATTCCAAACCCTCTGGCGGAACTGGCCCGCCGTGGTCATCGTCATGGGCCTCTTCGCTGCCACCTGGTTCGCCCGCCGCACCCGCCAAATGCCATGAGAACCCCTTGTCAACCTCCGCTGATTAACTCAAATTCAAACCCTATGAGATACTCCATCGTCCTTCCCGGTCTCGTTGCCGCCACGCTGGCTTTTTCGAACCTCCACGCGAACGAGGAAGTCACCCTTGTCAAAAGCAATTTCGACGACGGCGCGAATCCTCCCACCGGATGGATCACAGACTACGAGTGGACGGGGAATTCCTACTACGTGCAAAACAAGATGCAGGTGACGACCGGCAACGACGGCGGCAAGGGTGGAGTCGTTCATCTGCGTCCGGATGCCGAATATCAAAAAGGTTCACCGATGCCCGGCGAGGGCGGGGCCAAAATGGAGACGATCCCTTTCGTGCTCGAGCCGGGCTTCCGCTACAAATGCACGCTCGATGTGAAGGGTGGCCCCTCGCGGGTTTATTTCGCAGGATATCGCTGGGCACCAGGCGTTCGACCGAACGATCAACCGACGCTTCAGGACTTGCGCATGATTTACAAAAGCAAGGTCGCAAATACTCCCGCATCACCAGAATGGACTTCTGTGAGCTTGGAGTTTCCAGGGGTCGCACTGTCGCCAGAGGCGCTCAAGCATTTGCAGCAAGTTCGGTTCATGACTCTTTTTGTCTGGTTCATGAAAGACGGCTCCGTTGACAACATCGTGGTGACGAAAACCCCTGATCCCTCGGTGCAATTCTAATCCCTCCCGTGGATCCCAAACTCACCCGCACGCTTCAAAAAGTCCGCCGCCGCATGACGGCTTGGCACGCGATGGTGAAGCTCAAGTGGGGCCTGGCTGCGATTTGCGGAGCGCTCTTTATTGCGGGCTGGGTGGATCTTCTGGTCCGGCTGGAGCAGGCCGGGCGCGTGGGGGCTTGGATTCCACTCGTGCTGCTTTTTGCGGGCACGGTTTGGCTGGTTTGGTCGGCGTTGTCCCGCGCCTACTCGCACGAGGGAATCGCCGCCGCGCTCGAAAAAACCTTCCCCGATCTCGACAACCGCCTCATCAATTTCCTGCAATTCTCACGCGAGCCGTCGAACGACCGCTTCAAGTCGGCCTATCTCAAAAATGGCTTCCCCGATTTGGACAAACTCGACCTCCGTCAGCTCAAGGACCGCAAGGCCCACAAGTGGAGCCTCATCGCGTGCCTGAGCCTCGTCGTCGTGCTCGCGGCTCCGGGCATGGTTTACGGCAAGCCATGGTTCATCGCGCTGTGGCGAGCGGTGAATCCCTTCAGCCCCATCGAACTCCCGACGCTTACGAAAATTATCGAAGTCACGCCCGGCGACACGACGATCCCGACCGGCCAAGGCGTTTTGCTGAACTGCAAGGCGCAAGGCTTCAAAGGCCACGAGGTTTTCCTGGAAATGGATTCCTCCGATGGGCCCGACGAGACCGTTTCGCTCGGCAAAATTACCAGCGGCAGCGAGGAGACTTTCTCCAGACAAATCCCCCGCCTGGCCACCACGCTGAAGTATCGTTTCCGTGCGGGCGATTCGTATCCGAGCAAATGGTTCACCGTTACAACCAAGGCACCGACGGCTTTTACAGGCATCGCGGCAACGCTCACACCTCCCGCCCACACCCGCCTCGCGCCGACCAAACTCGATCTTCAAAAAGACCCACTCGTCGCCAAGTCCGGGTCTCGCCTCCAAGTCTCCGTCCAATCCAACGCCGACCTCTCAGGCGTGGTTCTCTCGGGGGCGGTCCAGAATGCCGTGCCCTTGACTTCGGTTGATAAAAACCCGCGCGCATGGGCTGCGGAAGCGGTTCTTGCGCCCGGAGCCTCCCTCAAATTCGAGGCGAAAGAAGGAGAAGCCGTCGCCGTCACCGAGGAAATCGCCGTAACGGTTCAACCCGACGAACCACCGGAAATCCAAATCGTAGAACCAACCGAAGCGAGCATTTTGCCAGCGGGCGCACGGCCGCAGATTCACTTCGAGGTGAAGGATGACTACGGTCTCACCGAAGTCGAGGTGCAGCAACTCCCACCGGACCAAACCCCCGAGGCCCCCGCAACAACCCTCAAATCCTGGAAAGTCGAAGGCCGCCCGGCGTTCAACCAAATCTGGAGCGCCGACATCACCGCCGCGCCCGGAAAGAAATTGGCCTTCCGCATCGTCGCCCGCGACACCCACCCCGAAAAACCGAACGAGCAAATCTCCGACTCCGTCGTTTTCACCACTCCGACGACCGAGGAATTGCTGGCGAAGAAAAACGAACTCGCGAATTCCGCCGCGACGGGCATCGACCAATTGCTCGAACTCCAGAAAGCCAACATCGAGGAGACCGAAAAGCTCGCCGGGAATCTCAAAAACAACGACCCCGCGAAGTGGCTGGAAGCCGCGACGAAGCAGGAAAAAATTCGCGAGGTTTTGAAGGGCCTTCTCGACAACCCGATCCAACCTCTTGGTGCGCTCACCGAGGTCGGGCAGAAGCTGTATTTGAACGAATCGTCCCACGCCGTGGAGGCTTTGAAATCCGCCGCCCATGGCGCGCCCGAGCGGCGCGGGGAATTCGCCAAGGAGGCACTGGATTGTCAGAACCGCATCCTGCGCCAACTCTCGCCTGCAGAAACCTCGATGGAGGAATCGCTGAAAGACGGCCGCCTCACCGGCCTCGCCGCGATGCTCGACACACTCATCAAAAGCCAAAAGGATCTCCTCACCAAAACCTCGGACCTCGCCACCACCAAAAGCAAAGCCTCCCCCGACATGGTCGATGCTCAAGACGCGCTGGCCGAGGATGTGAAAGCCTTCATTCGCACCGCTCGCGAGGACGCGAAGCAGACGGAGACCGCCGATGCCGCCTTCGCCCTCAGCATCAACCAAGCCGCCGACCAGGCCGAAAAAGAGGCTATTCAAAAAGACATGGTCCTCGCCGCCGAAAACCTCGATCAACAACGCCTCGAAGAGGCCAAGCCCCCCCAAGAATCCGCCATCCGCAAACTCGAAGCCCTCAAATCCTCGCTCGAGCAGTTGAATTTGACTGAGGAAAAGGAAAAAACCGTCGACTTCATCGAAGCTGTCGGCGAGGCCAAGGAAAAGCTCGAGAAAATCCAAGACCTCCACAAGAAGATGCGCGAATCGATCGACGCCGTGAAAGCCCAAGCCAACCACGACACGGATTTGGTCGATAAAATGGAGGACGCCTACGCCGAGATGGTCAAAAACACCAAGGAGGCCCTGCTGGAGGTTCCCACCGATCTGCACATTTTCGCCGAAATGAATACCGCCAACGACCTCGTCGAGGATGTGTTTTCCATTTTCGAGGAGATAGAGCAGATCGCGAAGGAGGAAACCAACCCCGACGGAACGGAGAAGGATTTCGAAGCGAAGGACAAGGGCTACGCCAAGGAGGATGCGCTGATGAAAAAGATGGGCGAGGCCCAAGAGCGACTCGACGCCTGCGAAATGTGGCTCGGAGAAAAAGCCGACGCCGACAAAATCACTACCGAAGCCATCGACCGCGAGGAGATGCCCGACTCCGGAATTGCAATGGCCGAACTCGCCACAGCCGCCGAGGACTTGGTCAGCGACCTTTTGCAAGAAAGTCCGGAAGACGCCTCGGAGGCCGATGACGGCGCGACCAATCATGCCATGAGCGATTTCCCATCTGGCTGGGAGGTCAAGGAGGGCAACATCGCCTCCTTCGGTGCCCAAGGCAAATCCGGCAACACCGCACCCGACCACAAAGAGCAGGACGGCCGCTCGAATGTCGGCCGTCAGGGCATGGCCAGCGGAGAAACCGCCGCCGGTTCGGGAAAAATCGGCGCGGGTGATGAAAACATCGAAGCCCGACGCACCCAGGATCCGATCCAAAGCGGTCAGGTCGATGCCGAGGGCGACGCGAAAACCGCAGCAACAGGCGGTGGAAAACAAGCCTCCGGCAAAGCCGACGATGTCGGAATGTCCGGCGGCACGAGGCGCGTGGATTCCACCGAACAAGGTTCCTACGAAGGCATGGCCGCTATCATGGCAAAAAAAGCCGACGCACTTTACGCCGAGGCTTCACTCAAGAATGTGCGCGTCGATTCCCTCAAAAACGCGGCCCAACACATCCGCCAATCCGCCGACGCCATCGCCAAAGGCGACATCCGCCAAATGAAAGAGCACAAAAAACTGGCCGCCGCCGAATTGATGGAAGCCCGGGCCCAACTTCAAGCCGGCCCAAACAGCGCCATCCCGGTGAACCGGACGATCGACATGCTCGAAGGCGTGGTGGAAAGCGGATCGGACGCCGCGCCGGAGGAATTCCGCGACAAGGTTTCCGAGTATTACAAGGCCCTGAACGGCGCGCTCTAATTGCTGTGAGGCTCCTGCTCCGTATTTCGGCACTGCTCGTTTGCGCCTGCGCCACCCTGCTCGCCGAGGATTCCCCTGCCCGCCCGCTGGACGCCTTTTCCTACGACCAGTTGCGGATGTTTCTCAAGGGCTACAACGGCGACTGGCGCCCGCAAAGCGACCGCGAAAAAGGACTCCCCGCCCCGCCCGCGACCAAATCCTCCCCGTCGAACGCACGCCGCATCGCCCTGCCAAAGCCTGCTGCTCGATCCGTGGATTTCAAAACGCTGCTCGAGTCGCGCCGGAGCGTGCGGGAGTTTTCCATGGAACCACTACCCCTCGCCGACCTCGCTTTCCTCCTTTGGGCCGCGCAAGGCATGGTCGACACCAACTTCCACACCGCCCCCTCCGCCGGCGGACGCTACCCCCTCGAAACCTACATCAGCGCGGCCAATGTCGGTGGACTCAAACCCGGCATCTATCGCTACGAGCCGGCGACACATTCCTTGGTCGTTATCGATGAAAATCCAAAATCTCCCGAAAAACTCCTCGCCCCCTGCTACGGCGAACGCACCGTCGCGGGCGCGGCAGCCGTGCTGATTTGGACTGCCACACCCTACCGCACGGAGTGGAAATATGCCTTCACCGCCCACCGCATGATCGCGATGGAGGCCGGCCACGCCTGCCAAAATGCCCTCCTCGCCGCCACCGCCCTCGGCCTCGGCGCCTGCCCGCTCCTCTCGTATCACCAATCCGCCATCGACAAATGGCTCGGCGTCGATGGACGCGAGGAATTCGTCATTTACCTCGCCGCCGTCGGCCAGCCCGCGAGGAACTGACATGGAGATCCCCGGCTACGAACCGTTTTACCTCCACTCGCTCGACGAACTGCGCGCGGAGATCGCCCGACTGGGACTGCAAATTCCCGTGACGGATTCCACAGAGGCCATTTTCTCGCCTCGGCAAATCGCAGGCCGAACCTTGCCGAACGGCTTCTGCGCCCAACCCATCGCCAGCCGCCACCACCAAAACCTCGCCGATGGAGGATTTTCGCTGATCTGGTTTGCGAAGCCCACCACGCCGCTCCCACCGTCTCGTAACCGGATTCAAATCGCCCAACTCGCTCCGCCTTGCCCCGAGAACATAGATGACGACGCGGTAGAGTCCCATCTCGACGCCCTGGTCGAGTCCGCCAAATCCGCCACGGCGGGAGGCTTCGACGGCATCGACATCTCCTGCCATCGCGGCACGCTGGCCCAAAAACTCCTCGCCGCACACCAGCGCCCGGGCCGTTTCGGCGGCCCGCTGGTAAACCGGATGCGCTTCCTGCTCGAAGCCCTCCGCCGCATACGGGAGGCCAATCCCGACACCATCCTCGCCGTCCGACTCAATGCCTTTCACGCCTGCACGGGAGGTTTTGGGGTGGACTCCGAGGATTTCCGAAAGCCTGATCTGACCGAACCGCTCACCCTCGCCCGCGCGCTCGAGGCAGCTGGCGTTTCATTCCTCAACCCCACCATCAACCATCCGAATCTGCACGGCCCGGAAAGACAAAGTCACCCTCTTTCCGACGCCGATACCCCCCACGAACACCCGCTTATCGCGCTACAACGCCTGATCCGAATCTCCGAGGATTTGGCAAAAGCCGCCCCGGGCTTGTCCGTCATCGCGGGAGGATTTGGGTGGCTGCGGGACTTCGCCCCTCATGTCGCTGCGGCACTTTTGGAAAAGGGCCCCTTCGCCATGGCAGGCTTCGGTCGGGGCGCGCTGGCGTTTCCAAGCGGAGCGTCCTTCCGAAAATGGCCTCGCGAGTTGGTTTGCATCGACTGCGGCGCCTGCACCGCGCTGGACAAATCGGAAAATCTGGTCGGTTGCGTGATCCGCGACGGGGCCACTTACGGCCCGACCTATCAAGGCATGCGCCGCACGGAGGAAGATGTCCTTAGCGAAGGGCTCTCGCGCTGCCATTTTTGCGAGGCCGCGCCCTGCGTTTCTGCTGATCCACTCCACACGCCGATTCCCGAAATGATCTCCGCGTGGTTGAAGGGCAACTGCGAAACCGCTCGCCAAATCCTCTTTTCCGCAAATCCACTGCCCGGCCTGGCCTCGCGCCTCTCGCCGGCTTGGATGGAAGCCGAGGGGGCCTGCATCGAAACCTCCCTTCGCGGAATTTCGGTGCCGATCCTGGATTTGCAGGCGTCCATCGCCTGGGAGGCTTTGCAGACTGGCAAGGCGCGGCTCGTGATCCCCGAAAAACCCAACGGACGCTCCATCGCCATCATCGGTAGCGGACCAGCAGGACTCGGTGCGGCGGCTTTCCTTTTGGAAAAGGGCTACTTAGTCCGGCTCCACGAAAAATCCCAAATCCTCGGCGGCATGCCCGCCCGGGTGATTCCTGCCCGCCGAACCGGGCCGCTTGACCGCGAAATCGAGTCCCTCCTCGAACCCGCCCTGCGCGCCAATCGTCTCTCGATCACGCTCGGCAGCGAAATCCTCCCCGGACCCGACTTGGAAAATTTGCGCCGGAGCGTCGATGCCGTTCTGGTTTGCGCCGGAGTTTGGCGCGAACCAACCCTCGGTGGACGCGGAAACGGCGTTCGCAGTGGGCTGGAGTTTTTGGAGTCTTTCAAATCCGGTGCACGAACTTCGGTTCCAGACCGCGTGGCGGTTTTAGCGGGTGGCGACTGCGCCATGGAATCCGCCCGCGTCTCGCGCGAATCGGGAGCCTCGCAGGTGTATGTGATTTTTGAAGGCGAACGCTCGGCGCTGCATTGGCACATGCCTGAGTCGTGGTTCGCCACGCCTGGAGTGCATGCGATGATGGAATGGGAACCTCTCCGCTACGAACGCGGCCCAGGTGGCGATCTCCACGGCCTGCACCTCCGCCACGCCACCCTCGGAACCTCCGCCTTGCTGGAAATCGATATGGCGATCGAAGCATTGGGCCTCGAACCCGACCCGCGCTGGGATTTTATACAAAACGAAGCCTCCGAGATTTATTTCGCGGGTGGGATTTTGAACGGGGGAACCTCCGTGGCTTCGTGCCTTGCCGAGGGCCGCGCCGCCGCCGCAGAAATCCACGCCGGCCTCTTTCCGTGAAACTCGAATCCCGCCTCAAAATCGACCGCGAGCGTTGCGTGAAACCCGCCGAAACCATCGCGCGCCTCGAGGCATTCGTCGGCGCCCAGCACGATTATTGGATTCACGAGGAAACGGTCGGGCCAGACCTTTTTTGGGCCGCGATGTTCATCGAGGGGCTGGAATTCCGCACCATGGGCAAAGGGACGAACCCCGATTGTGCCCGTGCCGGAGCCCTCGCCGAGGGAGCCGAATGGCTGGCCGCGCGGGCGACCGGCGATCTCCCCGGCTATGCTTGGGGACGCGAGGGCGATTTCGCCAATGCCATCCCGATCCGCCAATTCCTCCCCCACATCGCCACCGCCACGCCCCCCCTCCTCTGCCGTATCGAAGCCCTGGAGGCCGCCGGGCATTGGGTGGATGGGTTTTCGCTCACCCGCGAAGAGACGGTAAAAGTGCCACTCGAGTATGCCCGCCTCATCAGCGGACCAAATGGCAAAGCCTCGGGAAACACTCTCGAGGAGGCTGTGATCCACGCCGCGAACGAGATTTTCGAGCGCCGTGCCCACATTGCCGTCCTCAAAAACCGCCTCGTCGTTCCCACCATCGCGGAAGAGTCGGTGACGAACCCAGTGATCCGCCGCCAGATGGCGTTTCTCCGCGAGCGCGGGATCGATTTTGTCCTAAAAGACCTCTCGTTTGAAGGCACCCTCCCATGCGTCGGGGTCTACTTCTGGGACAAAAACATCCCGCCCGATTTTCAATTCCACCATTTCCTCAAAATCGGGGCCTCGTTCGACCGCGAGGAGGCGCTGGGCCGATGCTTCACCGAATACACCCAAGGTCGAAAAGCCGGGGAATTCCTCGACTCCACCCAACCCGACTGTCCTGAAAAACTCCGCGAATTGCTCAACCACGACTTCCGCCGGATCGGAACACTTGGCAATGACTGCGACAATTTCATGTCGGCTTTCATGTTTGGGATGGTGCCCTATCGCTCTGCGGATTTCCTGCTCGAAGGTCCGGTCGTTCCCTTCAATCCCGGCACGCGCCACAGCGATTGCCTGGACGACATCAAGGACGCGAAAAAAACCTTCACCGCGCTCGGGCTCGATTTTATTGCCATCGACCTCACCGACCCTGCGATTGGCTTTTCGGTCGTGCAGGTCGTGGTCCCTGGCTACTCCGATGTCCTGCCCTACCACGCCCCCTCAAGCACGGCGCTTTTTCGCGCCATCACCCGCTCCGAGGTTTTGGCATCCTATCCCGCTCTCCCCTGCGGGAGTCACCAAGTGTAGGTGGCAGTGTAGGCGACCTTCCGCTCCTCACCAGGTTTTAGGGGGATGCGGAACTCGATTTCGTCGCTGGCTTTTTTCTCAAACGCGTCGGTGTTTGCACTGATCTGCCAGTTTGCGGACCGCGCCAAATGCTCGACCACGCGGATGGTGACGGGTTCTTTTTTGCGGTTCTTGAGGAGGATTTCAAAGGCCTCGGTGGCCCGGTGATTCGCGTCGTCTCTGGTGGAATTCGTTATCTTCCGTTCGGTGACGAGATCGAAGGCATCACCGGTTTGAATTTTCAGCAACTCATCGGTCGGCGTGTGGTCGATCTCGCTCTCGCCGGTGAATTCGAGTTGAGCGCCATTCTCGCGGTAAAAGCGCATCCGACCCTGCGGCAAGGGAATCCCGAGTTGGTTCTCCTTGGAATTTCGAAATTCGCGAAAGACCGAGATTTTGGGGCCGCGGTGGGCATCGAAAATGTAAACGGTCTCAGACTTGACACCACCCGCCCGGAGGAACTCGACCTGCTTCGTCTCGCGGTCGCGAAGCGAAGTGGGACGCGGGAGCGAATAGAGATGGAATTCGTCGAAGGCTTTTTCTGTGACGCCCGGTGCGTCGGCCACGGCAGCCATCGCCATCATCCGCTCGCCCATCACTTTGTGTGCTGGAGCGACCTTGGAGACATCGCCCGCCATGAGATGGATCCGGGCCTCCTCAAAATCCCGACCGGAGCGGTTCTCCATCGTAATCCAGCCGACGACATCGAGCGTGTCGCCTTTTTCGGGTGAGACGAGATTGTAGCTCGCCTGCCAGGAAAGCCCGCCGGTGATGTAGCCCAACTCAGCCTCGGTTTTCGAGGCGGCGGGGGACTGGATTTTCCACTCGAGCCGGGGCCTCAAAATCGTGTCGTCACCGAGCGAGGGGAACTGCGGCTGGCCGGGCAGCCCGAACTGGATTTTGCCGTCCACCTCGACAACCGGCTCCGTGGTGCCACTGGTGGCCCCGTAACCCGAGCGCAGGATTTTTGCGGGAATGGTCCGATCCGGCTTCTCGGACTCGCGCACGGCGAAATCAATCGTCTGACCCTCGAAAAGCGAGAGAAGGTATGACTGCGTGATCGGGTCGTTGCGGTAGTTCTGCTCGAGGATTTGGAGCGGCTTGCCGCTTTTGTCGCGCAGCACGACGGAGTCCGGTTCGAGCTGCAGCGTCGCGCCGTCATAGCGGATGCCATTGATCCCCTCACTCAACTCCAGAGGCACCGTGTCGCGCACCACCGCGAAATCCTGATTGTAAATCGTCAACCCGGGCGCTGCGAAGGCAACTCCAGGCAGAAACAGACTCAGAAAAGTCAGAGTGCGTTTCATGATTGGTGAAAATTCCTGGGGGGAAGACCGGGGCGTCAGGCGAGGTGCTTGGGCAAATCCTCGAGCTTCTCGCAGCCGAGTTGCTCCATCACTTGCTGGAGTTCCTTTTGAAGAATTTCAACAACTTGGTTGCCGCCCTGGCTACCCATCGCACAGACACCAAACATCGGAGCGCGGCCGAGGAAGGTGAATTCCGCGCCGCTGGCGAACGCCACGGCGACATCCGAACCGGAGCGAATGCCGCTATCCATCATGAGCTTGATCCGGCCTTTGCAGGTTCTGGCGAGCTCGGCGATGGATTTGATCGTGGCCTGGCCCTGGTCGAGTTGGCGTCCGCCGTGGTTCGAGGCGATGAGGCCGTCGATGCCCAACGAGATCGCGCGCTCGGCGTCCTCGGGGTTCACGATCCCTTTGACCACAAGGTTGCCCTTCCACATGTCGCGAATGGTGCGGATGCGGGATTCGTTGAGGCGTCCGGAGAAGGTTTTGTTCATGAACAATCCGAGGTGCTTCATGCTCAAGCCTGGCGGGATATAGGGCTTGAGGGTCTGGAATTGCGGAATGCCCGCGAAAAGTTGCGAGAAGGACCAGGTCGGGTGGAAGCACATCTGAATGATGTTGCTGAGCGTCATCTTCGGCGGCACCGAGAGGCCGCTTTTGATTTCCTTCGGGCGGTAGCCGAAGGTCGGCGTGTCGGCGAGGAGGACGAGGGTTTTGCAGCCCGCCTCGGCGGCTCGCTGGAGAATCTTGTCGCGCAGCGAATCCTCGGCCGGATGGTAAAGCTGGAACCAAAAATCGCCCCCGGTGATTTCGGAAACGGTTTCGATGCTCGCGGTCGTGACTGTGCTCAGAACGAACGGAATGTTCTGCTCCTTTGCAGTGCGTGCGAGCATTTCGCAGGACTTCGGCCACATGAGGCCCTGCAAACCCACCGGCGCAATGCCGAACGGCGAGGCGTATTCGCGCCCGAAGAGCGTGGTTTTTTGGGAGGCACCCTTGTAGTCGCGGAGATAAACCGGCTTCAATTCGACGGCTCGAATGTCCCTTGTGTTCCGCTCGAGATTCACTTCCGACATGCAACCGCCGGAGAGATAATCGTAGGCGAAGCCGGGCAATCTTTGTTTCGCCCGTTTGGCGAGGAGGTCGATCGAGGGATAGCGAGGATTCATGGTTCGCTGATCTTTAGGGATCGGGCGGAGCTTTGGCAATCCCGAGAAAGGCCGGAAAAAACTTTGAAACTTTCGGCGAGCTGTCGTGTTGAATCCCCCAATGCTTACCCCCCTACCCGATTCGGAGTGGACCCCTCAAGCCGCCGCACATCTCCTGAACCGCGCCGCTTTCGGAGGCACGCCCGACGAGATTCAAAAACTCCACGCTCTCGGCCATCGCAGAGCCGTTGAATCGCTCCTCGGCGCCGGCGAGGAATTGGATCTCTTCCCCGCTCCGGAAATGGAGCCTCTGGCGGCAAGGATGCACGCACTCAAAAAGGAAAACCTCTCCCGCGAGGCATTCCAGGAGCGCAAAAAAAAGGAACGCGCCCTTACAAAACAACAAACCGAGGAGCTTCGCCAATGGTGGCTCCGCCGTATGCTGAAATCACCAAATCCCGCCCGAGAGAAGGCGACGCTTTTCTGGCATGGCCACTGGGCCACCGGGATCCGGAAGGTCAATGACCCCTTCCTCATGCACAGGCAAAACGAAACCCTCCGCGCCAATGCGCTCGGGCCGTTCGCGCCACTCGCCAAGCAAATCACCCGCGACCCCGCGATGATGAAATATCTCGACCTCCAGAGCAGCTCGGCAAAGAAGCCGAACGAAAATTTTGCCCGCGAGGTCATGGAGCTCTTCACGCTCGGTGAGGGTCACTATTCCGAAGCGGACATCACCGAGGCCGCCCGCGCCTTCACCGGCTACCGTATCAATCAAAGAGCTGGCTCGTTCGAATTCAGTGCCAAGCAGGCTGATTCCAGAACCAAAACCGTCCTGGGAAAAACCGGCCCCCTTACCGGCGATGATGTGATCGATATTATCGTTGCGCAGCCCCGTTGCTCGGAATTCCTCGCCGCGAAAATCTGGACCTTCTACGCGGGAACGAAACCTCCAGAGCCTCTTCAAAAAGCTCTCGGCAAGGAATATCGAATCCGCGGCATGGATACCGGAAAACTCCTGCGGTCCATTTTCACCAGCCGCGAGTTTTACGAACCCGTGGTCGTTCGCCATCAAATCAAAAGCCCCGTCCAATGGCTCATCCAGATGTGCAAGGCCCTGGAAATCCCGCTCCTTTCCCGGAAGCAATCCCTATCCTTGCTTTCGAACCTCGGCCAAAACCTCTTTGAGCCTCCGAGTGTCAAAGGCTGGGACGGTGGGCGCGCGTGGATCAGTTCCTCCACCCTGCTCGTCCGCTACAACGCCGCCGGAAATATCGTCCGTGGAGGCACTGGCCCGAAACCAAATATCGACCAAATCTTCCCATCCGCTCTGTCGTCGGAACAAGCCGTCGATCTGCTTGCTTGGCGGCTTTTCCAATCCCCCATGCCCCCGGCCCTCCGCAACCGCACTCTTGCCTTCCTTTCGGAAAACGGCTCCTCCCCAGCGGCCCGCTGCGACCTCCTGCACCTCCTTATGTCCACCCCCGAATACCAACTCACATGAACCAAACCCTCCATACCCGCCGCCACTTCCTCCGCACCTCGATCCTCGGCGGAGCCCTCTCGTGGTCCGTTCCCGCGTTTCTCGAGCGCACTTTTTTCTCGCTCGACGCGCTGGCCGCAAACTCACCCATCCAGACGGTCACAGGAAAAGACGGCCCGATTCTTGTGATCCTCCAACTCGCGGGGGGCAACGACGGCCTCAATACCGTCATTCCCTTTGAAAATGACGCCTATTTTCGAGCCCGCCCGACGCTCGCGATCCCGAAGTCGAAAATCCTGCAACTCTCCGGCGGCTTCGGCCTCCACCCGGAACTCAGCGGTCTAAAATCCCTTCACGACAATGGTCACCTCGCCGTCGTCCACGGTGTTGGATACCCGAATCCCAACCGATCCCACTTCCGCTCCACGGAGATTTGGCAAACCGCCTCCGACGCCAATAAAAGCGAGCAACATGGCTGGCTTGGCCGTTATTTCGACTCCTGCTGCGAGGGAGCGGATCCCGCCGTCGGCATCAGCATCGGCTCAGCGCAGGCCCCTCAAGCCTTCGCCGCTGAGAAACGCCGGGGCATTTCTTTCGCAAATCCGGGGCAATTCCGTTTCAACCTCGGCAAGTCCTCGGATCCCGACGCGGCCGAGGAATTTTTTCGAAGTGTGAACGAGATGGATCATGGCATGCAGGGTGGAAGCATTGGGATGCTTGATGGCCCCGCCGACATGGACGGCGATACGCTGGATTTCCTCCAACGCACCGCACTCGACGCCACTGTCAGCTCCGACAAGATTTTCAATACCGTCAAGAAAACCAAACCTCCGACCCCCTACCCCGCTGGCAAACTTGCTGACTCGCTCAACCTCGTCGCCCGCCTCATCGCCGGCGGCATGCCCACCCGCGTCTATTATGTCTCGCAAGGCGGCTACGACACCCACAGTAACCAAGACGGCTCTCACGCCCGTCTCATGGGGGAACTCGACGCCGCACTCTCGGCCTTCACCGCCGACCTCAAGGCGCAGGGGAATTTCGACCGCGTGCTCACGATGACCTTCAGCGAATTCGGTCGCCGCGTCGCCGAAAACGCCAGCCGAGGCACCGACCACGGCGCCGCCGCCCCGATGTTCCTCCTTGGCGGAAAAATCAAACCCGGCCTCCACGGCGAAGCTCCCAGTTTGGAAAAACTCAATAGAGGCGACCTCATCCACACCGTGGATTTCCGAAACATCTACGCCACAATCCTCGAAAACTGGCTCCAAGCCCCCGTCGAACCCGTCCTCCGCAAGCGTTTTTCAACGATGGGTTTTATCTAACTCCCAACAGGCCGAACGCTTGACATCCAAGATACCCGGCAATACCTCCAATTGCCATGTCACGACCCACAAGCACCCTGCTCCTCATTCGAGTCGGCATTGTGTTGTTGGGCCTTGCTTCTGTCTGTCACCTGTTCGAGCACTGGGAAACCGCCGCCTTGGAAAAATGCGTCGCTCAATGTGAGCACTCCCACGCTTCCTCCGAATCGAGTTCGGATGACTCCCCGCACACCGACCACAAACACGGCTGTTCGGCTCACGAACACAGCCCCGCCGTCTTGCAAGCCGCCCTGCTTTTTCTCCCCCAGCTCATCGTCCTAGCCTCGCCCGAGGAAAGCGTGACAGCTCCTCCATCGGTTCATCGCAAAATCGATCACCCGCCAAGGATATCCTGATTGGCTTCGGGGCGTAGCTGTGCCCTTTACTAGCCCGCTTCGGGCATCTCTTCTAAAATCATCCGCGTTCCGGCGCGTCATCACCGGAGCTTCCATTCATGCATTTCAAAATTTTCACCCTTCTCGCACTTCTGGCGACCACGCCGGCATTCGGCATCAGCCTCGAATCCACCATCCAAACCGCCCTGGCCAACAACCGCGAACTTCAAGCCGCGCGCTTCGCCGTCAGCAAAGCCAAAGGCCGCCTCGCCCAAGCCGGCAAATGGCCGAACCCTGAACTCGAACTCTCCGGCATGAGCGAAGTCGTCTTCCGCAACGAAGGCGCGGGCGCTTTCACCGTCGGGCTTGCCCAAACCTTCCCGCTCACCGCACGCCTCTCTCTCGCCCGCGAATCTGCCCGCGTCGATGTCCTCCGCGCCCTGCGCGAAATCCGCAACCGTGAGCGACTCCTCATCGCCGAAGTCCGCGCCACGAGCATCGAAATTCTCGAGTCGCAAGCCCGTGCCAAGGCTCTTGAAGACCTCCTCGCTGCATCACAAAAAACCTCCTCCCTCGCCGAGGAACGCCTCGCCGCCGGCCAGGGCAGCCTCGCCGAGAAAAGCCTCTCGCTCGTGGACCAGCGTCGAATCGCCAACGAACTCGACTCGGCCCGCCTCACCCAAAACCTCGCGCTCATGAAATTGAAAACCCTCCTCGGCCTCGGCGCGAACGACTCCCTCGAACTCTCCGGAACACTCGAGAGCGCCATCCAAAACCTCGGATCGCCATCTTCTCCAAAATCCATCCACCGTCCCGATGTCGATCTCCTCACCCTTGAGGAAGAAAAGGCCGGACTCGAAATCGCACTCGCTCGCGCAGAGGCTTGGGAAGGCATCCGCCTCGGCATTCAATACACCTACGACCAAAACACGGACGAACCCGAGGGCCTTGGCACAGACCAATTCCTCGGTCTCGCCGTGTCGATTCCACTCCCGGTCTGGGATCAAAAGAAAGGCACCATCGAAGAACGCACGGCCAGCCGTAACGAAACCAGTGCGCGCCTGCGGGCCGCGAAACTCGTGATCGAAAACTCCCTCGCCTCCGCCCTGCGCCGGGTCGCCTTGCTCCGATCCCGCCTCGCGGCCTTCGATACCCAAACCCTCGCCCCCGTCTCCCAGTCGGTCGAAGAAATGACCGCCGCCTTTGAAACCGGCCGGGTGGACATGCGCGACCTCTTCATTGTGCGCGAAAAACTCGGCCAACTCCGCCTCGAACGCATCGCCCTTCAATCCCAGCTCGCCCTCGCCCTCGCCGACCTCGAATCCACCACCGGCAACCACCCCGCCATCCGCCGCGAATACCTCGCCGCCACCCAAGAAAAAAACCAATGAAACGCCTCTCCTTCCTTCTTGCCGTCTGCATCCCGTGGTCATCTCTCCTCGCTGGCCCTGGCCATGATCACGGCCCGCAAATGGGCACCTCCGCGCACACCGGCCCCGTCGCCCTCAGCGACGCCCAACGCAAAAACCTCGGCCTCGAAACCACCACCGCCACCATTGTCGATCTCGCCCCCTCGGTTGAAATCCCCGCGATACTCGTTGTCCCACCCGAAAAACACGGCTCGGTCAGCGCGCCTTTTGCCGGACGCGTTCTCGAGGTTCTCGTAAAACTCGGTCAGCAAATCCAAGCCGGCGATCCCGTGGTCCGCGTCGCGCCTCTCGCGGTCGGCAGTCCCGCCCAAACCCTTACTTCACCGGTCTCCGGCCATGTGATTCTTCAAAACGCCATGCCTGGCCTCGCATTCACGCCGGAAACCACGCTCGTCGAGGTCGGCGATGACACCCAACTCCTCGCGCAGGGCCTCATCTTCCAGTCCCCTGAACTCAACAAAATCCAAATCGGCGCGGCTGCCGCCCTCACGCTTGATGTTTTTCCCGGCGAGGAATTCCCGGGGGTCCTCCAGCGCCTCGACACCGGCCACGCCGCCGAGGATCCGGGTTTCCACCTCTACGCCGCCATCCCGAATCCCGCGCACCGCCTTCGCCCGAATTATCGCGGAAACCTCCGCATCTCGCTCGGGGAAGCCCAGCCCGTCGTCGCTATTCCGCGCCGCGCCGTCCTCGGATCGCTCGGAAAACTTTTTGTCTTTGTCGAAAATGACGAGGGCCAATTTGAAAAACGGGAGGTCGTCACTGGCATCCGCGCCGGAAACCTCGTCGAGATTGTGGAAGGCGTCCTACCCGATGAAAAAGTCGTCACGGTCGGCAACTACCAGATCCAATACCTTGGAGCCGAGTCGGTCGGCGCCGGGGACGAACACGGTCACAGTCACTAAATCTCATGTTCGACCGCATCATTGCCTTTTCCATTCGCAACCGCCTGCTCGTTGTGGCCCTCGCCGCGCTTGTCGTGGCCTACGGCTCGTGGGTTCTTCGAAGCCTGCCGGTGGATGTTTTTCCCGACCTCAACCGCCCCACCGTCACCATCTTCACGGAAGCCCCCGGGCTTGCGCCGGAGGAGGTGGAAACCCTCGTCACACTCCCCCTCGAAACCGCCGTCAACGGTGCGACGCATGTCGAGCGCGTGCGCTCGCTCTCGGGCATCGGCCTCTCGCTCATCTTCGTCGAGTTTGATTGGACGACCGATATCTACCTCGCCCGGCAGATCGTCGCCGAGCGCATCCAAGGCGTTGGTGAAACCCTCCCCGAGGGCATCCGCCCGTTCCTCGGCCCGATCTCCTCGATCATGGGCCAGATTATGGCCATCGGCCTCACCAGCGAGAATCCGAAGGTCGGCCCGATGGAACTTCGCGGCCTCGCCGAATGGGACCTCAAACGCCGCCTACTCGCGATCCCCGGCGTTTCCCAAGTCACCATCCAGGGCGGGGATCTCAAAGAATACCAAGTCCTCGTCGATCCCGCGAAGCTCATCGGCTACGGCATTTCACTCCACGAGGTCCGCACCGCGCTGGATGAAACCAATGTGAATTCCTCGGGCGGCTTTCTGCTCGAGCCCTATGAGGAAAAACTCATCCGCAACCTGGCCCGCGTCGAGAATCCCTCCGATCTCGGCACCACGGTGGTCAAAGCCACACCGGGCGGTGCAAACATCCTCCTGCGCGACATCGCCGAAATTCGCCAAGGCGGACCGCTTGTGAAACGCGGCGAGGCCGGCATCAACGGTCAACCCGGCGTCATGCTCGCGGTCGCCAAACAACCCGGCGCGGATACCGTGAAACTCACCCGCGCCATTGAGAAGGAACTCGAAACCCTCCGCGCATCGATGCCCGAAGGAGTCACCATCCACGACGATATCTTCCGCCAAGCGAACTTCATCGAGCGCGCGATCACCAATGTGGAAGAGGCCCTGCGCGACGGCAGCATCATGGTTGCGATTGTCCTGCTGCTATTTCTGCTCAATTTTCGAACGACCTTTATCACGCTCACAGCCATTCCGCTCTCGCTCCTAATTTCGTTCATCGTCTTCAAATGGTTCGGACTCGGCATCAATACCATGACCCTCGGAGGCCTCGCCGTAGCCATTGGCGAGCTTGTAGACGACGCCATCGTGGATGTCGAAAATGTCTTCCGCCGCCTGCGCGAAAACCGCCTCTCGTCGAATCCCAAGCCCGTCGCCGGCGTCGTGCTCTCCGCCTGCCGTGAGGTCCGAAATTCCATCGTTTTCGCAACACTCATCGTCATTCTGGTTTTCATTCCCCTCTTCGCCCTCGGCGGGATCGAAGGCCGGATCTTCGCCCCGCTGGGCCTGGCCTACATCGTTTCGATCGGCGCCAGTCTGCTTGTGGCCGTCACCGTGACGCCCGCCCTCTGCTCCTACCTTCTCCCAAATATGAAACGCATGGCGCATCCGAAAGACGGGGCGGTTGTGCGGTTTTTCAAATGGCTCGTCGCCCGAGTCCTCGCCGTCGGTTTCCGCATTCCCAAAACCCTCTTCGCCCTCGTGCTGATCGCCTTTCTCGGCGCTCTCGCGCTGGTTCCCTTCCTTGGCCGGGAATTCCTCCCGCCATTCAACGAAGGCAGCGCCACCGTCTTTGTTCTAACCGCTCCCGGCACCTCCCTCGAGGAAAGCTCCCGCATCGGCCAGGTCGCCGAAAAGCTCCTCCGTGAAGTCCCCGAGGTCAGCACCATCGGACGCCGCACCGGACGCGCTGAAGGCGACGAACATGTGCAGGAGGTGAACTCCGCCGAGATCGAATTCGAACTCGCCCCGTCCAAGCGCCCGCGCGCCGAAATCCTCGCCGAGATTCGCGCCAAGCTCGCCGAAATTCCCGGCGTCTTCACCAGCGTGGGCCAACCCATTTCCCACCGCATCGACCACCTCCTCTCGGGAGTTCAAGCCCAAGTCGCGATCAAGATTTTCGGCGATGACCTCGACACCCTCGAGGAAAAAGCCGCGCAAATCCGCGACATCGTCGCCGGCGTCCCTGGTTTCACCGATGTCCAAGCGGAACGCCAAACGCTCATCCCGCAGGTCCATGTCCGCATCAACCGCGAGAAAGCCGCCCTCTTCGGCCTGCGCCCCGGCGAGGTCGCCCGTTACGCCGAACTCGCCCTGCGCGGCAGCTCGGTCACCAAAGTCCTCGAAGGCCAGCGCTCCTACGATGTCACCCTCCGCCTCCCCGACTCCGCCCGCACCGACATCGATTCCATCCGCAAAATCCCGATCGATACCCTCAACGGCCAACTCGTCCCGCTCGGCCTCGTCGCCGATGTCGACGAAGCGATGGGGCCCAACATGGTGAACCGCGAAAACAGCCAGCGCCGGATTTATGTCTCCGCGAATGTCGCCGGACGCGACCTCGTGAGCGCCGTCGAGGAGGCCCGAAAAAAAATCTCCGCCGAAGTCGAACTACCCACCGGCTACTTCCTCACCTACGGCGGCCAGTTCGAGAGCCAAGCCAGCGCCTCGCGACTTATCCTCCTCCTCGGCGCCGCCAGTTTCGCCGGCATGTTCCTCGTCCTCTACCTCCAATTCCAAAGCGTTTCGCTCGCGCTCCAAGTGATGCTGAACATCCCCCTCGCCTTCATCGGCGCTGTTGTTGGAATCTGGTTTTTCTCGGACCGCACCGTCTCCATCGCCTCCATGGTCGGCTTCATCGCCCTCACAGGCATCGCCGCACGAAACGGCATCATGATGCTCTCGCACTACCTCCACCTCCTCCGCGAAGAGGGCGAATCGTTTGATCAAAAAATGATCATTCGCGGCACGCAGGAACGCATCATCCCAGTCCTCATGACCGCCCTCACCGCCGGCTTCGCGCTCATCCCACTCCTCATCGGCGCCGGCCAACCCGGCCGCGAAATCCTCCACCCCGTTGCCGTCGTCATCTTCTTCGGCCTCTTCTCCAGCACCCTCCTCGACCTTACCATCCGCCCCCTCATCTTCTGGAAATTTGGCCACCGCGCGGCGGAGAAACAGCTCAACCCTAACCAATCCAATCCATGAAAACCAACACACCAACCCTGCTCGCAACCATCGCCACCCTCGCCTTCACACCCCTGATTTCCGCGAGCGAAAATCATAATCACGATCATGGCTCCCAAATCGAAGCCGCGATTCCTGAAAAACTCGCCGACCTCTGGAAATCCATCGAGGCCGAGCACGCCACTCTCTCCGCTGCGATCGAGAAAAAAGACATCCCCGCCGCGCACGATGCGGAGCAGCATTTGCAGACTTTCCTAAAAGTCATCCCCGCCAAAACCTCGGCCCTTGAGGAGTCCATCCGCACCCGGATCGACGGCCAGGCCAAGAATCTTGCCCGCGCCTACGACACCGTCCACCACGCCTCGGACGACAAGGCCTGGGACAAAGCCAAAACCTCCCTCAAAAAAGCCGAAGGCTCGATGAAGCTCCTCGCCGCTCAGATTTCCAAAATCTAACGCCCACAGGCTGCGCCTCGTTTATTTTACTTCCCGCATATTCGTTTTTACGAGTATACGGCATGGCATGGAGTTGATTCGAATCCACGAGTGCCTTTGCGACAGAACTCGCCTTCGCATCGCGCATCTTCTTTTGCGGGGGCCGCTGTGCGTGTGCCACATTCAGGAGGTGTTGCGCGAGCCACAGGTTAAAATCTCCCGCCACCTGGCCTACATGCGTCGTCGGGGGTTGATCGAATGCCAACGCCGCGCGCAGTGGATGGTTTATAGCCTGCCTGATAAGCGATCACCGCTCCTCCAAAAGAACCTCGCCTGCCTTCAGGATTGCTGCGGCGAGGAGGCGGTTTTTCGGAAGGACTCCGCCCGCTTGCATCAATTAATGAAAACCTCGGATTGCCTCCCGACCTCCATCACCAAGCCATGAACGACTCCACTCCCGCCAAGCGCCTCGACCTCTTTGAACGCCATCTCACGCTCTGGGTTTTTCTCTGCATGGGCCTCGGCATCGGCTTGGGAACGGCATTCCCCGCCTTCACCCGCCACATCGGCCAACTCGAATTCGGCACCGACTCCCATGTGAATGTGCCGATCGCCATTCTCATTTGGCTCATGATTTTTCCCATGATGCTGAAGATTGATTTCGGGGGACTGCGCGGCGTCTTTGCAAAACCCCGTGGCCTGGCCGTGACATTGTTCGTCAACTGGCTGGTGAAACCCTTCAGCATGGCGCTGCTCGGCTGGCTCTTGGTGACGGAACTCTTCGCCAAAACTCTCGGGTGGATCGATCCAGAGACGGCGAAAAACCAAGTCGCCGGACTCATCATCCTCGCCGCTGCGCCTTGCACCGCGATGGTCTTTGTCTGGAGCTACCTCACCGATGGCGATGGACCCTACACCTTGGCTCAAGTGGCGATCAACGACCTCATCATGGTTTTCGCTTTCGCCCCGATTGTCATGCTGCTGGTTGGTGTCACAGGAGTCCACATTCCGGGCGGCGTCCTGCTGACCTCTGTGCTCGTTTTCATCGTCGTGCCATTGGCAGCGGGTTACTCCGCCCGCGCGTTCTTTCTTAAAACGAGGGGCCTCGCTTGGCTGGAACACAAGCTCCTCCCGGCTTTTCGTCCCGTGGCGATCACCGCCCTTCTCGCCACGCTCACGCTGATCTTCGCCTTCCAAGCCGAAAATATCCTCGGCAACAAAATCATGGTCGCCCTGCTTGCCGTGCCGATTTTGATTCAAGTCTACTTAAACTCCGGCCTCGCCTACTTGCTGATGCGGCTTTTCAAGGTCCGCCATGATATCGCCACGCCCGGCGCGCTGATCGGCGCGAGCAACTTCTTCGAACTCGCCGTCGCCGTGGCGATCACGCTCTTCGGCCCGTCCTCGCCCGCCGCCTTGGCCACGGTCGTTGGCGTGCTTGTGGAAGTGCCGGTCATGCTCTCCGTTTGCCGTTTCTGTGTCGGAACTAAAGCTTGGTATCAACGCGGCCTGACCCGATGAACGCCCCCGCCTCGAAACCCCGCGTCTTGATTCTTTGCACGGGCAACTCCTGCCGCAGCCACATGGCCGAGGGCATCCTCCGCGCCGCCGCCGGCGACATCCTCGAGGTCCACAGCGCCGGATCCCAACCCAGCGGCTTCGTCCACCCGAAAGCCATCTCCGCTCTCGCCGAAATCGGGTTCGACATTTCCTCCCACACCTCGAAATCGATGAATGATTTTCTCGATCGCGACATCGAAACGGTCATCACCGTTTGCGGCAATGCCGAACAAGCCTGCCCCGTGTTCCCTGGTCAGGTGCATCGCCACCATTGGCCCTTCGACGACCCTGCTCACGCCACAGGCACGGAGGAGGAAATCCTCGCCGAGTTCCGCCGCGTCCGCGACGAAATCCAAACCGCCTTCCTCGCCTACGCCGCGCGCCGCCGAAATGGCAGAACCGCTTGATCAACCCCAGCGCCCCGCCGATGATCGCCGCGCTATGAAAATCGTCCAAGCCTACGCCGCCAAAGACTCCAACTCGCCCCTCGAACCTTTTGAATTCACGCTCCCCGAACTCGGCCCCGAACAGGTCGACATCCGGGTGGAGTATTGCGGTATCTGCCACTCCGACCTCAGCATGCTCCGCAACGAATGGGGAATGTCCGCCTACCCGCTCGTTCCCGGCCACGAAATTGTCGGCCGCGTCGAGGAGGTGGGCTCGATGGTGAAATCCGTGAAACCCGGTGACCGTGTGGGCGTGGGTTGGTTCTCCGGAAGTTGCATGACCTGCCCCCAATGTCTCGGCGGCGACCAAAACCTCTGCGCCAAGGGCGAAGGCGTGATTGTGGGCCGTCACGGCGGCTTCGCTGATCGCGTCCGTTCCCATTGGATTTGGACCACGCCACTCCCCGACACCCTCCCAGGAGAAAGTGCCGGACCGCTTTTCTGCGGCGGCATCACGGTGTTCAACCCGATCATGGAATTTAATGTCCGCCCCACCGACCGCGTGGGCGTCATCGGCATCGGCGGGCTCGGCCACCTTGCCGTCCAATTCCTGAACAAATGGGGCTGCGAGGTCACGGCGTTTTCATCCAATCCCGACAAGTCTTCCGAACTCGCAAAACTCGGCGCACACCGCGTGGTGGATTCCAGAAATTCCTCAGCGCTGAAAGCCGAAGCCGGTCGGTTTGATTTCATCCTCAGCACCGTGAATGTGCCTCTGGAGTGGAGTGAATACATCAACGCCCTCGCCCCGCGCGGCCGTTTACACACCGTCGGCGCCGTCCTCGAGCCGATGCCGATTGGAGCGTTTCCGCTCATCATGGGCCAGCGCAGTGTCTCAGGCTCCCCGCTCGGCAGTCCCTCCACCACCGCGAAGATGCTCGAATTCTGCGCCCGCCACAGAATCGCCCCCATCGTGCAGGAATTCCCGCTCTCCGATGTGAATGCCGCCCTCGACCTCCTCGAGCACGACAGCCCGCGCTACCGGATCGTTCTGAAAGCCTGATCGCGTATGACTCTCCTCATCACAAAATATGCCGTCACCGCATTCGTTATTGTGCTGGTCTCGGAGTTGGCAAAACGGAGCGACCGCCTTGGCGCCCTGATCTCCTCCCTGCCATTCGTCACAATCATGGTGATGGTCTGGCTGCATCTGGAAAAGCAAGGCACCGAAAAACTCGCCAGCCATGCCTTCTACACCTTCTGGTATGTGATCCCGACCTTGCCGATGTTCCTGCTTCTGCCGTGGCTTCTGCATAAGGGCACGGGATTTTGGTGGGCACTTCTTTGGAGCGCCCTGCTGACCTTCGTCTGCTTCATCGCCACTGCCCTCGTTGCCAAGAAATTCGGTGTCGATTTGATTCCCTGACCTCGCCAATGGCAGGGATTGAAAATGTCCTGAACTCTGTGCTTTGATCACCCCGCTATGAAATACACCTACTTCGGCCATTCCTGCTTCTTGGTCGAAACCGGCGGTTGCCGCCTGCTTTTCGATCCATTCATCACCCCCAACCCGCTCGCGGCCTCGATTGACATCAAAAGCATCGAGGCGGATGTGATTTTAATCTCGCATGGGCATTTCGACCATCTGGCGGATGCCGTGGCCCTCGCGAACCAGACCGGCGCCCAGGTGATTGCAAACTGGGAGATCGCCGATTGGCTCGGCAAACAGGGCGTCAAAAACACACTGCCGATGAACCACGGCGGCACCGTGAAAATCCCGTGCGGACACGCAAAGATGGTCAACGCCGTGCATTCCAGCTCACTGCCCGATGGCACCTATGGCGGCAATCCCGCTGGCTTTGTGGTCGAGAGCGCCGAGGGGGCATTCTACTACGCCGGCGATACGGCACTGACGCAGGACATGAAGCAAATCGCCGAGGAGTTTGACCTCCGCTTCGCGATTCTGCCGGTTGGGGGCACTTTCACCATGGACGCCGCCGATGCCGCCAAGGCCGCAAAACTCAGCGGCGCCTCGATGACGATCGGGGTCCACTTCAACACCTTTCCGCCGATCGAAATCAACCGTGCGGCCGCGATGGAGACTTTCCAAAATTCCCACCAACGCCTACTCCTTCCCGCGATCGGCGAGGCGGTGCCGCTTTAAAAGCCTTACGGATTCTTGCGCTCGAGCACGGCGAGCATGCCCTTGTCGCCCCCGCCGGCCTCGTAGCAATCGAGCTCCTGAATGCGGCGCGCGTGGCGTCCGCCGTCGAAAGGCGTTTCGAGCCAGATGTCCACAATCTCCAGCGCCAACTCGAGCGAGATCATGCGCTCACCGATCGAAAGGACATTGGAGTTGTTATGGCGACGCGCGAGTTCCGCCGTCTCATGGGTCCAACACACCGCGCACCGCACCCCTTTGACCTTGTTTGCCGCGATGGCCTCACCATTTCCGGAGCCACCGAGCACGATGCCGCGTTCCGTCTCGCCGCGCACAACTGCCTCGGCGGCGGGAATGACGAAGATGGGGTAATCCGTGCTGTCAGAGCTGTAGGTCCCGTAGTCGGTGACGGTGTGGCCGCGCTCCTTGAGGTGCGCGATGATGGCTTCCTTGTAGGCAAAGCCGGCGTGGTCACTTCCAATGGAGATTTTCATACGAGGGCGGGCTCGGGTTGGTCGGTGTAGGGAGCTTGGCCTTCGAGACCGAGTGCCTCCAGCAAGGCGCGGTCGTCGTTCACTCCCGGATTGGTGGCGGTGAGAAGTTTGTCACCGTAGAAAATGGAGTTCGCACCGGCAAAAAGGCAGAGCGCTTGAGCCTCGCGCGTCAGGCGGTCGCGGCCTGCGGAGAGACGGATTTTCGCTTTTGGTAAAACGATGCGCGCCGTGGCGATCAAGCGCACCAACTCGAAGACATCGATCGGCGGTGTGTTGGCAAGCGGGGTTCCCTCGATCGGGGTGAGGCAATTGATCGGCACGCTCTCGGGCTCGGGGTCCATTGAGCAAAGAACCTCCAGCATTTTCAGCCGGTCGTTTTCGGTTTCCCCCATGCCGATGATTCCGCCGCAGCAAACACTGAGGCCCGCGCGCTGAACCGACCCGATGGTATTGAGGCGGTCTTCGAACGAATGCGTGCTGACGATTTTTTTGTAATGCTCGGGCGAGGTGTCGATGTTGTGGTTGTAGGCGGTGAGACCGGCCTCCTTGAGCTTGCGGGCCTCGATGTCGCCGAGCTGGCCGAGTGTGACGCACACCTCCATGCCGAGCTTGCTGACCTCGCGCACGGTCTCGAGCATCGTTTCAAACTTCGGATCGCCGTCGCGCACGCCCTTCCATGCCGCGCCCATACAGAAGCGGGTGGATCCATTTTCCCTCGCCGTCTTGGCAACCGGCAGAACCTCGTCCACGGTCATGAGGCGCTCTTTTTTCAAACCCGTATTGTAGTGCGCGCTCTGGGCACAATAGCCGCAATCCTCGCTGCAACCGCCAGTCTTCACGCTGAGCAGCGTGCAAAGCTGGACTTCGTTTTTCGGCCAGAATTCCAGGAAAACACGGCGGCTTTCCTGAATGAGATCGAAGAGGGGGCGGCGATAGGTTTGCTCGAGACTTTCCAGAGTGGGTTTCACGACGGGCGTTTTAGTGATCCGGACGAGCCGAGTCAATCGGCGGAATGGGTAACAAACCCGCTTGAACCTCACGGCACGGACACTATCTTGGCGGCTCATCCAACCTAAAAATTCTATGCCATTCGAACTACCCGCACTGCCCTACGCCGCCACGGCGCTGGAACCCAACATCGATGCCCGCACGATGGAGATCCATCACGGGAAACACCACGCCACTTATGTCACCAACCTCAACAAGGCTCTCGAAAGCGCCCCCGAACTCGCGGGCAAGTCGCTCGAGGAATTGATCGGCAATCTTGCCGCTGTGCCTGAGGGCATCCGCGGCGCTGTTCGCAACAACGGCGGCGGACATTGGAATCACTCGTTTTTCTGGGGTCTCATGGGCCCGAACGCCGGCGGCGCCCCCACCGGCGCGCTGGCCGAGGCGATCAATAAAGCCTTTGGCAGCTTCGAAGAATTCAAAGCCAAATTCGAAGCCGCCGGCCTCGCGCGCTTCGGCAGCGGTTGGGCTTGGCTCTGCGTCAAAGCCGACAAGTCGCTTTGCATCTGCTCAACCCCGAACCAAGACAACCCGCTCATGGCTGGAGTCGCCGAATGCACCGGCACCCCGATCCTCGGCTGCGATGTCTGGGAGCATGCCTACTACCTGAATTACCAAAACCGCCGCGCCGACTACCTCAAGGCCTGGTGGAATGCCATCAACTGGTCGGCCGTGGAAAAAAATCTCGCCACCGCCTAAGCCGCGAAGAGACCAATCAAAAAAACGCCCGACTGGAAACGGTCGGGCGTTTGATTTTCAAAATGACGCCATGCCCTTACTGAACGACACCGCCGCCTCGCGCCTCTGCGCCGCTTGCGGGATGTGCTGCAACGGCATCCTCTTCCATGGCATGCAGGTGCAACCCCAGGATTCGCTTCGCTCGCTCGCATCGAAAGGCCTCAAGCCGAAACGCCGGGATGGGGACCTTTATTTCCCCCAGCCTTGCCCGGCCCATCAGGATTCTTGCTGCCAAATTTACAACGATCGCCCACAGCGCTGCCGGGCCTTCGTTTGCAAGCAACTCGCCGCCGTGCTCGACGGAAAGAAAACGGAAGCCGCAGCCTCGGAAAAAATCCGAGAAGCCCGAGTGCTCACCGCCGAAATCTTCGATCTCCTCGCCACCCTGGGGGACTCGCGTGACCACCGAGCCCTCGCCGTGCGCTGCGCGGGTATTTTTACCCCGCCCCTGGATTCCTCCCCCGAGGCAACGAGACTCCGCGAGGTCCTGCGAGCCGCCATGGAAAAACTCGATCGACTTCTCAACATGGATTTCCGAACTCCATGATCGGCCCGAGCCTCTCCAGAGAAAAAGTTGGCGCAGGTGCCTCGCGCTCCGGATAACGAGGAGATCATGAAACTTCAGCAGAATCAGATTTGGCAGAAGGGCAGCGAATATTACCGCATCGTGCAGTTGGCTCGACTGGAGGTTCAATACAAGACCATGACCGATCCCCTGAGCGGTCACGGCCCGCATCAGCAGGTGACGAAAAAGGAATTCTGTCGATTGCTCAAAGGCGCGGTTTTGCTCGAAGTGCCTCATTCACCCAAGCCGTAATTTCCAAGACGCGTTGCCACTACCTGAGTGGACCGAAAGGGTATTTTTGCGCTTCCTAGTGATGAGCGATTGGCAAGCGGCAGAGATTTTTGATTAAGTCCCCTGCTCGACCATGGCTCATCTCAATTCCAATTACCTGAAGCTCAAAGCTGGCTACCTCTTTCCCGAAATCAACCGACGCGTAAAGGCGTTTACCGACTCGCACCCTGACGGAGCGGCGCGCCTCATCCGGTGCGGTATCGGCGATGTAACGGAGCCCCTCCCCGTCGCCGTGCGCGAGGCCATGCATAAGGCCGTGGACGAAATGGGTGAACGCCAAAACTTCCGAGGCTACGGCCCCGAGCAGGGCTACGAATTCCTCCGCCAAGCCATCGCGGAAAACGACTACCGCGCCAAGGGACTTGATGTCGCGGACGATGAGATTTTCGTCTCCGACGGCTCGAAGTGCGATTGCGGCAACATTCTCGACATCTTCGGCCTCAACAACCGCATCGCCGTGATGGACCCCGTTTATCCCGTGTATGTGGATACGAATGTCATGGCCGGCCACACCGGTGAGGGCGATGAGAAAGGCCTCTACAGCGGCCTTGTCTACCTCCCCTGCAATGCCGACAACGGCTTCGTCCCCGCCATCCCGCAGGAAAAAGTCGACCTCATCTACCTCTGCTATCCCAATAACCCGACCGGCACCGTGGCCACCCGGGCGCAGCTCACCGCCTGGGTCGAGTATGCCTTGGCGAACGAGGCCGTGATTCTGTTCGACGCCGCCTACGAGGCCTACATCAAGGATTCCGAGATCCCCCATTCGATCTACGAAATTCCCGGTGCCCGCCGTTGCGCGATCGAGTTCCGCAGCTTTTCAAAAAACGGCGGCTTCACCGGCGTGCGCTGTGCCTTCACCGTTCTGCCAAAGGATCTCCAATGCACGACCTCTACCGGGGAGAAAAAGCCGCTTCACCCGCTCTGGAACCGCCGCTTCAGCACGAAATTCAACGGCGTGGGCTATGTCACCCAGCGCGCCGCCGAGGCTCTCTACTCGACCACCGGCAAGGAGCAGGTCTCCGCTCTCATCGAGCATTACATGGGAAACGCTGCCATCCTCCGCGCCGCCGCCGAGAAATGCGGCCTCGCGACCTTCGGTGGTGTCAATGCTCCCTACATCTGGGTGCAGGCCCCGAAGCACCTGAACAGCTGGGCGGTCTTCGATAAAATGCTCCAAGAGGCCAATGTCGTGATCACTCCGGGCAGCGGCTTTGGGCCGGCCGGCGAAGGCTATTTCCGCATTTCTGCCTTCAACTCCCGCGCCAATGTCGATGAAGTCGCCCGACGCCTGACCGCGCTGAACTGGAAATCCTAGCCCCCCTCCCCGATGCCGAGCCCCCTCAAGTTTCTGCTTCGCGAAAAAGGCATCATCGGCGGTTGGATCTCCCTCACCATCCTGTCCACGGTTGGCTCCGGTTGGATCACCGGCATCTCGACAGCCCCCGAAGCCGGGATTTTTCTGGCCTGGCTCTTGGTGGCGATCCTCGGATGTGCGTTCTCCGTCGTCCGACACGCCGACACCCTTGCGCATAAACTCGGCGAACCACTCGGCACCCTCATCCTCACTCTGAGCGTCATCGGCATGGAGGTGAGCATGGTTTCCGCCGTGATGCTTTCCGGTAAAAACAACCCGGTCCTCGCACGAGATACCATGTTTGCGGTGGTGATGATTGTTCTCGGCGGCTTGGCCGGTGTTTCGCTGATGCTCGGTGCCTGGCGCCACCACCAACAGGAGTTCAACCTCCAGGGGGCCGGGGCTTATCTTTCGCTGATCGTCCCGCTTGCGGTGTTCGCCCTTGCGCTGCCGGAATATACCGTGGCTACGGCCGGCCCCAACTTTTCCCGCAGGGAAGCGCTGGCTTTGACGGTTCTTTGCGTCTCGCTCTACATCCTCTTCTTGATCATCCAGACCGTGCGGCACCGCAATTTCTTCGAGGATTCCGCCGCCGCCGCCCACGAGGAACACCACGGGTCGCACGGCGTGGGCGTGAGCTTGTGCTTGTTGATCGCCTCGCTTCTGCCGGTCGTCATTCTTTCCAAAAAACTCGCCGTGGTTCTGGATTTCGGCACTTCGCAACTCCAACTCCCCTCTGCGCTGTCTGGCGTGATCGTGGCCTTGCTGATCCTTGCCCCGGAAGGCATGAGCGCCATCAAGTCCGCGATGAAAAATCAACTTCAGCGCTCGATCAACCTCCTCCTCGGTTCGGTTCTCGCCACCATTGCCCTCACGGTTCCCGCCGTTCTGACCATCGGTCTAGTCTTCAACCATGAGGTTCACCTCGGCCTACGTCCGCAAGAATCAATCCTCCTCTGCGTGATGCTCGCCGTGTCGATCCTGACTTTCGGCAGCACCCGAACGAACCTCCTCCAAGGCGCTGTGCACCTACTGGTCTTTTTCTTCTGGCTCGTGCTGGCCTTTGGATTTTGAGCAACCAAACCGCCCTCAAAACCCAAATCCTCCCCCGCCCCTTTCCGCTACCTCAAGAAATCCGAAACTTGATTTCGCGGATGGTTTTTTTTCCGAATCGCGACTGCAATTTTGCGAGGATTTCGTTTTTCCAATTCCTCTCGAGTTCGTAGCGCACGCTGGGTTGGAGGACTTGGATGCTGAGCACCCCGCCGCTCAATCCCGCCGGCGATGCATGGCTGGCCAAAAAATCCCCCACGATTCCACTCCACGCCTGTTTGATCTGCTCCTCTCCGAGCCTTTCGCCGAGGCCAAGACGGGGCATGAGTTTTTCCAAAATATCTCCCACGGGAGCGCATCGTTCCCTTCGCTCAAAGGGCTCCTCCAACCCACGCCACTCGGCGAGGACTCGGGCTCTCAGGGTTTCCGGGGTCATAAAAAAGGCTCCCGGCTGGTGGGCACGGGAGCCGATTGGGAAATGTTAAAATCTAACCGTCGTTGCCGATCGCCTCGACGGGACAGCCATCCATCGCCTCTTGGCAGAGGGCCTCTTCCTCGGGCGTCTCAGGCTGCTTAAATAGAAAGCTGTGCCCCCCGTCGTCATTGCGTTTGTAGTTTGCGGGGGCGGTTTCACGGCACAAATCACAGTCGATGCACTGGTCATCGACATAGAATTTGCCCGAAACATTGTCGCTATATTTGTTTGCTGCGTCTGCCATGTTGGTCGAATTGGAAGGGAGATAAAATGGATCACCCCCGCCATAATGCAATGGTTTTTTAAATCCTCAGCTGCCCGGCCGGATCAACCGGAAAATCTCGGCGGAAACTTCCTGAGCACTCCAGATCACTTCTCGAACGAAACCGCTCCAATCCGCAACGGGTGACAGAGCAACCAGCAGAACGCAGATCAAGGCGAGATTTAGGAGATAGATCAGAACGATGGAAAAAAACACCCCGCCGTATTCAAGGTCGGGCTGACCGCGAACGATCATCGCCATCGTGAAAACCAGGTGGAAGGCCCAAGTCGCCCCAATTCCTCCTTGGAACAAGCCCGGATGCCCAGGCAGGTCGAACACCACTCGCGCCGTCGTGTAGGAACCGATCCAGAGCACCGTGTAGAATGGAACAAAATACGGAGCCAGCACGATGAAGGTATTGGTTTTATCCGTCACGATGTGCCCGCCGGTGCTGGCAACATGGAAGTCGTGCACGCGCCCGCCATAAAACCACACCAGAAGGGCATGGGTGAGTTCGTGGCCGATCACATACAGCCACACGAGCGGCTTCACCGCAAAATACCCCAGCACCCCGAGCAACGCCCCGCCTCCGAACCAAACGAGTTCCTCGCTCCTCCAAAATCCCGTATTCTCCGCGCTCTCCAACAACGCGCCGAAAAACGCCAGCGTGAGCACCCAGCACGGAAGAAGAAGAAAAGCTCCGGCGACGAATTTCACCCACTTCTTCGGCACATGGCCCGGAGCCACCCCGGTGAGCGAGGTGTAGAGGGAGTGGGTTTTCGCGGAACGCCTGGGCTTCGAAGCCATAGCTGAATCAAGCAAAAGCGCCGTGGAGCATCACGGCAAAAAAACGGCGCCGCCGTGTGGTCGGCACCGTGGTCGGGAAATCCAAAAGTCCCGGATCGGGCGGAAGAATTTACTTCGCGGCTTTCGCAGCGATGAGCGCCTTCGCGAGACGACCCTTGCGGCGGTTCGCCACATTGCGGTGGATGATTCCGCGCTTGGCTGCCTTGTCGAGAGCCGAGGTCAGAGCATTGTATTGCTCTTTGGCAGCAGCGGCGTCACCACCGGTGATAGTGGCACGGAGTTTTTTCTGACGCGACTTGATCGAGGTGATCACGGAAGCATTGAGGGCGTGACGCTTGAGGCTCTGGCGCGCGCTTTTTTCGGAAGATTTGATGTTGGCCATGGAATTGTTGGTGCCAGAGGGGAGAATCGAACTCCCGACCAAGGGCTTATGAGTCCCCTGC
>CALFPA010000067.1 GCA_937919825.1 uncultured Spartobacteria bacterium | reverse complement strand
CGAGTTGAACCACTACATCGCCGGGGTCAAGGGCACGAAATTCCCCGTCATGCTCGACCGTCCACCGGAAAGCACCCGCGAAACGAGGTTTTGGATCGGCGGCAACGCCCAGAACAAAGGCAAGGTTCTGGAACCCGGAGTGCCGGAAATCCTGAATCCCTACAAATCCCCCGCCCGCAATCGCCGCGAAATGGCCGCGTGGATGACCCACCCTCAAAATAGTCTCTTCTCCCGCGTGTTCGTGAACCGAGTTTTTGCTGAACTCTTTGGGAACGGGATTGTCCAAACCCTCGGTGACTTCGGCACCACCGGCTTGAATCCTACCAACCAACCACTCCTCGACTACCTCGCTGTGGCCTTCCGCGACGATTACCAATGGAAACCCAAGGCCCTCATCAAGGAAATGGTCCTGTCCTCCACCTATCGCCAAAACCACAAAGCCTCGCCCGAACTCGCCGCGCAGGATCCCAAAAATCTCCTGCTTGCCCGAGGTCCCCGCACCCGGTTGTCGGGGGAGATGATCCGCGATCAGGCGCTCGCCGTTTCGGGCCTCCTCGCCAACCGCGATGGCGGCCCCTCCGTCATGCCGCCGCAACCCGGCGGAATCCTTACCTTTGGCGGTTGGAAATGGACCACGGCCGAGGGGCCGGACCGGTTCCGCCGCGCGCTCTACACCTACTGGAAGCGCACCTCGCCATATCCCAGCTTGATGACCTTCGACACCCCGATGCGCGATGTTTGCTCGACCCAGCGCATCCCCACGAACACCCCGCTCCAACCGCTCGTCACGATGAACGACCCCGCCTACATCGAGATGGCACGAAGCCTCGCCAAGAAAATGGAACAGGCCCCCGGTGCAGGCCCGCGCGCGAAACTCGCCCACGGCTACCTCCTCGCCACCCAGAGCCAGCCATCAGACAAGGCGCTCGATGTGTTGACCAACCTCCGCGAGGAGCTCGTCACGCAATACTCGGCGACCGGTCCCAAGCCCTTGGCCGACACCCCCGACCAAGCCGCCATGATCAATCTCGCCAGTGTCTTGCTGAACCTCGACACGGCACTCACCAAGTAAACCCAAGACCACACAGCGATGAATGTCATTGAACAACTCAGGCACGACAACGGACTGCTCAACACCCGCCGCCAGTTTTTAAAACACTGCATCGCCGGTCTCGGCACAGCTTGGCTCTCCAATATGAAAATGGATGTGCTCGCGGGTGAATTGGCCTCCATCGGCCACGCGGGGAACATGTCGGCACTCGATGCCCACTTGGCCCATTTCGCTCCAAAAGCCAAGCGGGTGATCTTCCTGCACATGGCCGGCGCGCCCAGCCAGCTCGAGCTTTTCGACTACAAGCCCGACCTCGCCAAACTCGACGGCGCGGACTGCCCGAAGGAATTCCTCGAAGGCCAAAGCTTCGCCTTCATCCAAGGTGTCCCGAAAATGCTCGGCACCCAGTATCCCTTCCATCAAGCGGGCGACAACAAGCAATGGATCAGCGACCGCCTGCCCTACACCGAGAGGATCATCGACGATCTCTGCATCATCCGCTCGATGTATACCGACCAATTCAACCACGCCCCGGCCCAACTCCTCATGCACACCGGGCACACGATCCTCGGCCATCCCGCCATCGGATCGTGGGTCACCTACGGCCTCGGAAATGACAACCAAAACCTCCCGGGCTTCATCGTTCTTGCTTCAGGCGGCCACCAACCGGATGCCGGAAAATCGGTTTGGGGAAGCGGCTTCCTGCCTTCCGTCTACCAAGGCGTGCAATGCCGCTCGGAGGGCGATCCGGTTCTTTATCTGGGCTCCCCGGAGGGCATTCCCCGCGATGTGCGGCGCAAGGCGATCGATGCCATCACCCGCATCAACGAGGAAACCCACGAGGAAATGCAGGATCCCGAGACGATCGCGCGCGTCCAGCAATACGAGACCGCCTTCCGCATGCAAATCCATGCGAGCGACGCCTTCGACATCCGCAAGGAACCCGACTACATCCACGCTCTCTACGGCTCAAAACCGGGTGGATCGAGTTTCGCCAACAACTGCCTCTTGGCCCGCCGCCTCGCCGAGCGCGGCACCCGCTTCATCCAACTCTTCGACTGGGGCTGGGACTCCCACGGCGCCGCCGAGGGGGAGGCTTTGAATGGCGGATTCATCCAAAAATGCAAGAGTGTCGACCAAGCCACCTACGGCCTGATCACCGACCTCAAACAACGCGGCATGCTCGATGACACGCTCGTCGTCTGGGGCGGCGAGTTCGGCCGCACGCCGATGCGCGAAAACCGCGGCGGCACCGAGATGAAATTCATCGGCCGCGACCACAACCCCGGTGCGTTCACCGTCTGGATGGCCGGCGCGGGCGTGAAACCGGGAAGCTTCGGCGAAACCGACCCGATCGGCTACCGCGCCGTGAAAGACAAGGTGAGCGTCTATGACCTCCAGGCCACCATCCTCCACTCGATGGGCCTGAACCACAAAAAGCTGAGCTACATGTTCCAAGGCCTGCACCAAACCCTCACCCCGGTCACCAAACCCTCCCGCGTGGTCACCGAGTTGTTTGCATAGCCTGAACGGCGCGCAAAAAAACTCCTCAACCCCGCCCCGCATGGCGACTGCATCCGTTTCGTGGAAAACAGCGCCTTGATCTTCGAATACACCGACAAGGCCGATGACAAATTGATGACTTTGGTAGAGGAGTAGCCCTCATGACCCGAGGGCAATTGGCCAACAAAAAAACCCCGTCCACCTTGTGGCGAACGGGGTTTTTGAAAGGATCTTTAAAAGATCAACCCTTGATCTCGGCGGCCCAGAAGGTCTGCCAGTCGTCGAGGTTGTTCAGATCAACCGCGCCGGGGTTCACACCTCCGTCATCGGAGAGACCAGCGGCGGCGAGGATGCCTTTGCGGACATCGTCTCCGTGGATGTAGCCGAGGATGGCGGCGTTGTGTTTGTAGATGTCGGCTTTGGTGAGTTTCACGCCAGGATAGGAGCGGACCCAAGTCTCGAGCTGGGTGTAGCTGGGCTTGGTGGCGATGAAAGCGAGGAACTTCGCTTCGTCGATGCCGAGGGCGGCGAGCGTCATGGCGTCATAGCCTTTGCCGCAACCGGGGTAGTCGGCATGCAATTTGCCGGCGGCTTCCAAGGAAGCTTTCTGCCAGAGGCGGGGAAGGTGAAGGACGCCGAGAGGACCGGCGGTGCCGGAGCTGATAAGTGGGACGATTTTTGACATGAAATGTAATGCTGTTTTGGTGTTCGGTTTTGTTCTCTTATTGGAGGAGGGCGAGTTTTAACAACTCCATATCGACTGCCTCAAGAACATTTCCAAAAGTCGCCGGCGATCGGGTCTTTCCACACCTCGGGTGGCGTCGGGAGCTTCGAGGCCGTCGGTGCTACGGCCGCGTTGGATGTCGTTTTTCAGCGTAGCGAGGAGTTCGTCGGCTTTCGTTGGGTTTGTCTCGTAGAGGTTGGCTGTTTCGGCGGCGCCGTGCAGGTGGGCGGCGCCGGCCAGAATCAAAAGGGTCAGGATTTTTTTCATAAGATGGATTTTTGGGATGTGATTAAGGTTAGGGGTTCTTTGGTTCGATCCACTCGATCTCGCCGACTTTGTTTTCAAGATCCAGGCGCACCTTGGCATGGGCGAATTCGCGGGTGTAGATATAGCCGTCTTGGACTGCGGGCCCCTTCGGCGGTCCGAGCGGACGCTTGAGCTCGGGAGGCGTCTTCATCCACACTTTGCTTGTGGTGGAAAAGTATCCATCGTGGGCTAGGAAGTAGCTGTGCTTCTCGGCACAGATAAGAAAGATCGCCAGCAGGTAATTGAAGCGCTTCGAGGTATCGCTATCCTTCGAAAGGCCTTTGCGGATTTCATCGGTTTGCAGGGGATTCAAATCGCCTTCCTCCGGGTTCAAGTCGGAAAGCCCCGCCGAGAATGCCATGAGATATCCGTCGCGAGCCGCTTTCTGAAACGCTTCGATCCCCTCGACGACATGTTTCGTATTTCCGTCAAAGTTCTCCAAGTAGGAACCGTCAAACCGCTTCATCTCCAGCAGCCCCGAATCGGGCGATTGCGCTCTCACCACATTCGCAAGCATGATTTTGTCAGGCCCGAGCGCCTTTCGGGTCTCCTCAACCATGCTTTGATAACCGGCGAGCACGGCTGCCTGTTTTTTCTCCCCGACGATCCGGTTTAAATACCCGGGTTTCAGAATTTTGAGCATGCCATCCAGGAACAACCCGTCGATGGCTGGATCCGCGCAAACGCTTTTGGGGTTTTCCACCCACCAATCCCGCACCTCGGGCCTGGTCAGGTCGTAGGCCTTTTGCCTGCCTCGGACCAAGTTGGTCTGGCCTTTCCGCCCGACCAGAAATCCCTCGGGAATCGAGTTGATCCCCTCGTCATCCCGGTAGCCGGGATAATGAACGATCACATTCCGGTAGTATAAAATCTTTGTGGCAGGATTAACCTCCTTGATCGCCCTTGCGGCAGCCAGCGTTCCATCCTCACTCGTTTTAAAAACCTTTACACCGTTCGCCTTTTCCAAGGTCACCAAGGGGAATGTGGCTAGATAGTTGATCTCCTTCCGCGTGTATTTATAGCTCTTGCGAATGTGCATGTATTGCGGCACGCGATCCCACGAGAACTCCGGCAAGCGGGTGGCATTTTGGGGCGGCGACGGCTCGGACCAAGCTGAAGGTGAGGGTGTTGTGGCCGGCATCTTGGGTTTGCAGGCTGGAAACGCCAATAGTCCCAAGGCCAGCGCGGCGGTAAGGATGGCGGTTGTTTTTTTCATGGGTTTTCGTCGACTCTGGGAGCAGGCTACCAGTTCGCGTTTTTCGGGAACCAGTTGAGCGCGGCGATTTTTGCCTCGGGCACATTGAGGGCGCGGATGGCCTGACGGAGCGAGCGCATGGCGGGGGCGTAGGTTTTTTCGCCTGCGGGTTGCCCGGCGACTTTTTCCGCCTTGGCGATCTCGGCATCCAGTGCGGAGTGGTCGAGGTTCTTCGCTGCCGCGCTGGTGCGGGCGGCGCGGGCGGCGTCGATCAGTGAGAGCAACCCGGGATTCCAGGCGAATCCGTCCTTGATTGCATCGACGCCCTTGGCACTTTCGGAGATGGCGTCGGGAGAACCGCTGAACGGAGGCAGATGCTCGGAGGCGATCAGAAAGTCATTTTCGTCGCGCAGGTAAATCACGCCGTGGGTCATGCCGGGAGGCGCGTCGACGGAGATGCGTGCGCCCTCGATCTTTGCGGGAGTTTGATACCACTCTTCGGTATTCTTGCCCGCGCGGAGCAATTTCGATCCGTTGGCCGTGTAGACGAGTTTGGCATCGACGATGCGTGACTTGCCGTCACCGGACTCGACCTCGGTAACGAGCGTCTTGCCGTCGGCCTTGCTGCTGACTACCGCAGGCACACGCTTACTGCCGGGCTCGGGCTTGCCGGTCTTATGGGCATTCTTGTATGGCAACTCGGCGTTGAATTTCTTCATCCAGGCTTGCAGATCGGCCAGCATGGAGTCGCGTTTTTCCGGCATCTCGTCGGCGAGGTTCTTGGTTTCGGATTCATCGACCGGCGATCCATCCGGATTGTAGAGGTGGTAGAGGGCGACCCTCGGCCGCTTCTCATCCAGGGAGCCACCATGGTAGAGCCGCAATTTCCAGCCCTCCTTGATGATAATCGAGGAAGTGGGCTGCACGCTCGGGAAATGGAAGTAAAGGGTGTCGCGGGTGGTGCCATCGGTCTTGACCACCTTGTCGCTCTCGCCTTTCAGCACCGGCAGGACATTGCATCCATCGAGGTCGAGGTGGTCACCCGGCTTCGCTCCGGCCATGGCCATGAAAGTGGGAAACATGTCCACAAGGCCGACGGGTGTTTTGGCATTCAGAGCTCCCTTCGGCACTCCCGGGCCTGTGACGATGAATGGAATCCGGATTCCGCCCTCTTCGAGCGTGAGTTTGCCGCCATCGAGGGGGCGGTTGTCGGTGATCGATTCTTTGATACCTTTGCCCTCTCCTTCTTTGACAGGCGCCCCTAAAAGCCCCCCGTTGTCGGAACTCAGGATCACATAGGTGTTATCGATGAGCTTGTGGCCGGGGTTGCGGGGATCGTCGGTGGTTTCGAGGAATTGGAGGAGTTGCCCCACCTGCCAATCGAGGGAATCAAGCATCGAGGCGTAGTAGGGGTTCTTCTGGCCCAGAGTGCCATCGTTGATTTTTCCGGGATCGGTCGGGAATGGAATTCCCATCTTTTTGCAGTAGTGCTCCAGGCGCTTGCGGTCGCGGGTGGAGAATGGGCTGTGAACAAAGGCCGTGCAAAAATTCAGGAAGAACGGCTTGTCTTTCGACTTGTCCATCCAACGCACCGCGAGATCGGAGACGGCATCAAATGGACGCCCCTCCTCGTCGAGGCAGTAGGGGTCTTCGGGGTTTGTCGATGAGGGGAAGTTCGCGAGCCGGTGGGGGCTCATCGAACGCCAGACTCCATCGATGTTGGCGGTTTTTTTGTCCTTCGGATTCCACAATTCGGGATCGTTGTATTGCCCCTTCCAGTCCCAACTAAAATCAAACCCGTAGTCGAGCGGGGTAGGGTATCCGTTTCCAGGTCCGCCAAAATGGCATTTCTGAATGTGGGCGGTGGTGTAGCCCGCTTTTTTGAGTTCCTGCGGGATGGTCGGACGGTCGAGGGGGAGCCTGCCGGAGTAAAACGGATCGATCCGCGAATGGGCCGCGTTGTAGGCCCGCGCCAATCGACTGCCAAGGACACTGTAGACACCCGTGTGGGCGGGCCATTGACCCGCCATGTAGGAGGCCCGGGAGGGGGCGCAGGTCGTCGCGGGAGAATAGGCCTGGCGGAACCGCGTGCCGTTCGCGCCGAGGCGGTCGAGGTTCGGGGTCTCGTAAACCGAATCCTTTCCGAGCTCGGCCTTGTAGGCGAAGGCCGGGTCAATCCAGCCGAGGTCGTCGGTGAGGATATGAACGATGTTCGGCTGGGGCGCTGCGTGGGCGGGAATGGCCAAGGCAAAGGCGAGCAGGGACAGGGTGCGTTTGATCATGGTTGTTTGACGGAGTGGAGGTGACTGAAGGAAACCGAGAATAAGAAGGTCATTGATCGAGCCTGATTTTTTCTGAATTCAACACCCGCACCGGCCCGAGGAGCCCGGACTCCATGAGGGTGGCTGCGGGGTCGTTGCGGTAGAAGGGATAGAAGACCCAAGTGACGCGGGAGTCCTCGGGGAGCGCGGCATCTTTGATGAGGCGATTTTTCCACACATTGGTCACTTTGACGGTAACTTTGTTCGCGCCGGGTTTGGCGGCATCGGTGATGTCGAGCTGGAACGGCGGCTTCCAGAGGACGCCGAGCGGTTTGTCGTTCACCGACACCTCGGCGAGATGCTTCACATCGCCAAGATCGAGATAGACGCGTTGTCCGTTTTTCAACCGCTCTTGGCCGATATTGATTCCTTTTTCGTAGCTCGCCGTGCCAGAGAAATACTTGATGCCCTCCTCGGGGCGTGCGGTCCAGGAAACGAGCTCGTCGAAGGCAATCTGGCCCTCCGGCGCGCCGCGATCTTTCTGGAAGGTAACGGTCCAACCCGACGGCACGGTCTCGGCGGCCGGTATGTCGCGAACCTCGACTTGGGCTTTGCGTCCATCCTGGAACTCGGCCGCGTAGTTCCCGTTTTCCCAGACGGTGAAGTCATGGCCATCGCCATCGAGCAAGACGGGGGCGTTGTCTTTGGTCAGCTTGGCGATGGGCTTCGATGCGGCGTTGTCGGACGGGGTGCGGAAAACAAGGAAGCGCGATCCGTAGGGATCGAGCTGGAGCGGGATCGTGGTGACCTTGCCGTCGTCGTTGTAGTGGGCGACGGTGGACCGCTCGCCGGTGACGGGATTCCAGACTTCCGGAACCTTGCCGCTCACGCGGAAGCGCAAGGTGGCTTCCTCGGGTTGTTCGGATTGGCTGGCGATGAAGTAAAGGTCGCCGTCGGCCAGCTTCCGATGGATGTAGCGGATTTGCTTTTTCGATGGGGCGAAGTCATCGGCGATTTTTTTCTTTTCCTTGGGATTTTTCTGTCCGGGAAGGACTGCTTCGAAATCCGGCGCGAGGCCGTCTTGGGCGAGGATTTGCTCGAAGGTCATTCCGGTGATGACACGCCCTTTGCCGACGCGGCGTTCCCCCGGAGCATCCGGCCACATTTTTGCCGCGAGCTCTTGGATTTTTTGATCGGCGTTCGGGAGATCCTTCAGCGATGGCGAACGAGTCGGGCGGGGGCCGATGACCGTGGCGCCCGCGTTCACCAGTTCGAAGACTTTTTCCAATGCCGCGGGCGTGTAGCGGGCGTGGTCGGGAAGAACGAGGTAGGCATAGCGCATACCGCTCGGCAAGGTGACCAAGCCGTCTTCCACAATCATGCGGTCGAGAATTTCCCGGTTGCAGACATCATAGTCGTAACCTTGAGGCAGCACCGGGAGCATCTTCTTGCGGGGGTCCATGGATCCCGGAGTGAAGAAGTAGGCACTGCCCGGCACATCCTCGCCGTAGTAGTAGCAGACATCGGCAAAGAAGCGCCCCTGCCGCAGCATGAACTGCGAGCGTCGCAGCGAGGTGATCCAGTCGCGCGCCTGATCCCACCAGGTGTTCGAGCGCTGCATGTGAAGGCCGAATTGGCCGAGGGTCATCGCAGGGACACGCTCGTCGGGTTGGTGGGCGTAGCAGTGAAAGACGATTTCGTTCATCCCATTGCAGAACTGGCGGTCGCTGACCGGCTTTAGGATGAAAGGATACTGGGTGAAGCCGTCGTGGTGCCCGAACGAGGTGAAGGATTCGCAGGAAATCACATTCTTGCCGTAGATATGTCCGGCGGCCGCCGCTTCCTTGGTGTTGTTTTGCCCCCCTGGCCACTGCGGGAACCTGGGGTCTTTTCTCGGGCCGAGCCAGAATTCGCCTTGAGGAATGTCGAGTTGGCCGAGGATCTGGAGTTGGTCCGACTGGATGGGGATGCCGATCCCCGGCGCTTCGGCGGAAAGTTTCATGCCCCAGCCGTTCACATATTCGCGGAAGGTTCCGTAGAAATTTTTAGCGATCAGATCGCCGATCGTGCGGCGGTAGTCCCAGAGGAAACGCTCGGTTTGATCGACATCCTCGACGATGCGGCCGGTGAGCGCGGGGAGCCACTTGCGCATGTCGTAGCCGATGCGCTTTTGAAACTCCTCGGGAAACTTGCTGGTCCATGTCTGGCAATTGGCTTCCCAGCTGTCGATGTTCGCTTCCACCATGACCTTGCCCACGAGATTGCCGAGGCTTCTCAAAGTCGGCCCGAGAAGGCCCTTGTCGAGATGGAACTTGGTAGCCTCCGCGCTCATTTTGTCGGTCTCCAGACCCTCGGAACGCTCCGAGGCCGGGTGGATTTTGTTGCCGTTCGTCGTGTGGCCGAAGCGGACGATGGTCCACTGTCCTTCCGGAAGCCGGCAATCGAGCGTGCCGTCGGGTTGGAGTTTATCGGTCAGATCGAGAATTTGCCCGAGCTTGATGCATTGATCCCCGGGAATCGTTTGGGTGGAGGGATCTGCAATGGACGGCTGGGTGCGCTGACGAGCGGCTTTGGTGTGCAGGCTATCGAGGCGGGCGGATTGGAAATTCAGTTCGTAGAGTTTCATGCCGACCTCCGGCTTGGGGGGCTCGAAGTCGAGTTTTACGAAGCGGGCGGTTTGTTCCTGAAATCCTTCAATCCTCTCTTCGCGGGAGGGCAGGAAGTGTTTACGCCACCGGCCAGCCGTCCCGAGAGGCTTCCAATCGGTGCCATTGTCACTGACGGACAACTTCACGGCATGGCGTTCACTGTCCTCCTGCATCTGCAAGTGAATCGAGCGAACGGGAACCGGTTCCTTGAACTCGAAGATGACCTGCCGGTTTTTCTCGTCTTTCTTCCACGGCGGGAGGTTGACGAATGTTTCCGGATTTCCGTCGATCGCTGCGGCCCAATCGATGCCGGGAACATTCGATGTCACCGCGGGTTTGTAGGAAGCCAATGGCGTCGCGTCCCCCGGCAATGTGGGGAAGGCGAGCACGGCAATGTCCTTGTAAAAACCTTTGTTCGTCTGTGGTTGGGGTAGCTGGATCGGGCCGCTGCTCGGGCCTTGCACATGGAGATCGCGCCAGACGATGTCCTGCATCGATAGCTCCGGGGTGATCCATGGACCGCCCGCGACCCAACCTGGACAGCTGCCGATACTGAGTTCGAGCCCGAGGCGCTCCGCTTCCTTGGTTGTGAACTCGACTTTTTCCATCCACTGGGGCGTTCCGACCACATCGTCGCCGTGGGCTGCCTTGGAACCGCCCGACGGGAGGTTGACGATATGCGCTCCCCGGTAGCCCAAGCGCTTCATGGCTTCCAGATCCTTCGTGATGCCGTCCTTGGTGACCAGCTCGTTGATCCAATGCCACCAAGTCCGGGGACCGAATTCCGGAGCGGGGTCGGCGAAGCCCTGCTCAATCGCTTTTGCAGTATCTTTTGAATTTTCGGCGGCGGGCGCGGCGTGGGCGGAAATGGACAGAACGAGGCCGAGGCCGAGGAGGGTTAGGGCGCGTTGGATCATAGGTTTTTAGGGTTGGTGAGGGTTGTTTATCTGGGTGCCGGTGATTTCCAAAGCACGATCTCCTTGGTGTCGTTCGGGGACTCAGGGCCATCGGTGCTGCGGCCGCGGAGGACATCCTTTTCGAGGGTGGCCAGAAGCTCCTTCGCCTTCCCGGGATTTGCCTCATACAGGTTGGTCGTCTCGGCGGGATCCTTGGAGAGATCGTAGAGTTGGGCTTCGGGGAGTGTTGGAATTTTAGCCAGCTTGCGCTCCGAGGCCGCTCCGCCATCGCGGGCAAGCAAGAGTTTCCAATCGCCCAGGCGATAGGAGAAGTAACCCAGGAAGGAATGATGGACGATCCCTTTTCGGCTGCTTGGGATGGGGAGGTTTTGCAAGGCCGGCAGGAAACTGACACTGTCCTCGCAGCTGTTGGCCGGCGTTTTCGCGCCGAGCAATTCCGCGGAGGTGGCGAAGATGTCGTTCAGCGAGATCGTGCTGTCGTTGCTGCTCCCCGGCTGGATGCGGGCGGGCCAACTCGCGAGGAACGGCACGCGGTGGCCGCCCTCCCAGAGTTGCGTTTTGTAGCCGCGGTATCCGGCGCTGGGAAAGTGCCAGTGCTTGTTGAGTTCTTTGACTTTTGCATCCTTGGCGGAACAGCCGTTGTCAGAGCTGAATAGGATGAGCGTGTTCTCGCGCTGGCCGTTTTTTTCGAGGGCGGCGAGGATTTGTCCGACCGAGTCGTCGTTTTGCATCACGAAATCGGCATAGGGATTGATGCCGCTTTTGCCCTGCCATTCCTTGCTGGGAACGATGGGTGCGTGGGGCGATCCATAGGGCAGGTAGAGGAAAAACGGCGTGTCCTTGACCTTGGCTCGCTCGTCGAGGTAGGCCACCGCTTTTTTGGTGAGGCGGGGCAGCATGTTGATTGGATCGTCATGCTCGACCACGGCGTCGTTTTCGATCACGCACTCCATGTCTGCAGCGTGGTGAAACCCGTGGAAGTAGTCGAATCCCCGGGTGGTGGGGCCGTCGGGGATTTTGGATCCAACGGGAGCGAGGCCGCGCGGAACCTTGCGTTCATCGAGGTTCGCTCCGGTCTTGGGATCGGTGTAGAGGAAGTTGAGATGCCACTTGCCGAGGATGGCCGTGTGGTAGCCGTGGGATTTCAGGAAACCAGCCACCGTGGGGCGGTCGGCCGCGATCAGATTGGGAGCGAATCCTTTGACCACGCCTTTTTGTAATGTCGTTCGCCACGGGTAGCGCCCGGTCATGAGTCCGTAGCGGGTCGGCGTGCAGACGGATGAGGCGGAGTGGGCGTCGGTGAAAACCATCCCGGACTTGGCCAACGCATCCAGGTGCGGCGTGGGGATCTTGCCCCGCTCGGGATTGAGATATTGGACATCTCCGTAGCCGAGATCGTCGCAGAGGAGGACGATGATGTTGGGAGGCTTTGGTGCCCCACCCTCGTTCGATGGGGAGACCGCGAAGGCACAGGCAGCTTGGAAAAGGAACACGGCTGCGGCGATGCAGGGCGGATTCCAAAGCTGGAAAAACGGCCCTCGAATGACGCGAATCCACGCGAATGGGAATCTTGCAGGGGCGCTTACCTTCTTGATTCGCGGGCATTCGCGCCATTCGCGGGCGCTTGTGTTTTTTTCCGGGGTCATTTTTTCTCGTCGGAGTAATCGGTGGAATCTTCGCTGTGGATTTCACTCCGGCGCTGTTCTTTAAGGTCCGTGCCAAGATTCGCTGGCGTGTGCTGATTTTTCGTGGTGAGAATCTCAAAGGCCCACGCGTGTCGGGACGCGCCGAGGTCGGCGGGAGGGGTGATGCGAAGCCCGTTCTCATCGAGGGCCCACTCCACTTTTCCGCTCGATCCAAGGAGGCGGACGGATTCCACATCGGCGGCTGTCCAGCCTTTGGTGGCCTCGATCGTGAAGGGCTGGGGCTTTTCCAGACAGATGGCGAAAAGTTTCTTGCCGTTTGTGGTGAAGGCCAGGTGGCCGTTCTTTTGGCTCGTTGTATGCCAGTAACGCGAGCCGTAGATGGCTGCGCCGTTGATCTTGAGCCAGGCTCCCATGGCGCGGAGGCGATCGACCTGCCACTCGGGAATGGTGCCGTCCGCACGCGGGCCGATATTAATCAGAAAATTTCCGTTGCGACTGACGACTTCGATCATTTCATGGATCACCTCACCGGCGTTTTTTTTGTTTGGGTAGTCGTCTGCCTCCTCCGCCGCCAAGTAGCCGAAAGAGGTTCCAAAGGTCGTGCAGCTTTGCCATTTCGGGCCGAGTTGAGCGAGGCGAAGATTGTCTTTCTCCCGGCAGCCGACGCCCTCGGGCCAGTTCACACTTCCGCCCTTGTTGTTGAGATAGACGGGTTGGCCGCGCCGCACGCCATCGTTCATGAAATCCGTGATCATGAGGCGAAGTTGGTCGTAGAAATACTGGATCTCGGGCTTGGCGATTCCTTTCAGCACATTGTTGCCGTCCCTCGTCCAGAGGGGAATGTCGTCGATCCAAAGAAAATCGGGCTGGTATTTTTTTTCGATTTCCTTCCAACGAGCCACATAGTCGTCCGCAAACGCCTTATCCAAATCGAAGGGGCCGTAGAGAGAAGCCGCCTCGGGATGGAGTTCGATCTCCTTGGCGATGTCGGGAAACGGTTCACCGTCGGCAACATACCCTTTCGAGCTGAAATACATGTGGTGGCGCTCGCGATGGGTGGACGGCGCGTATTTGAGCCCGCGTTTGCGGACGGCGGCACCGAGGTCGCCCACGAGGTCGCGCTTGGGCCCCTTGTCCATGGCATTCCACGGGGTGAGGTCGGAATCCCAGTTCGCCCAACCATCGTGGTGCTCGGCGGTGAGCACCACATACTTGGCCCCGACTTCATCAAAAAGCGTCGCCCAGGCCTCGGGATCCCACTTCTCGGCCTTGAAATGTTCCACCATATCCTTGTAGCCGAACTCGGGCGGCGCTGCTCCGAAGCGCTGCTTCAGCAAGGGATAGAGATGCTTGGGGTCGGAGTAGATCGCCTTGGGAACCTGCTCGGCATAACCTCGGTCGCCTTTTATGTAGCCCAGCACGCTGTAGGGTCCCCAGTGAATGAAGATGCCGATCTTCCCATCATCGAACCACGCCGGAACCGGCATTTTCTGGAGGGATTCCCACGAGCCGTCGTAGGGATCCGCAGCGCGGGCGGGAAGTTGGAGAGCCAAGAACGCGGCAAGGACGATAACGATGTAGCGCAGGCGTCCCGCCTGCGAATTGGAATTCTTCGATGGCAGGCGGGACGCCTGCCCTACTTCAATTGGGGCACTTATCATTTTGCGGTTTTTTGCTTTACTCCACAAATGAGAGGGCGAGCTTGTCCAAGACCGGCTTGACCTTGTTCTCGGTGGTGTCGGTCGTTTTCAACTCAATTTGGAATCCATACCCGGCAGGCAACTTCGAGAGATCCAGCGCGGCCGGAATCCTGGCCACCTGCTTGGAGAATCCGGGAATGTCATCGTATTTCTCGTGGACTTCTTGCCACGGCGTCCACTCGTTGATTTGGCCGTCCTTGTCGGTATCGACCCCCACCCGCGCCTCGACGCGTTCCACCCAAGGTCCAGAGCTGATGTAATCCTTGCTCGTCTGGTTGATCAGATAGAATCGCCCTTCGGCAAAGCAAATGTCGGGATCGGGATGGCCGCTACCGAAGCTTCCGCAAAAGGTGAACGGTTTGTTGATATCCGAGGAGGTGAACCGTGCGATCTGCATGTCCTTCTGACTTTTCGCGCCGGCAGGTTCGAAGTCGGCAAAGA
>CALFPA010000066.1 GCA_937919825.1 uncultured Spartobacteria bacterium | reverse complement strand
AATGCCAGCTTGGCGGCGAGGACTCGGTTTCCACGCATTGGCACTTCACGCCCGAGGGCAGGCCCCCAGACCAAGCCATCCTTGAATTCGTCGCAGTAAACCACGATCACGCGGCCCTGTTTCATCTCCCCCACGACTTGGCGCATGGTTGATGGCCCAGCAGCAATCATATGACCACCCGGAGCATGAGCAAAGCATCTCTGCCGGGACTCCATGGCAATCCGGCGATCGATTGTTCCAAGAGACAAATCGGAAATGGTCGAGACCGGCGTTCCGCGAAAAGCAAGGCAACTCGCAGCAAGCTCGTAGTTGCCTAAATGAGCCGTCAAAAGGATCGGCGGCCGGGGCAAATTTTCAAAATGTTCAAGCCCTGTGAAACGCAAGTAGGGACTGTTGTGAAAACGATCATTCACCGCGTATTCCGCGTAGGTGCGGCCGGTGCATTCACCATAACGCATTAAGCATTCTCGGATTTTTTTGGGGTCTCCATCTCCAAACAACAACCGCCAATTCTGATGAAATCGGGCCACCCATTTTCGCTTAGCCATGATGTGCTGATACATCGTCAAGCGCCCGAGCAGGCCTCCCACTGCGGAAGTAACCGGTATCGGCAAGCGACGCAAAGAAAGATGCGTCCACCATTGGAAGCGGTCTTTCCATCTCAAGCGCGCATCGATCATGCGGGATCGAGGATCATGGGCAATCGCTCGCCAGGCCGGAGGGTGAGTCGACAATCGATGTTCACCTTGTGGCCAGGCAATAATCTGGGAGCGAATTTCTGAGCGAGAATCGCCAGGCACAGTATCGATTCTGTGAGTCCAAATCTCAGCCCCAGACAAACTCGTGGCCCGACACTGAAAGGAAAGTAAAGGCATTTGTCCGGGCGCGGCTGGTCAGGTAGGAAACGCTCCGGCACAAATGCGTCGGGCTCCTCCCAATAAAGTTTGTGGCGATGAAGCAACCAGGGCATCACAACAATAATCGTTCCCGGCTCAACCTCCTTATTGCCCACGCGATCTCCCCGCCTTGCCTGGCGGGAGAGGATTGGCACGGGAGGATACAGCCTCATCGTCTCCTCGATCACCGCCCGCGTGTAAACAAGTTGTGGGACATCATCCAAAGTTGGAAGTCTCCCCTCCAGCACCTCCTCGATCTCTTGCTGAAGCCTATTCCTCGCCTCAGGTTTTCCATCGAGGAGATACCATGCCCAGGCTAATGTATTCGCCGTGGTCTCGTGCCCAGCCATGAACATAACGATCGCCTCGTTGCGGACCGCATTTTTTGACATGGGACATCTTCCACCGCTTGGGTCGTTTTGGAGAAAGAGATCCAGCAAGCTATGGGGCTGGGAGATCCCGCTTCGCGCCCTTCTCTCAATGATACGATCAATGATCTGATGAACTTCTCCAGCCGCTCGATGGGTCCTCCAAGTCTTGTAAGGATTCGTGAGGTGCTTCAAGGTGGGCAAGCCACAACAATCCGCAAGGCTCATTTGCTCAACCCTACTCTGATATTTTGCAAACCCTCGCACAGATTGGGCAGCTTCAGCCTCAGACACATCATCACCGAACACAGTTCTACCGATGATGCGGGCCGTCATCTTGGCCATATCATGCAGGACATCGACCACCTGCCCTTTCGGAACGCGCCCCCACGCCTCTCTAACTTCCTCCGCCGTCTCGACCATCTGCGGAACGAACATCGGCAGAAGCTCCGCACGCAGGGCAGGAGCGCAAGCTTCGCGTCGTTCTTTCCACAACTCCCCGTCGCTGGCAAACAACCCATCTCCTAAAATCGGCCCAAGCGCAGTTCGCTGCTGTGGGCTCTTACGATCAAAATTATCATGCTTCTCAATGAAGGTTTCACGCACATGCTCTGGCGCGTTGCAGACGATGTATTTTTGACGAAGAATTCGAAACTCGAAGAGCTTTCTGCTGAATTCCGCCTCGCTGAAGGGTGCCAAAATGTTCCGGCGGGCTTTCCACAAACCAAGCAACCAATGCGAGGCACTCGCATCGGAGTTGG
>CALFPA010000065.1 GCA_937919825.1 uncultured Spartobacteria bacterium | reverse complement strand
TTTCACAGGCTGGTTTTTCGGGTGCGGCCGTCGGCATGTTTTAGAGCTTTATCGTTTCGCCCTTGGTGATGAATTGAACATTGAGCCATGGCGCGGGGTTGGCGCATTGGCCGTCGATCCAATATTCTGAAAATCCTTTGTCCACTTCGTAGTTGGACTTAACGACCGGGAGTTCGTCTTGGAGGTTCCAGTTTTTGTCGTAGACGCCGACTTTGTCGCCACCTTGATACCAAAGGTAGTGGCCGCTTTTCACTTCGCCTTGGATGGCGAGGGTTCCTTCTCCGGCGTGGATGACAGGGTTGGTGATCGAGGAGGGTTTCTCGCCGAGGATGCGGAGGTTTTCGATAAGGACTTTCGCGTGGGTTTCGCCGGGAACCTGCCCGAAGCCGATGGAGTAGCCGAACATGGGGCCGTATTGTGCCCCTTTCGTGCCTTGGCGCATTCGCCAATCGTTGAGCGCGTGCGCGGCCTCGCTAACGGGAATGACGATGTCCTTCCGTCCGGTGAAGTCGATCGGAATGACATAATCATTGAAGAGGCCGAGTGTGACGACGAGAAGCGCGCCGCTGCCGTCGCCGGTGACGGTGAGGCCGAGACCGCGGGCGTTTTGCGTATCGGCTTTGAACCTTCGGGAGGGGAGGCCACTCTTTTGGATCAGGGGATCTTTGCCTGTGTTGTTCAAAGAGACGCTGAGCGCCGAGCCCTCGTCGGCGAAGACATGCTTGCCGGGATTACCCATCTGCACGGCCTTTGGCTGCAGGCTGTAGGGGTCCGCTCCCTGTGCAGCAGGTGTGGGAGCGGGGGGAGGAGTGGAACTTTCCACCTCCACGCCGGCGGCGGCGAGGTATTCCTTCATGTCCTGGGTCATCTCTTTATTGGGAGCGGTGCTCAGGGTATCCGACACCGAGCCGGTGTAGCCGTTCATCACGCGAATGATGAATTGCGGCGCCTGGCGTTCGAAGGGGTTGTCCAACGTCACGCGCATGCCGGGAGTGACATACTGGCGAGGCATGAGAACATTGTATTCCTGGTAGGTCGTCCAAGGCGCGTCGACCTCGCCACGGGTCATGACGGTGAAGGGCTGGAGTTCGTAGCCGTCGCCCGCGCGGCGGGCCTCGTAGAGGACCTTGGTGTTGAAGTGGTGGGATGCCGGGTTCCTGTTGTAGGTCTTGCCAATTTGATTCCGTAATTCCGGAGTGAGCTTGCCTTTGAGTTCGCACCAGACCGTGAACTGCTCGGAGATATACTCTTCGAGTCCGTGTTCCGTGATGACATGGGGGAAGATGCCAAACATCGGCTCGGGCTTTCCAAAAACGAATCCCGGCGTGTTGATCGACGCGGCGTGGCCCAAGGTGAAATGGTTCTCGATCGGGCTCGTGGCGAGTCGGTTGTCGCGCTCCAGATCCAAGGCGGCATTGCCGGTGCCGCAGCCGTGGTTGCTGCCCTTGTTGTAGAGTTTTTCGGCCCCGTTCTTTTTGAACCGATACATCAAATCCCAAGGATTGATGCTGCCACTCGAGGTGTTGGTGGTGATGGGCATCTTTGTGTTTTGGTAAACAAACATCGACCACTTCGGGAACCCCCACAGGAAATCGTCGTGGAATTCCTTGCCGTCGAATTCGTGGTGCACGACTCCGAGGCGGTTGAAAAATTCCGCGTAGTCCCTGCCGGTGATTTCAGGCAGGTCGGTCCTGCTATCGGGATAGAAATTTTCGCCACGCTTGCTGAGTCCGATGATCTCGATGCCGAGCTCGTGTGCCGCCGGGTCCGCCCCACGCTTGCAGTCTTTAAGCGTCCAGACGGGTTTGTCGGTGTCGGTGATCGTGCATTGGATGATCTCGTCGCCAATCAACATAAAGGAGTTCCCAGGGGGGCGGCTTGATGGTTTCCACGCAGAGTTGGGGCGGTAGAGCATGGTGGTGTCGGTTGTGGAAACGGATTGCTCGAGGGAGCCCTTGCCCCAGTTGGCAAGGCGGCGGTCGGTCTTTTTCCCCTTGCCCATATACTTCGTGCCCTCCGGCGGGATGCCGTAGCCGAGCGTGTGCATCATGGTGCCGATGCCGTGCTCCTTGAGCTTGTCGATGAAGATTTTCAGGTCCTCCTCGCCGCGCGGGAAGACCTTGGTGTTGACCCACAAGGCGTCGTGGTCCTTGGGCCAGAACCCGCCGCGCCAGGTGTCGCCGTGCATGTAGACGCGGCTGACCTTCAATTTTTTCGCATAGTCGATGAGCGGATCGAGGTCCTCGGGCTTTTCGGCGCTGATCACGAGTTGCGTGGTGTCCTCGGCGTTCTTAAACCACTCCTCGGCCCACTCCTTCGCGCGTTCGTAGGTCCACTCGCCCTCGATTTTCGGATGCGGCACTTTTTCCTCGGTCCAGATGCGGAGCAGGGCTTCGTTGTGCTCCTCGTCGTTTCGCGGAACGAACAGGGCAAACCCGCCGAGAGGGTCGAGATCGCCGCGTTGCCACAGGAAAGGCCAGGTGGCCAAGCTGTAGGATCGCACGGTTTGCTGCCGCCCACCCACAGTGCACATGTAGTCGAAAGGAACAGTTTCCGGGAAAACGCCCGATTTGAAATTCATCACGAAATTCAAGGTGGGTTCCGTGTCTTTCGGCACATCCTCGATTTTTTCGAGGCGGAAGGAAATGAATCTGTCGCCGGCATTTACCGCGAGAGTCACGCGGGTCTTGTCCTCGGCGGTGAGGATCAGTTGGCCGTCCTTCGACTCGGAGGAAACAAACGGAATGGTTTTCTCTTCAGCGCCCGTGCCTGTGGTCAGGTAAAACCCCGGGCCGCCGGCGTCGGGGCGGAGCAGGTTCTCGCCGTCACTGATGGTGTAGGAGAGCGGCTTGGCGTCGGCCGAGAGCAGTAAAGTCACATCGCCGCCCTTGATCGTCTGCGCGCCGGGCCCGCTCTTGCCGGTATCGGTGGCGGTGATCTCTGAAGAAACAGGCGGTTTGCAGGATGCGAGGAGACAAAGTCCTCCCGCGAGAAGAAGGATGGGACGCAGGTTCATGACTAGGATTTGATGAATTAACTAACAATCATGGAGTTGTTTTCGCTGGAGCAGTCCACTTGATGTCCGCAAACACGACCTTGGTGATGTCTTGTCCGGGGGCGGGCTTGAAGGAGATGGTGTTAACCTCGCTCCAATCTTTCAGCGGATGTTGGTTGCCTCCCCAGCGCAACTGCGCGGCGGGAATCGTCATGGTTTGCCAATCGTCCGAGGCGGTGATGGCGATTGTTTTTTTGAAGAAGGGTGCGGCCTCCAGAACGAGTGTTTGGGGCTGGGTGCAGTAGAATTTGAAGGTCAGTGCCGCGCCCTTCGGAGCTTTCCACTTGGGATCACTGAAGGCATTGCAGGTGGTGCCCTTCTTGTTGTCGAGCGGGCGAATGCCAGCGATGCCGCCAACGCCCTCGACTGGGCCTACATTGCTCCAGAGCGACTCTTCTCCCGAGAGGCTATCAGCCTTGGTGTCGGTGGCCACGGCTTGGCCGAGCTTCGAGGGGATCGCTGCGGTGAAATCCGAGGAGATCACGATGTCGCCTTTGTAGCGGATATTGGCAAAGGCGAAGACATAGTCGTTCACATTGGCCACAGGAAGTTTGGCAGACCAAGTGTCACCCTGCCGCTCGATCTTGGCATCGCGCCAGTGGCGACCGAAGCTCACCGGATCCTTCAGAGCATACCAGGCATCGACTTTCTCGATATTTTCGGTTGAAGCGGGAGAGAGGCGGAATTCCGGCACACCCGCGCTGTCGAGGACGATGCCGCTGGTCGGACGAGCGGGCCAGTCGATATCCTTGCCGAGGACATATTTTTCGAGCCACAGCTTGCAGTCATTGCCGAGTTTGTCGGTGCTATGGTGGCCGCGGGCCTGAATGGCAAAAGACCACGGCACGCCGGGTTGGAAGGCTTTGAAAATCTGCTCGCCGCGTTCATGTCCACTATGATGGTCGTTCGAGCCGGTGAGCCAGAGACAGGCGGCCTTGATGTAAGGGGCATGGGCTTCCGGGACAATCGAGGCGAGCAGGAGCTCCTCGCCCGGTGTTTTCGGCGGATTCTTCGCAGGCACATCATAGAGCCAAACACCTTTGTTGCGGTAGTAATCGACATACCCGACCCCGAAGAAAGCAACAACCGCCTTCACCCGTGCATCCATGGCGAGGTTCCACATGATCGTTCCGCCATAGGAGTATCCCTTCGCTCCGATGCGGTTTTTGTCGACTTCCTTTTGTGCAATCAGATAGCTCAAAACCCGGCGCTGAACGGCATACCAAAGGTAGTCGTCCGTTTGGGTCGGAGAGGTGATGTTTGTCTTGTCGGGAAGCTTGTCTTTTACACGGTAGCCGGTGGCGGCATCCATATTCCCGTATTCCATCCCAGGAGGGTATTTTGTGAAGTGAGGACGATTGCCGCTCTTGCCGCAGTAATCATGGGCCAAGACAGCCCAGCCATCCTTCACATAGGCTTCGTCGATTGCGGCCAAACCCATCCACCCATGGACATTCAGAAGGCCCGGGGCGTTTTCGGCTCCGGCCTTCACGGCGTATTTGCAATACACGCGGATTTCTTGACCGTTCACATAGGCGCTGATGTAGGAATCGCGGCGGTAAATGCCGTCCTTGGTTTCTTCCAAAACGATTTCCTCTTTGAAGTCTCCCGCGTCGGGATCGTAATTTGCCCAGACCTCCGGGGGGGTGGGTAGCTTGGCCGAGGCGGCTTGCTCGGCAGGCGCGGGTGAGACAAAGCCAAAGGCAATGATCGCCAAAGCCGTCGTGATTTTGGTGTGTGTTGGTTTTTTCATGGGAGTTGGTTTTTTTGAGTTAAATAAGTTGGCCATGTTGGCCTTGGCTACAGAGGTGATGAAGAATTGGGGTTAGGCTGCGGGTTGGATGGAGATGTTTGCAGGCTTGTCGGATTCGAACTTGAGCCAAACAACGAGATCGGTGCCCTCCAAGGTTTGCCGATGCCCGAAGCGGAAATCCTTCCCGCGATGAATGGGCTTGCCGTCGAGGGCCAGTGCGGCCCCGCCGTTGCCCCAATTTTTGACCACAAATGCCGGGTTGACGATCGGATGGTCTGCATCCGCCTCGACGGTGATTTCAAGCGGCGCTGCGGCGGCCTTTTCTTTTTTGGTCAACTGCCAGGCCCGCTCGGTTGGGTCGAATCCGGCGCTTTCGTAGTTATCTCCGCTGACTTTGATGCTCGGGGGTGTGAGCCACGACTTGGCGAGCGGCGCCAATGCGGCGGCGGGCTTGTCGGTGAGACCATTGAGAAGCAGCCGTGTGACCGAGGTTTCGGTGCGTGCGTATTCCTTCCAGTTGCGAAGGTTGAACAATGAGGAATGCGAAGGTCGATCCTTCGAGGTGGCCATGCGGCTCCAGTTCTTGTCTTGGGAAACTGGCCAGTGATCCCAGTGGAGGAAAATTGAATTCGGTGAATTACCCGAGAAAACCGTGATCTCCAGGCCTTCCGGATCCACAATGGTGAATGGTTTTTTTGGCGACTTCAGATTCACCATCTGAATGCAGGGATTTTCTGGTGTATTTTCGAACACTCTGTTTTTGGCGATGCGCTCCCGGGGCCACGAATAATCGCGGGACTCGCCCTTGAGATTGGCAAGACTCACGGCGACCACTTCGATGTTGTCTTCGGGCTTTCTGCCGGGCTGATGGACCACGATTGCCTCATGCCACTCGGCAAAATCATTCGGCTTCGTGCTGTGCATGGTCGTTTCGCGGACAGCAGTGCCATCGGGATAGATCGTGTGAATCTCATCCACCCAGTCTGCCCATCCGGTCTTTTCATCGGGAAAAGGATGCCGGTATTGAACATCCACCGGAGCATAGCGCCAGTGAACAACCGCACGCGCCTCATTGCTCTCGAGAACACGCACATGGGAATACCGGCATTGCTTGTCGGACATTGGCTCGATGCAGCCCGTAAGCCCGGAGGCGTCCCCCATCCTCTCGATGAATTCGTTGTTAAACCAGATGTCGTTGTCGGTGACCCAATGAGGGATGTAGCTCGTGCCACGCCAGAAGACGAAGCGGTGCCCGCCATCATCGAAGCGAATAATGACATCCGCCTGATCGCCGATGCGCCAAGGTTTATCCCATGCGGGGTCGTATTTGAGGGTGGTCTGGAAGGCGCCGAAGGGGCCCGGACCCTTCGGCCCCGAGGGCAGAGGGGGCATTTCCTCGGCGGAAACCTTCACCAAGCTGAACGCCAGTAAAGTCAGGCAGAAGATGGATGGTTTGATCATGGCACAATGGGATTGGGAGTTATTCATCGGTGTCTGATTATTGGTTCTGCGCGGCGGGGGAAAATTCAGCCCGAAACGCCCAAGCTCCGGGTTGCACAGTGAAGGTGGAGTAATGTTCCTCGTTTGCCTTAAAGGCGACACCATCCACCGTGCCGGTTGACTTTCCGTTTTCCCAGACTCGTTGCCCGTTGATGGTGATTCGCACGGGGGCGGTGCCATTGCGTTTCGGAATGCCCACGATGGCGATGGTGTCTTTCGGCGAGACCAGATCGAGCGAAAATTCAGCGGGTTCGTTGCGGAGTTCCACCGCAATTTTCCCCTTCACCGAAGGAACGATGGTTTTGATTCGTTTGAGCGAGCCCATTTGCGGGAGGACATGATAAGTCGCGTAGCCGGGTGTGACCGGTGCCACGCCGGCGCCGTATTGGGAGAGAAGGGTGAGGGCTCCGCCGCCCCACGAATGGTTTTTGGTGCCCCTGTCCCAGATTTCCCAGAGAGTGGTTCCGGGATCCTCGACCATTTCCTTGAAGCGTTTCTTCGTGCGGGCGATCGCATCGTCCTCGAAGCGCATTTTGTAGAGCGCCTCGCCGACATATTTTTCCATGTAGGGGCTGCTGTGCTCCTGGGTGGCGAAGACCTTGCGAATCGCGTCGTATTTGTCAGGTCCTGCGAGGCCGGAGAGCACAGCCAGCGCATGGCCGCGATCATCGGTCTCGTCCTTGTATCCCGGCGAGCGGTATTCGGTGCCGGTCCAGAAGGTCTTGTTGAAATTCTCCTCAATGCTCTTCATGCCGGCTTCGATGGCAGGAAGATCGGCTGTTTCTCCAAGGGCCTCGGCCATGAGTTTTTGGCCGCGTAGCGCCAGGTAATACCAAGCACTGAAAAGAACCGGCAGATCCTTGTTTGGCCCATGGTCGATCCAGAGTCTCTGGCCGCGTTGAACCACCAGACCGTTCTCGCCGATTTTCCAAATCGACAGGTAGCTTTTCACGCGCGGGTAGACGGCTCGGATCGTCTCGATGTCACCCGTGTTAAGATAGTAATTCCAGAAGCCAAAATAGCCGACCGAGTTCAGCATTTGCAGCGGCAATTCATGATCCCAGTTTCCTGCAGGGACAGGCGAGGAAATGATCAAGTCCTCCCCCTGCCAGTTCATCAACTCAAAGATGGCCTTTTGAATAAGGCGGCTGCTGTCGGGAGCGAGGGAGTAAAAGGTCTGCCCCATCATGTTGACGACATCGCCCCACCATTGGGCGCGCTCGCGCTCCGGGCAATCCATGTAGGTGTCGCGCATGTTCACATAGAGCGTGCGCAGGGCTTTTTCGCGGTAGCGGTTCAGAAAGTCGTCATCGCACTCGAAGGTGCCGGTGAACGCCGTGTCGTAGCCGGTCTCGCGGTATTTCAGCGCGAGGATCTTGATCCCGGCGGGAATCGTGTAGTGCACCTCGTGGCCGTTCATCCACCCGAGGTTTTCGTATTCCTGCACCCCCTCGCGCGTCACATACTCCGCCCTCACCGTCGGGCCCTGGCCATAGTTGTCCATCCGCAGGTCGATGACTTGGCC
>CALFPA010000064.1 GCA_937919825.1 uncultured Spartobacteria bacterium | reverse complement strand
CACCACTTCGGCGCGCGCAAGGCGCTCAATCTCGGCCAGGGCGGCGACCGCACCCAGAATGTCCTGTGGCGCCTCCAACACGGCGAAGTCGAGGGCATCCACCCCAAGGTCGCGATGCTCATGATTGGCACCAATAATCTTGGCCGCAGCGAATCGCCCGAGGACACCGTCCTTGGCATCAAAGCCATCCTCGCCGAACTCAAGCAACGCCAGCCGAACACCCAGGTCGTGCTGTGTTCGATCTTGCCGCGAGCTGGCGCGATGATGGCCTCCGTCGACAAGGTCAACGCGCAGCTCCCCGCGCTGGCAGATGGAAAACAGGTCATCCATGTTGATCTGAAAGAGGTTTTCCTGAATCCCGAGGGATCCCTGAAGACACTGCTTTACCACACCGACAATCTTCACCTTAGCGCCGCGGGCTACCGTGCCTGGTTTGCTAAAACCGAACCACTTATCGCCGCAGCCCTTGGGGAAGCCCCTTTGGCATCCACCGCCCAAAAGTAGACAGCCCACGATCAACCAACCCATGAAAAAAATCCTCGCTCCCATTCTACTCCCGCTCCTCTGCGGGCTCGCCTTTGCCGAGACGGTGCCAAGCGCCGACAACCCCGAGCAGGCCCACGCCGACTCGTTCAAGAAACGGTTTGCCTCAGACCTGCGCCATCCACCGGAGTCCGAGGCGAGGCTTAACAAGTGGTTCCGCGATGGCAAATTCGGCGTCTTCATCCACTTCGGCGCGTATTCCCCTTTGGCCGGTCAATACAAGGGAAACCCGATGGGTGGCCCCTACGCCGAGTGGGCGATGATGGCTTTTCGGATTCCGCTCAAGGAATACCGCGAGGAAGTCGTTTCCAAATTCAACCCGCAGGACTTCGACGCCGACGAGTGGGCGCGGGTTTTCAAGGAAACCGGCATGAAGTATGTCGTCATTACCTCAAAGCATCATGACGGCTTCGCGCTCTTCAAGTCGGGCGTCACGGATTACAATGTCGTCGATGGCTCCCCCTTCAAGCGCGATATCATCAAGGAACTCGAGCAAGCCTGCCACCGCCACGGACTGAAGTTCGGCGTCTACTACTCGCAGGCCTTCGATTGGAGCGAACCGGGCGCGCCGTTCCCCTCGCTGGAAGCCATCCGGCAAATCCACCCCGATCTTCCCGCCGACTTCGTGGCGAACGACAAAACCATGGAGGAATACCTCGCCAAGAAATCGTATCCGCAGCTCGAGGAGTTGATGAAAAACTACAAGATCGACCTGCTTTGGTTCGACACCCCGGCATCGATGAAGCCCGAGCAGGGCAGGCGGTTTCTGGACATTGTGCGCAAAAACAACCCCGACTGCCTCGTCAACTCACGCCTCCTTTACTGGCCAAAGGAGGAATGGAAGCCCGAGCAACTCGAGTTTTTCGACTATGTCTCGCTCGAGGACAAAGAGGTGCCACCCCACAAACTCTCCCTCACCACCGAATCACCCGACAGCGTGAGCACCTCGTATGCCTACAAGGCCTACGGTCCGGTGCGCTACCACACTCTGCAGGAAATCATCCACCGGTTCGTTCACACCGTCTGCGGCGGTGGGAACTACCTCCTGAATTTCGGCCCGATGGGCAACGGCAAGGTCGATCCCAAGGCGCTCGAGCTTTTCCAAGGCGTCGCCGCGTGGATTAAGGACAATGGCGAATCTATCTACGGCACGCAGGCGAATCCGCTTCCCGCACGCCCGGCGTGGGGCGATGCGAACCTCTCGAAGGATGGAAAAACCCTCTACCTGCATGTGATGAAGTGGCCAGCAGACGGCAAACTCGTTGTCGAAGGCGTTACGCCCAAAGTCGAATCCGTCAGTTTCCTCGCGCCAAAAGCGGCCGACACGAGGGTCGCCTTCACGCAGGATGGCGCGATCCTGAACCTCACCCTGCCAGGCTCCGCCATCGACCCGCATGACACTGTCGTGAAAGTCTCCCTCACCGATCCATTCCATCCCAAAACCACATGAACATGAAAAAAATGAAAATCTTTTTGGCAACGGCCACATTGGTCGCGATCCTCCCGCACGGCGGGTGGGCCAAAACCGCTTCGGCCACGAATTCCCTGCCGCCGTTGGTGGACGGGAAAATTCCCACGAATGTGGATGAACTTTGGGGGGATTATGATCCGACCAAGGAACTGCTCGAAACCGAGGTCGTGAGAGAGTGGAAGGAAGGGGACATCACCATCCGCCATGTGGTTTTTACGGTTGGCACTTTCAAAGGGCAAAAATCCCGACTGGCCGCCTTTTATGCTTTCCCGAAAAGTGACAAGAAACTGCCCGGCATTTTGCAGATTCACGGAGGCGGTGGAAAAGCCCATGTGAGTGATGTCATCTCGGCCACAGAGAATGGTTACGCTGGACTCTCGATCAACTGGCTCGGCAACCCCATGGATAAAATGGAGGCGGGCGATGCCAATACCGACTGGGGCGCGATCGATGCCACGCAAAAGCACAACACCCACTACGACAGCCCCGGCGCCGCGAAACCCGATGACAAAACGCTGGATACGATCGAGTCGCCGAGGAACAACAATTGGTTCCTCCTGGTCCTCGCGGCGCGGCGTGCGCTTACCTTTTTAGAGCAACAACCCGAGGTGGATCCCGCCAAGTTGGCCGTGACCGGACATTCCATGGGCGGAAAAATCACGCTCAATCTCGC
>CALFPA010000063.1 GCA_937919825.1 uncultured Spartobacteria bacterium | reverse complement strand
ATCCAGCGGCAGCTGCGGCACCAGCAGCACCAGCAGCACCAGCAGCACCAGCAGCGGAATAACCGCTTTGTTTGAATCCGACATGTGGCGCGGGCTGATGGCCCGCGCCGCATTTTCAAAATACAAAATGAAATTGATCAAAACTCCTTCCATCCTGTTTCTAGCGCTTTTCGCGGGTTTGTCCCCCTCATGCAAAAAAGTTGAGGTAACGCCCCCAGCTCCCACGGCGCAGGTTCAGGAAGCGCCCCCGGTCCCTGCGGCGCAGGTTGCAGAGGAGCCCTCCGCTCCGGCACCCAACCACTGGCCCGAGTTCTCTTGGGACCGCGTGCCGACATACATGCATATCCGCAAAGCCAAAAATTTTACGGAGGATGAGATCAAGTATCTGGCGACTTTTCCCTTGGTGACTTTTGAGAAGACGACAGGCTCCGAAACTTATCAATCCACCGAGGACGGCACGCTGGCCGCGGCCAAGGCGGTGAAGGAGATCAATCCCTCCACGAAGGTTTTATACTACCGCAATGTCACCGTGCACTACGGCACCTACAAGGCCAACGCCGAGATCGATAAAGTGCCTGGGGCTTTCCTTGTTGGTAAGCAGGGAAAAACCAAGCTGAATTTAAATGGTAAGTATGAAGCCTATGACTTGAACGCCCCCCAGGTGAGGGAGTGGTGGGTCGGCAATGTCAAGCAACTGTGCGCCGATCCTGTGATCGATGGGGTGTTTCTGGATGGAATCGTCAAGGTGTTGTCTCTCGGTTACATGGTTCGTGACATCGGGAAAGAGAGAAAGGCCGCACTGGTCGAAGGCTACAAGACCATGATGACCGAAACAAGGCAGGCCATCGGGCCAGACAAAATCATGCTCGCCAATGTCCTGCGGGTCGGAACCCCGGATAACGGCCTGGAGGCGATCAAGCAATTCGACGGCTCCTACCTTGAGCACTTTGAAACATTCGGGGAAAAAGTCGCAAGTGGAAATTATTTAGCCCAATCGATTGAGACTTTTCAGAAAGCGGCCCGTGAGGGTTACATGATCGCCATGACCGTAGGACTCTCCGAAATGGACACCGCAGACGGCGAACGGAATCTTCATAAAACGGACGAAATCCGCAAGGGGCTTGGTAAAAATGATGATTACAGCAAGCGTTTAACTTATCTGCTGTCGCTGTTTCTTGTTTGTGCCGAGAAACATAGTTACTTCCTCGCCCACGATGGCTATCACGCCTTCAAGAAAAACAAAGTCTGGATGACACGCCCTGCGGAGTTCGACCGACCCTTGGGCCCACCGAAAGGCCCCGCCGTTCAGGATGGCTACATCTACACCCGCGAATTCGCCCACGCCAAGGTGCGCGTGGATATCGACAAGCAAGTCGGCGAAATCGAGTGGCTCGAGCCTGAGAAAAATTAAGGAAATTTATTAACCACGGAGGACACGGAGGGAGATTTATTTAATTAAAATTTAGTCCTTAAAAATCTTTCTTAAAAATGCATTTACACCTCTTGTTTTTCCTCCGTGCTCTCCGTGTCCTCCGTGGTTAACCCTGCTGGATTTGGTTTTTTAACATGAAGCTCTCTTTTTCACTTTTAGTTTCCTTGGCTGCGCTCCTTTCGTCGGGAGCTCCGGCCATGGCGTCCACCGGCGAAAAGCCAAACATCATTTACATCCTCGCCGACGACTGGGGGTTGGGGGATGTGAAGACCTACGGCGGCGACCGCTGCAAGATCGACACGCCGCACATGGACAGGCTGGCGGAAAAGGGCATGAAATTCACCGATGCGCACAGCTCGTCCTCGGTGTGCACGCCCACGCGCTACAGCATTCTCACCGGTCGCTACAATTGGCGGAGCCGCTTGAAGAGCGGCGTGATCTGGGGATTTTCCCCAGCGCTCATCGAGTCCGGTCGCGAGACCGTCGCCTCGCTGCTCAAAAAAAATGGCTACACCACGATCATGATCGGCAAGTGGCACCTCGGGATGAATTTCCCCACGACCGACGGAAAAGAGGTCGACGAAAAAGGAAAAAACACGGACTGGAAAGGTCAGATCAAGAATGGGCCAACGGCGGTGGGTTTCGACAAGTATTTGGGAATCTCTGCTTCACTCGATATGCCGCCATATATCTGGATCGAGAACGACCGCTTCGTCGGCGAGTGCACGACTCAAAAATCCTTCCACCCCACCCGCCAGGGACCCGCACATTCCGATTTCGAGGCCATCGATGTTTTGCCGACGCTGACCGAGCGCACGGTTGCAACGATCACTGAGCAAGCCAAGAGCGGGAAGCCGTTCTTCATTTACATGCCATTGAACAGCCCTCACTCCCCGATCGTGCCCTCCAAGCCATTCCAAGGGAAAAGCTCGCTGGGTGCGTATGGCGATTTTGTCATGGAAACCGACTGGGCCGTGGGACAGGTCGTCGAGGCGGTCGAGCGGGCGGGGATCGCCGACAAGACGCTGATCATCGTCACCGCCGACAATGGATGCAGCAATATGCCTTTGAAAATGAACGCGGTTAAAAATCCAGCCCGCTTCAAGTTCCTGATGGGGGAAAAATCTCCCGAGGACCCCGAGACCCACTATCCGAGCGATATTTATCGTGGTCACAAGGCGGATATCTACGAGGGTGGCCATCGCGTGCCATTCATCGCCCGCTGGGATGGCCAAGTGAAGGCGGGCAGCATTTCCAATGATCCAGTGTGTCTGGTGGACTTGTTTGCCACCTGTGCGGAGATCGTTGGCGCCAAGCCCGACGACTCCACGGCAGAGGATTCGGTGAGCATCCTGCCGACTTTGCTGGGCACGGCAACCAAGCCCGTGCGCGAGGCGGTGGTGCATCATTCCATCGATGGCAGCTTCGCGATCCGCCAAGGAAAATGGAAGTTGGCCCTCTGCCCCGGATCGGGTGGTTGGAGCCATCCGTCACCGCCCAGTGGCAAAAAGAAAGCGGCTCTGCAGGAACCGATCAAAGACTGGGTGCAACTGTTCGACCTCGAGATCGATCCCGCCGAAACGAAGAATCTGGCTTCCAAGCACCCCGAGATCGTCTCCAGCCTGACTGCGTTGGTGCAGAAATACATCGATGCCGGCCGATCCACGCCGGGCGCACCCCAAAAAAACAATGGCGAGACCTTCCTCTATCCCCAGTGGATTCCGAAGGGCCGCCAAAAAATCTGATTTCACCATGAAAAAATACCAAACAATCGCAGCAATGATCCTTGCCTCCGGAATGAGCACCTTCGGACAGGACGCTACTTCCGCTCCTTCACTCTCCAAGCTCGAGGAACTGGCGAAACAGACCACTCCTCCGGCGGTGCACGAGGGCACGGGGTTTCAAACCGATGGCACTGTGAGGCCGATATTTTTTGACGCTTTGGATTGGGAGGGCAAGCCGACGCGGGTCTTTGCCTGGATCGGATTGCCTGGCGGCGCGAGCAAGGAAAAGCCCGTGCCCGGCGTCGTGCTAGTCCACGGCGGCGGCGGCACGGCATTCAAAGAATGGGTGCAGAAATGGAACGCCGAGGGATTCGCTGCGATCAGTATCGCGGTCGAGGGCCAAACCGAACAACAAGGTCAGCCCCCTGCGAAATGGCAACGCCACGAGCATGGTGGCCCGCAACGCCCCGGAACCTACGCGGACTTTGCAAAGCCCATCGAAGACCAGTGGATGTATCACGCCGTGGCGGACACCATTCTGGCCAACAATCTCCTGCGCAGCCTTCCGGAGGTCGATCCCGCCAAGGTCGGGCTCATGGGCGTCTCGTGGGGTGGAGTGATCACCAGCACGGTCATCGGGCTCGATCCGAGGTTCGCTTTTGCGATTCCCACCTATGGTTGCGGCGGCTTGCACAAAGCAACCAGCCATTACCGAAAACACCTCGCCAACAATTCACTCTATCCCATTCTTTGGGATCCGAACCTACGCCTCGAGAAGGCCACCATGCCTGTGCTGTGGCTTTCCTGGACAGGCGACTTCCACTTTCCGATGGATTCCCTCGCCGCCTCCAGCGAGAAAGTCTCCGGAGTTTCGGTGTTCTCACTCGTGCCGAAGATGAAGCATGGCCACGGCCCGGCGTGGAACCGCCCGGAGAGTTATGCATTCGCCAAATCGGTCATGCAGGATGGCAAGCCATGGTGCGTCCCTGAATCCACGAAGATCGACGGCGGAACACTCACAGCTGTCTTCCGCTCCACCAAACCCCTGAACGCGGCCATGCTCACCTCCACCACTGGCACCGGCCTCACTTCTAAGCGCCAATGGATCGAGACCGCCGCCGTCCTCAAACAGGAAAACGGCAAATGGATTGCCACCGCCCCCGTGCCTGCAGGAACGACCGCCTGCTTCATGAATGTCTCCAGCGGCCAGTTGGTGGCGACCTCGGATTACCTCCAGCCCTGAAGCCCATCGCGGGGGGATTTAACCTAATGAAAAAACATCAGCTCAATATAAAAAAAATTTCTTCATTGTTGTTCGTTGCGGTTGTGTGGCTTGTGTCGGGGAATATCCTAGCCAATTCGTCTCCTGATTTTCAGAAGGAGGAGGTTGTGCAGCGCATCGCGTTCGGCTCCTGCTTATACCCAAGGCCAAATAAGGTTGCCATCTTCAACGGGATCCTACGCCAGAAGCCGGATGTCTTCGTTTTTCTCGGAGACAATATCTACGGCGACACGATGGACATGGAGTTGTTGGCGAAGAAGTGGAATGCGCTGGGAGCGGTGGAGGGCTTCAAGAAACTGAGTGAAACCAGCACCATCCTAGCCACTTGGGATGACCACGACTACGGGGTTAATGATGGAGGGAAGTCCTTCCCGATGAGGCTCGAGTCGGAGCGTATTTTCTTGGATTTTTTCAAAGAACCGGCGGACTCCCCCCGGAGAAAGCGGGAGGGGGTTTATGGATCGTATATTTTTGGCCCTCCCGGGAAGCGTTGTCAGATTCTCCTGCTCGACACGCGGAGTTTTCGCGACGAACTGCCGCACTTGAAAGGCAAGCCGGAGCCGGGGCGCCTCGGTTGGTATGAACCGACCAGCGACCGCTCCAAATCCCTGCTCGGAGAGGAACAGTGGAAGTGGCTGGAGGAGCAATTGCAGGTGCCGGCTGATCTCCGGATCATTGCCAGCAGCATCCAGATGCTGGCCCACGAGAAGGGCATGGAGAACTGGGGCAACACGCCGCATGAATTGGAGCGCCTGGTCGGCCTGCTCAAGAAATACAAGGCGGACCACACCTTCGCCATCTCGGGGGATGTGCACTTCGCCGAGTTATCAAAACGGGAGGTCGAGGGATATCCCTTTTATGATTTTACCAGCAGCGGAATGTCACACACATCAAAGAGATGGGCAGAATACAAAAACTCATTCCGGGTGGGCGATGCTTCCTCGGAGCTGAATGCCGGCTTGATCGAGATCGACTGGGACGCGAAGCGCGTCACGCTCAAGGCCATCAATCCCGCAGGAGAAGCGTTGTTTTCCCACCAACTCGCATTGGATGAATTGGTATTTCCGGCTGGCGCCGCCAGCAACAAGTCCGCGGCCTCCGGCAAACCGAATGTCATCTACATTCTCGCCGACGATCTCGGCTACGGCGACCTCTCGTGCTACGGGCAGAAAAAACTCCAGACGCCGAACATCGACCGCCTCGCATCCGAGGGACTGAAGTTCACCGATCATTATTCCGGAAATACCGTGTGCTCCCCCTCGCGGGCCAGCCTGATGACTGGCCAACATCCGGGACGGGTTCACTGCCGCGGCAACGGCCCTGAGAATACCTACACGAAGCTGGACCCCGACATGACAACCCTACCGCGTTTGTTTAAAAACGCAGGCTATGCCACCGGCTTGTATGGCAAATGGGGACTAGGCGACACAACAACCGAAGGCGCTCCGAACCCCCTCACCCACGGCTTCGACACTTTCAGCGCCTGGAAAAACCAGATGATCGCCCACACCTACTATCCCACGAGTATTGTCCGCGATGGGAAGGAGATTCCACTGAAGCCTGGCACATACATCCATGACCTCATCATGGATGACGCCATCACCTTCATCAAAAAGAACGCCAAGGCGGGCAAACCATTCTTTTGCTACATCCCCACAGCGATTCCCCACGCCGCCATGCATGCTCCCGCAGACCTCCACGAGAAATGGAGAAAGGTCTTCCCGCAATTCGACAAAAAGATCGGTAAGTATGGTGCAGGTCCCGGCGAACCCTGCCCGAATGTGCAAAATCCGATCGCCGGCTTTGCTGCAATGATGGAAAAACTCGACGGAGACGTCGGTCGCCTACTGGCCCTCCTCAAAGAGTTGGGTATCGACGACAACACAATCGTGCTCTTTGCCAGCGACAATGGATCACACCTCGAAGGTGGTCATGATCCAAAGTTTTGGGATTCAAATGGTCCGTTCAAAGGCCACAAGCGCGACCTCTACGAGGGCGGTATCCGCTCGCCATTTCTTGTCCGCTGGCCTGGCTCCATTGCCCCGGGTTCCACAAGCACACACATCAGTGCCTTCTGGGATGTCCTTCCGACCATGGCTGAACTGACCGGTCAACCCACTCCAAAGCAAGTGAATGGCATTTCATTCCTCCCCACGCTCATCGGCGAATCCGCCACGCAAAAGCAACCGCCTTATCTCTACTGGGAACACCCGCAAACGAAGGACCACGACTGGGCGGTTCGCACCGGGCCATGGAAGGGCGTCTTTCGCGGTTGGAAAAACAATTCAAAAAAACCAACCGCTCCCAAGCTTGAGATTTACAACCTGGACAGCGATCCCGGCGAAACAACCGACCTCGCCGCCGCACACCCGGAGATCATCGAACGCCTCCAAAACATCCGCTCCGAAGCCCACCGCGACCCCGTAGCAAATTACCCATGACCACACTCCATCCACTCCGCCTCCGCCCGATGCTCGCAGCTCTTGCCTTGGCCGCTTCCACGGCCACCGCCGCGCCAACCCCGCTCATCCTGGATATGGTCCACCAAATCCCCGGCGATAAGCCTTATGTGAGCGCCTACGACGATCCTGCCGTTCTCAAGAAGATCGGATACACCGGCAAAGTCTATTTCCTGTTCGAGTCCCCCACGCTGGCCATCAACTGGGAATCCATCGATCCCGAGATTCTGCCCAAAGGCTCGGAGGAGCGGAAATGGGTGGATCGCAAAGCGGCCGAAATCCAAGCCCTGCAAAAATCCTGCAAGGAGCAAAACATCACCGTCTTCGCCCAGGCGGACCTGGTTTTGTTTCCCAGCGCCTGATCGAAAAATACGGCATCGAAAAGACCTTCGGCGATGTCCGGCAGCTGAAGACCGCCGAGCTGCTCCGAGCCCAGATCGCCGAGACATTTCGACAGTTTCCGCATACCGACGGCTTGGTCGTCCGCATTGGGGAAACCTACCTCGATGACGCTCCCCACCACCAAGGAGCCATCGCCAACAAAAAGAGCCCGGGAAAAACCATCATCCCGCTCATGCAACTCCTGCGCGAGGAAGTCTGCGTGAAGCACAACAAAAAGCTGATTTTTCGCACATGGGGCTCGTTTGACCATGATTCCAAGGCCTACCAGCAGGTGAGCGATGCGATCGATCCGCATCCGAACCTGATGATCAGCATCAAGCACTGCGAGGGGGATTTCCATCGCGGCAATTCGTTCAGCCGGTCCATCGGCCAAGGCCGCCACCCGCAGATCATCGAAGTCCAGTGCGCCCGCGAATACGAAGGCAAGGGAGCCTACCCGAACTACATCGCGCGCGGGGTGATCGAAGGATTCGAGGAACACGCCGACATGCCTACCGACAAGATCAACAGCATCCGCGAGTTTGTGGAAACCAAACCCGAACTCTACGGAGGAATCTGGACATGGTCCCGAGGCGGCGGGTGGGATGGCCCCTATATCAAGAATGAGTTCTGGTGCGACCTGAACGCCTGGGTTTTAGCGCAGTGGGCCCAAGATCCGACCCAGAGCGAAGAAGCCATCTTCGACCGCTACGCCAAGGACCGGCTCGGCCTCAAAGGCGGCGATGTTGAGAAATTCCGAAAGCTCTGCCTTCTCTCCACAGATGCTGTGGTGCGCGGTCGCAATTCGACCCGACGCGACATGGACCCATGGTGGACACGGGACCAAGGCATCGCTTGGCCGATCATCAAGGGCGACCGCCAGCGGAACCTGAAGCAAAAAGACGAGTCCGTCGCCCTATGGAAGGAAATCGTGACACTCGCCGAGTCCATCCAGTGGCCGGATGCCAAATCCCGCGAACACGCCATTGGCTCGGCCACCTACGGCCTGCGGTTGTATGAAATCTATCGCAGCCTCATTTACCTGGAAGATGCCGAGCACCGAAAAGACAAAGCGGCCATGCGGCAGTGGCTCCAAGCCTACGATGACGCTTGGAAAGTCTACAACAACCTCCCGTCGAGTCATCCGCAGTTGGCCACCCTCTACACCAGGAACTACAGCCGACACATGAAAAAAGCCGAATCCAAGCTCCAGAAATTGCGGGAGACATTGGCTCGGCAGGGGGAGTGAACATGATTTCCGCCTCACGACAGAATCTATTGATCGCTGTGATTTTAATGGCATTCACTCTGTCAGCCTGGAATGCATCTGCCGGTGAAACAAAACCCAATGTCATTCTTTTGTTTATAGATGATATGGGCTGGGCTGACTTTTCCTGCTTCGGCAATACAAATGCCACAACACCCAATGTCGACCGGATGGCCGCGGAGGGAATTGCATTTGAGTCGTTTTATGTCAACTCCCCCATCTGCTCCCCATCCCGGGTGGCCATTTCCACGGGAACCTATCCGCAGCGATGGAAAATTTCTTCTTATTTGGCAGATCGCGCCAGCAACAAGAGTCGCGGGCTGGCCAATTGGCTGGACCCCAAGGCACCTATGCTTGCCCGGAGCCTGAAACAGGCGGGGTATGCCACCGGACATTTTGGGAAATGGCACATGGGCGGGCAGAGAGATGTTAACGATGCACCCGCCATCATGGAATATGGGTTTGACGAATCACTGACCAATTTTGAAGGCATGGGGGCGAAGCTCTTGCCTACGACAATCGACAAGGATGGGAAAAAAGGGAGGATTTGGGGGGATGCCGTCCGATTGGGAGAACCTGTCACTTGGATGGAGCGGTCTGAAATCACCACAGGTTTTATCGAGGCGGCCATCGCATTCATGAAGAAGGCCGAGGCCGCAGGGAAACCATTTTATGTGAATCTATGGACCGACGATGTCCATAGTCCGTTTTGGCCCTCCTATGAGCGTATCAAGAAAACGAATAATAAACGGGAACTCTATCTTGCCGTGCTGGAAGAGATGGACAAACAGTTCGCTCCGCTTTTCGATTTCATCAGGAATGATGAAAAGTTGCGCAGCAACACGATGATCCTGGTCTGCTCCGATAATGGACCGGAACCGGATGCAGGTCGTGCAGGCGTCCTCAAGGGATTCAAAACACATCTCTACGAAGGCGGCATCCGCTCGTCTCTTATCGCGTGGGCTCCTGGCCTGATGTCGAAAAGTGCCATCGGAATACGGAATAAAGACTCGGTGTTTTCCGCGATGGACCTGACGCCATCACTTCTAAAACTGACTGGGGCCCAATCGCCAGCCAATGCCAACTACGACGGCGAAGTGCTACTTGATGTCTTATTGGGCAGATCGAACGAATCGCGCAAAAGCCCTATCTATTTCAGTCGCCCGCCGGACAGGAAAAATTACTATGGATTCAAGAATTTGCCTGATCTGGCAGTTCGGCACGAAAAATGGAAATTGCTGTGCGACTACGATGGCAGTCGGCCAGAGCTTTATGATCTATCGTTGGATCCCAGCGAATCAAAAAACCTTGTAGATAATCAATCCGATCTAGCTAAAAATCTCGTGGACAAAGTCGTAAAATGGCACAAATCAATTTCGAACAATTGAATTCAGCCGTCAGCCTTCCGACGGCATTCCTCCGCAACATTGCCTGTTTGGTGATCTGCACGGCGATTTCAGGGATCATTGCGGATGCAGAGGCCGCAGAAAACGATAACAACCAATGGTCAGTCGACTCGTTGGTCCTATTGCCAGGTCCGAAGGGTTCCTTCGATGAGGTTGCCGTAAAAGACCCTACCGTGGTATTTTACGAGGGAACGTGGCATGTCTTTTACACGGCCAGGAGCAAAGAGGAATATACCACTGGCTATGTTTCGGCAGAAACTCTCGCCGGCTTGCAAAAGGCGCCCAGGCATGAGCTCAAAATGATTCGGGGACAGAAGCGGTATGCCTGTGCGCCCCAAGTTTTTTATTATGAGCCGCAGCGAAAGTGGTATCTGATCTTTCAAACCCTGGACTCGACTTATCAGCCGATGTTCTCGACAACCTCCACGATCTCGGACCCTGATTCTTGGAGCGACCCCCAACCGCTTCTCACCAAAGACACCAAGCAAAAATGGATCGATTTCTGGATCATCTGCGACGAGAAACGGGCATACCTGTTCTACACGATGGCGCACAGCGGTGTCATGGTGAGGTCGACCAGCCTGGCCGAGTTTCCGAAAGGCTGGGGAAAAGCTCAAAAGGTATTCGATAACATTCATGAAGCCGTGCATGTCTACAAAGCCAAGGGAAGCGGCGATTTTCATATGATATACGAGCTGGAAAAGGGAGGAGTCCGCTCCTTCGGTCTCGCCACCGCACCCCATCCGGAAGGCCCGTGGAAGAAGGTGGCCGACCATTATGCGGCGGGGGATCAGCTGCGATATCAAGAGGAATCGGGAAAATGGACGGAGATGGTCTCCCACGGCGAGGTGCTGCGATCAGGCTACGACCAAAACATGGAATTCGACCCTCAGGGTTGCCAGTGGCTCATTCAAGGAATCACAAATCAAGAATTGAACGGACATTATGATCTGCTGCCCTGGAAGCTGGGCCTCATCACCAAGATCGAAGAAAACGGCGAACAAACACCCGCGCCTCGGGAATGACCATCGCCCGCCGAAAACTGGGTCGTTCCAGACACATCAAAGAAAACGCGGAATCCAAGCTTCAGATTGAAGCTTGATGCATACCTCTAAGGCAGCGCCTTTTTCTCATCCGCCATGGCTTCCAGCAAAGCGGGTTTGTCTTTGCTCCAATACCACAGGCCGAGTGCGTCGTAGCGCTTCAGTTGAAAAGGAATCAGCACCTTGTCGCGGTAGTCGACCCAACCCAGAATCGATGGGTTCTCACTTTTGCCCCCGCTCCAGATCCGCTCCGAAAAACCCGCCAAGCGCGGATAGGTGCGGTCGCCGAAGATTTTCATGGTTGGAATTTGCTCGCTCCAAGTGCAGGCGATCGCGCCATGGGCCAGTTGACGGGTCTCGGGCGTGACGCCCAGCATGTCGCCGAAGGGATCCCAGTTATACATTTCCGCCGGAGAAATCCGTCCTGCCCAACCGCCTTTTCCCTCATTCTTCATGTCGAAATAGGTCCAGCAAGCTGGAGAAAGAATGAAGGGCTGCTTCTTCTGGTTCAGACCCTCATCGATGGTGGTATCCATTTTTTTCCACCAGAATTTTTTCCCGTATCGCCACCAGTGAACCAGCGTCTCTTTGTCTTCAAATCCGGTGGTAAAGGCGTCGTCCCAGACAATGGGCTTTTTCTTAAGTTCCTCCTTCACGAAAGTGGTCACTTCGCGGGCGAAATCGACGAGTTCGGCCTTCGAGTAAAGTTCCACGGGAGATTTGTAATTCACCTCATCACAGCCGATGTGGATGTATTCAGGTTCAAAGAGGCTGTTGATCTCGGTCAGCACATTTTTGGCAAAATCTCGCCCCATCGCGTCACCACGGATCACCTTCGCGGGATTGCGTTCTTCCTTTGGGTGTTTCAACTCGGGATACGCTTTTATTGCGGCGCCCATGTGGCCCGGCATATCGATCTCGGGGATGATCGCGACATGGCGCTGCGCGGCGTAGGCGCAAAGTTCTTTGACATCCTCCTGCGTCAAGAATGCGGCGGGCGCGTTGCGGTCTGACATGTTTCCGATCGCTCCCACGGAAGTCAGCTTTGGGTAGGCCTTGATCTCGACCCGCCACCCCTGGTCGTCGCTCAGGTGGAGGTGCAGGGTGTTCAGTTTGTGCATCGCCATGCTGTCGATGATTTTTTTGAGTTCCTCCTTGGTCCGGAAATGGCGGGAGATGTCCACATGCAGCCCGCGAATTTTGCCCATCGAGGGCTTGTCCTGGATCGTCAGCGCATCGACGGTCAGATTCATGTCCGCCACGGGCGTGTCGCCATAGATCCCCGGAGGCAGAAGTTGAAAGAGGGTCTGGATTCCGTAAAACAGCCCGCTCGCGCTCTTGCCCGTGATGGTGATGTTCTCCCCGCCGCTCTCGAAGGTGTAGGCATCCTTCTCGTTTAACTTGAGGCGCTCGGGATCAATCCGAAGGACGATGGCGTTGGATCCGCCGGAATCACGAACAGCCAACGGGAGGCCAGTCGCTGCCGCGATCCGGTCTTTCAGATAGTCGGCCGCTGGCTTGCTCGCCTCGCCTTGATAAATGATCGAGGTGTCCGCTTTGATCGCGAAGGGATTTTCTTTTTTTGCTTCGATCGAGAGAGGCTTGGGAACGATGCCGAAGCTGTTCGCCGCGCTTCTTGATTCCGCGCGGACTGTTGCGGGCAGGAAACACAGGTTGGCACCAATCATTCCGACAAGGGCGATGTAAAAAGGGTTCGTCATTTTGTGTGTAGTGTTTGAGTTTTACGCAGTAGGATATGCCACGACATCTCGATAAAATTGTCAATATTTACCACATCGAGAAATATTATTTTCATTTTTTGAAGAATTGGATCGAACGCGGTTCGACATGGGGCGATGAATTGGAAAGCAAGAAACTTTCCGTTTTTAAAAAGCTGCGGAACCCCGCGCTAATTTGAACCCGGCAGGGAGAGACTCTGCCTTCGGTAGTTGAGGGGCGTCACTCCCGTCTCGGCTTTGAATGTGCGGTTGAATGCCTGCGGCGAGCCAAACCCGCAGCGCTCGGCGACATCGTAAAGCCGCAGGTCCGTGTTTTTCAGCAGGCTCATGGCCCGATTCATGCGGTGATTCTGGAGGTAGCTCCCGAGGGGAATGCCGGCAGCCTTGCGGAAATGGGAATGCAGCTGCGATTCCGACAGCCCCAAGAGTTGGGCGAGTTCTCCCACTTGAAGGAAACGCCCGGGATGCCGGGCGAGGATTTCATTCACGCTCCTGACGAGGGAATTTCCAGCGGGGGCCGGGGGTTCGGGATTCATCGCCTCGCGGTCCTTCTTGAGCTGAAGAAGAAGCTCCAAAAGCATCGGCTGTAGGATTTCCCAACCGGGTTCTTCGCTGGATTCATGCCAGGCGCGCAGCAACCGCTCCAGCATGCCGCGGCTCCGGTCGCCGAATGTCACCACCGTGTCCTTCAACGGCCCGAGAAAGTCCGAAGACGCGATCTCAAAGGTGCAAAAGAGCCACCGCAGCGTCTCGGAGGCCAGGCCGCTGTAGTGGTGGAATTGATAGGGGAAAATCAGCGCTGACTGCCCCGGGGCGAGCATAAGGGACAGATGGTCGATGTGCACGCGGCCTTCGGTCCGGAGGTTGAATGCGAGCACATGCCGGTGATGGGATCTGTTTTGGATCGCTTCCTGCTGGAGGGTGGATTTCGAGTCTCGCAGGAAGAGAAGAATATTTCGCGGGAGCGGAAGCTCCGTCGACCGGGAACGCCCTTCGAAGTAATTCGAAGGCTCTTTGAGGAGCTGCAGGTCGTGTTCAAAATGATCCATCGGCGACTAATAAAAGTGACAAGACTTTTTACGATTTAACAATTTTTTCGCCTTTATTTTTTGAGCTGCGCCAGGGCAGTTTACTCAGGTGTATCCCATCAACCCGTTTCTTGCGTATATTGAGACCTTGCGATCCGCCACGCGGAATGCGCGCGGGATCGCCTTCGACGGAGGGTCACGACCGGGAGCGCAGGGGCCGGCTGTTCTTTTGTTTTCACCGCACCCGGATGACGAATGCATCATTGGCCTTCTCCCGCTGCGACTCATGCGGGAGTGCGGATACAGGATCATCAATGTTCCCGTCACCTTCGGGAGCGACGCCGACCGCCGTCAGGCGCGGCTCGCCGAACTCCGTGCCGCCTGTGGTTGGCTCGGCTGGGAGGTGCATTTGGCCGATGAAACGCTGGCTCCGCTCGATGTTCCGCAGGTCAGCGCGGCGCTGGCACGCTTCCAGCCCGCATTCATTTTTATGCCTCATGCGAAGGATTGGAATTCCACGCACCTCCGCGTGCACCGCACCGTCATGGAGGCCCTCGCATCGATGCCGCCGGATTTTTTCTGCCGCGTGGTCGAGACGGAATTCTGGGGGGGCAATGGACGACCCGAATGTAATGGTCGAGGGAGACGCCGCCACCGTGGCGGATCTGGTGGCGGCCACTGCGCTTCATACCGGCGAGGTCGAGCGGAATCCCTACCACCTCCACCTTCCGGCATGGATGCAGGACAATGTCCGCCGTGGCACCGAGCGCATCGGAGGGCAGGGGAGCGCCGCACCCGACTTCGACTTCGCCACGCTTTACCGGATCCGCTCATGGGAAGGCGGCGACTTGGTGCCCTGCCTGCCTCAGGGCCTTTTTCTCTCCGCCACCGAGACACCCTCGTTCCATCCTCCCTCTTCGCCGCGCTGAACTTTCAATAACCAAATCGAATGAAAAAAACTGCTGCTTTTATCATCGCCCTGACTTTTCTGGTTTCCGCGCTTTGCCATGCGGTCGACTCGCCGAGTGATTCCGGGAAACGCCCGAACATCGTTTTCATCTATTCCGACGACTGGGGGTGGGGGGATTTGTCGAGCCACGGCCATCCGTGGTTGAAAACTCCCAATATCGACAAGCTGGCCGCCGAGGGGATCGGCTTTCAGCAATTCAATGTCGTCAATCCTGTGTGCTCACCGAGTCGTGCAGCGGCGATGACGGGGATTTGTCCGGCGCGCTTCAGCATTCACGAGCATTTCGCCGATCCCACAAGCAACGCCAAGCGAGGCATGCCCGACTGGCTCGATCCTGAGGCTCCTCTTCTTTCGCGCTTCCTCAAAAACGCCGGATACCGCACCGCTCATTTCGGCAAGTGGCACCTCACGAATGCCGGTGCCGTCGGAGCGCCTGCCGTGGCGGCTTACGGGTTCGACCAAGCCGGAGTCTTCAACGGCCCGCCGGATTTTCCAAAGGAGCACGCTGGCGTGCGCGACACGGTGGAGAACACCGTGAGTTTCATCCGCGAAAACAAGGGCGGGCCTTTCTTCGTGAATGTTTGGTTGCACGAACCCCACACGCCCCATTGGCCAACGGAGAAGTCGATGGAACAATGGAAGCACCTCGACAAGCAAAAGCAGGTTTATGCGGCGGTCATCACGGACGCGGACAATGATGTCGGCAAAATTCTCGCGGCGCTCGACGAAGCCGGCGTGGCGGAAAACACGCTGGTCATCTTCTCCAGCGACAACGGCCCGGAAGAAACCGGCCCAGACAAAGGCGAGGACATCGACCCGAAGGCGAATTTCAAGGGATATGGCTTGCATTACAGTGTTGGCGACACCGGCGGCTTGCGGGGACGCAAGCGCAGCCTCTTTGAGGGCGGTGTGCGGACGCCTTTCATCGTCCGCTGGCCGGGACACGCTCCGGCGGGCACCACCAACGACAAAACGGTGATCACTGCCGTGGACCTGTTGCCCACCCTTTGCGCCGCTGCGGGAGTGTCATTGCCCAAAGACTACCGGGGAGATGGTGAGAACCTTCTTGCCGCTTTCAACGGCAAACAAATGATCCGAACACGGCCCGTTTTTTGGGAGTGGCGCGGGGGCAATCGTGAGCCCAACATGTGGGCCGACCTCGCGGTGCGCGAAGGCGATTGGAAACTGCTCATGACCGAGGATGGGAATCGGGCGGAACTCTACCAACTCGACCAAGACCGCGCCGAAGCTCGGGATATCTCTTCCGAACATCCCGAGATCGTGGCGCGCCTGACCGCGTTGGTGCGTGAGTGGAAAGCATCGCTCCCGGAAGCGTCCAATCCCAAGTGCATCAGCGAGGAGGTAAGGCGCTCTCCCGCGGCGGCTGACGCCCCAAGTGCTTCCAAAAAGGCCGAGTCGGCTGCCGCCACGAAGGCCCGCCTGCAAGAATTCCGTCACACGCCCGAATCCGAAGCCCGCCTGAACAAGTGGTTTCGCGACGCGAAATTCGGGGCTTTCATCCACTTTGGTGCGTATTCAACCCTGGCCGGGAAATACAAGGACAAGATGGGCCGCGCCTATGCGGAGTGGATTCAGGTGGATGCTGCTATTCCCAGCGAGGAATACCGCAGGGAAGTCGCCAGTCGCTTCAATCCGCAGGAGTTCGACGCCGAGGAGTGGGTGCGGATGTTCAAGGAAAACGGCATGCGATATGTCGTGATCACCTCCAAGCACCACGACGGCTTCGCGCTCTACGACTCGGCCTGCAGCGACTACGATGTGATGGACGCCTCGCCATTTAAGCGCGACATCATCAAGGAATTCTCCGAGGCGTGTCACAAGCACGGCCTCAAGTTCGGCGTCTACTATTCCCATGCGCAGGATTGGAGCGATCCGGACTCCACGAGCTTCTTCAAGCCGCAGTTCCTCAAAAAGCTCTTCCCCGAACTGCCTGCCGACCGCAAGCCGGATGTGGATGCCTACATCGCCCGCAAGGCGCTTCCGCAAATCCAGGAACTGGTCAAAAACTACGGGGTCGATCTCGTGTGGTTCGATACCCCCAAAGGCATCACTCCCGAACAGGGCCGACGCTTCCGCGATGCCGTGTGGGAAATCAATCCCGACTGCGTGATCAACTCGCGGGTTCTGTTGCCCTCCGCCGGATTGAAAAAGTTCGGCCCTGGCACAAACCTCACTCCCGAGTTGTTCGAGTTTTTCGATTATGTCTCGCTCGGAGACAAGGAGGTGCCCGACCTGAAACTCCCGTTCACCACGGAATCGCCCGACAGCGTGAGCACCTCGTATGGCTACAAGGCCTACGGTGAACACACCTACCATACGCTCAAGGAATTGATCCAGCGCATGGTCCATACCGTGTGCGGCGGCGGCAACTACCTGCTAAACTGCGGCCCAATGGGGAACGGCAAGATCGACCAAAAAGCCGTGGAACTCTTCGCCGGCCTCGGCGCGTGGATCCGCAACAACGGCGCATCGATTTTCGACACCCTGCCCAACCCTCTGCCCGCCCGCCCGGCGTGGGGCGATGCGAGCCTCTCGAAGGATGGAAAAACCCTCTACCTGCATGTGATGGAGTGGCCCAAAGACAGCAAACTCGTCGTCGAGGGAATGCCCGGCAAGGCCTCGGCCGCTTCATTCCTGTCGCCAAAAGCTCCCCAAGGGGCACTCGATTTTGCCGAGTCCAAAAGCAAGCTGCTTTTGGTATAACCTCCCATGCCCGCTGTCGACTGGTTCATTTTGGCTTTCTATCTCCTTGGCACCGCGATGGTCGGTGTGTTTGTGGGAAAATTCGTCCGCAACTCGTCGGACATGTTCACCGCCAGCGGAACCTCGCCGTGGTGGGCCAGCGGGCTCAGCGCCTTCATGACGATGTTTTCGGCGAACACCTTTGTTGTCTGGGGGAGTATCGCCTTCGAGGTCGGGTTTGTGGCGGTCTCGATCAACCTCATGTATGGGGTCGCCGCCCTCTGCGCGGGCTATTTTGTCGCCGCTCGCTGGAAAGCCATGGGCGTGGAAACCCCTGCCGAATACATCCGTATTCGCTTCGGCACCGGGGCGCTGCACTTCTACACTTGGTCGATGATGGTGCTGCGGGTCATCGGGACGGCGGCCGCCCTCTATGCCCTGGCCAAAATCCTCGTCGCGCTCATGCCGCTGGAGGAAGGAAACCTATTGAGGGATCCCGAGACGGGGACCCTGTCGCTGCGGTATGCGATCCTGGTTTTTGGAACGATTGTCGTTCTTTACACGATGATTGGCGGGCTGTGGGCGGTGCTCATGACCGATGTTCTTCAATTCATCATTCTCAACCTTGCGGTGTTGTTCGTTGTTCCGCTAGCGCTCGGGCAGGTGGGGGGGATCGGGGGATTCATTTCCCAGGCGCCTCAGGGGTTTTTCGAGGTGGTGAAGGAGGAAAAATACACGCTGTTCTTTCTTGGTGGGTGGGCGGCGATCCACTTTTTCATGATCGGGGCCGAGTGGGCGTTTGTTCAGCGCTACCTTTGCGTGCCAACGCAACGCGACGCGCGAAAGGCGACCTATTTGTTCGGGCTTCTCTACTTGTTCAGTCCGATCCTCTGGCTGTTGCCGCCAATGGTTTACCGGATCACCGATCCCACCGCCGATGCCGAGCAGGCCTATATCCTCGCCTGCCGCTCCGTGCTTCCGGGCGGGATGGTCGGTCTGATGTTGGCCGCCATGTTTTCGGCCACCGCCAGCATGGTGAGTTCGCAGCTGAATGTCTTCTCGGGCGTGCTGACCAATGACATCTACCGTCCCCTGGCAAAACCCAGCAATCCGCAGTCACTGCTCCGCGCAGGGCGGGTCTTCACGATTCTTCTCGGCGCATTGATTGTTTGGATCGCCTTGGAAATCGAGCGCTGGGGTCAGGTGAAGGATCTGATCATCAGTATCACGGAACTGATGGTGGTCCCCTTGCTTGCTCCCGCGTTGTGGGGGATTTTCAGTCGCAAGATCCGTGGCGCGGCGATTTGGGTCACCGGGCTGAGCGGGTTTCTGCTGGGGTTGGCTGTTCGTTTTGGCTTTGGCGAGGGCGGGATGCTCGCCGGCTTCGAGGGCCTGAACACCTGGGTGCTTTCCCATGGGGATCTGCTCAAGACCCTGCTGGGTGTTGTGTATCCGGTGCTCATCCTGAGTATGTTTGAGTTGGCCGGGCGAGGCGAGGCTCCCGGCTGGATTGCCTTGGAGGGAATGAAGGCAACCGCTGATTCCGATCGGGCCCCTTCCGAACCCCACTCCAACCCGGTTGCCGCAAGGATTGTGGCAGTCTGCCTCGCGGTGTGCGGAGCTGTGACGATTGGGTTGATTCCGTTCAATGACCATTCCCGCGGAATCCTGTGTGTCTTCGGGGCCGTTCTTTTTCTGATTTCCGGAACAATTTTCTATCTTACCCGCAAGACCCCAACCATCCGCTAGTTGTCGCCCCAATCCTCTTCTGAATCATGAACATCGAACCCGCTACCCAGCTCCGTAGCCTCAAGACCGTTTCTTTGGATTTCGACCTTGTCGTCGCCGGTGGGGGGCTTGCTGGAACCTGTGCGGCTATCTCCGCTGCGCGGCAGGGTCTCAAAACAGCTCTTGTTCAAGACCGCCCTGTGCTCGGCGGCAATGCCTCCAGCGAGGTGCGGCTCTGGATTCTCGGTGCCACCTCCCACATGGGAAACAACAACCGCTGGGCAAGGGAGGGAGGAATCCTCAACGAGATCCTCGAGGATAACCTCTGCCGTAACCGTCATGGCAACGCGTTGATCTTCGACACCATTTTGCTCGAGAAGTGCCACGAGGAGCCAAACCTGACACTGTTGCTCAACACGGCCGTCTTCGAGTTGGAAAAGTCGGACCCCGACACGATCTCGGCCCTTCATGCGTTTTGCCCACAGAACTCCACAAGGTATCATTTGCGCGCTCCGCGGTTTTGCGATGCCTCCGGCGACGGGATCGTCGGCTTCCTTGCCGGGGCGGCATTTCGGATGGGTGCCGAATCGAGGGAGGAATTCGGCGAAGGCTTCGCCCCCGACAGTTCCTACGGGGAGTTGCTGGGACACTCGCTCTATTTTTACACCAAGGATGTCGGCACTCCCGTGCGTTTCACCGCTCCGAGTTGGGCGCTGAAGGACATCACCAAAATCCCGCGCTACCGGCAGTTCCGCACCAACATGCAAGGCTGCAACTTTTGGTGGATCGAATACGGCGGACGCCTCGACACGATTCATCAGACGGAGGAGATCAAGTGGGAGTTGTGGAAAGTCGTCTACGGCGTGTGGGATCATATCAAGAACTCCGGCAACTTCCCCGAGGCCGAATCCATGACGCTCGAGTGGGTCGGGCACATTCCTGGAAAGCGCGAGAGCCGTCGCTTCGAGGGAGATTATTTGATCAAGCAGCAGGATGTGATCGAACAAACCGCCTTTCCCGACTGCGTCGCGCATGGGGGATGGTCCCTCGATTTACATCCGGCGGATGGTGTGTATTCGGAGCGCCCGGGGTGCAATCAGTGGCATTCCAAGGGAGTCTATGGAATTCCCTACCGGTGCTATTACAGCCAAAACATCTCCAACCTCTTCCTTGCCGGTCGGATCATCAGTGCCACGCATGTCGCGTTTGGGTCGACGCGTGTCATGGCCACCTGTGCCGCAGGCGGGCAAGCGGTAGGGACTGCTGCGGCGCTTTGCAAAAAGAACAACTGCCTCCCGCGGGATCTCGGCAGCGGAGACAATCTCCACGAATTTCAAGCCGCCCTTCATCGCCAAGGGCAGTTCATGCCAGGCATCCCCGATCGAGATGCCAGGGATCTTGCTGCGGCGGCGGAGGTCTCCGCCAGTTCGACCCTCAATCTTTCGAGTCTTCCTGGCGGGAACGACTGGCTGCCGCTTGATCAGGCCGTGGCCATGCTCGTGCCATTGCCGGCTGGTTCAGTGCCCACGCTGGGGATCGAGCTGGATGTCGCCACAGCAGGAACAATCCACGCCTCCCTGTGGCGGCCGGAAAAGCCCGGCAACCACACCATGGACGAATGCCTTGAGACGCTCGCGCTGCCCGTGCACGAGGGGCGCAATCCACTCGAGATTCATTTTCAGAAACCGATCGAGCGCGAGGGGTATCATTTTCTAAAAATCGACCCCCTTGCATCGGCCAAGGTTCGGCTGAGCGACCAACGGATCACCGGGATTCTTTCGGTCTTTTCGGACTTTAACAAGGCTGTGGCCACCACCAACAGGCAGTCCCCGCCGGACGGTATCGGCGTGGAGGAGTTCGAGTTTTGGCTCCCCAAGCGCCGTCCCGAGGGGAAAAATCTCGCCCTCTCGATCGATCCACCCATTGCCCTCTTCGGGCCGGGCCATGTCACGCATGGACCCGCGAGACCCACCAGCCAACCCAACGCCTGGATCGCCGATCCCACAGACCAGGCCCCCGCGCTGACTCTTCGCTGGAGCAACCCGGTGACGGTGTCACGCATCACCTTGGAGTTGGATCCGGATTGGGATCACCCCATGGAGTCCGTGCTCATGACGCACCCCGAGGATGTTTCGCCCTTTTTGATCAAAGACCTTGAGGTCTGCGATGACTCTGGAGCCGTGCTGGTGCTGCTTCGGGACAACCACAACGGGCACCTCGTCTTCGATTTGGATCAACCCTGCGTCACTTCAGGCCTGACATTGAATGTCCGATCGACCCATGGGGCGCCCGCCGTAATTTTCCGCATCCGCGTCCATTGAGCGGGGAATGGGTTTTTACCTGCCGCGAATCCGCCTCCTGTATTTGAGCGGGGTTGTTCCGGCATCCTTCTTGAAGGCGCGGATCATGTATTCCTGCGAGGCATAGCCGGTTCGTGACGCCAGATCGGCGATGCTGAGGTCGGTTTCGCGGAGGAGTTTTCTGACCAACTGGCAGCGGGTCGACTGGATTTCATGGGCCGGTCCATAGCCGAAGAGTTTGTGGAAACGCCGCTCCAACGCGCGTCGGGAGATGCCCGCCAATGCGGCAATGTCCGCCACCTGGAGCGAGGGGCTCTGGATATTCTCACGAATGTGTCGCACCGCCATCACGACCGCCTGGTCCTTGATCGCCAGTGTGTCGGTCGAGCCTCTGGTATGGAGTTCATCGGCCCTGAGCAGCACATCGTCCCGAGGGGGCGGGGTTCCATCCATCATCTCATGCAAGATCCTCGCCGCCTCATGCCCGATCCGCTCGGCAGGCGTGACGATTGCCGAGAGTGGGGGGGTGGTAGTCTCGCAGAGAAGTTCGTCATCATCCCCGGCCAAGACGGCGACCTGCTCGGGGACCATGATCCCCGCCTCGAGACAGGCATTGAGCACATTGCGGGCGCGAGTGGAGTCCCATGTCAGAATGCCTACCGGCTTGGGGAGTCCCTCGATCCATTTAATCAACGCCCCCCGCTGGTGCTGCCAGGAATTCGATTTGCCTTTGCTTGCTGGTCGGTAGCTGTGGCAGCTCATGGCACGATCCTTTGCGGCATTTTCAAAGGCCCGCCTGTGTCTTTCCACATACGCGAGATTCTCGAGGCCACAATAGGCCAAATGGTGAAAGCCCCTCTGCAAAAAGTGCGACACAGCAAGCTCCGCGATGGAATTGTAGTCGCTGGTCACCCTGGGCAAGTCCACGCCCTGGAGTTCGATGCCTGACACATTCACCACTGGTATTCCAAGATCGCTGAGTGCTTGGTGAAGTTTGAGGGTATTCACCCGCACGATCACTCCATCCCCATGCCAGTCCGCCGGAAGCGCCATGGGTTCATTGATTCCCCGTTCCTCCACGGTGATCTGCCATCCCCCTTGCTTGAGGGCATAATTCGCCGCTCCCCGGATCACCCGGCGGCCCCAACCGGTCGAGGTGTCGACCAGAATGGCGATTCGTCGCGCCTGTCTCTGCATGACGCAAAAGTTCTAAAATCTTTCGGAAAAACACAGCTATTTTTCAGACCTCAGCAAGCTACATTTCTATGGGTGATGATTGAACCCTATTCACCTAGTGTGAGCCCTTGAAATGGTAATCCCTCCCCAGTTTTACACCCGAAATTATTTCGTTGCTGCTGCTGCCCTTCTTTTTTTTGTGGTGCTGATTGCATCTGCCGATGAGGGGGCGTTGAGCGGGTTGGCTTCCACCAAAGCAAGCAGTGCGAGGGACGGATATGCCCCTGAATTAGCAGTCGATGGCATCGTCTCGGACAGTTCACGCTGGTTGTCTGCAGAGGATGACGCTCAACCATGGATTGAGTTGGTCTTTCCGACTCCGCAGAAAGTTGGAATGGTGGATGTGTTTTCGGGTTGGCGGCATGAAAGCTGCCTGGAGGACTTTGACCTCTCCGTGAGGATGCATGGGAGTTGGCGCACCGATCCAGAGTGGAAAGTTCGCCGAAATACGTTGAGCTCAAAGCGGATTTACATCGATCGTTCGGGTGTTTCAGCGATTCGCCTTTCACTGCTTGGACCGGGAGCGGCACGTATTCGTGAAATTGCTGTCTATGATAACAAGGAAGCGCTGGGTCTTTTGGATATTGGTGACCAGGGGCAGCGAGAGCAGGGGTTCGACATCGATATTCGTCGACATCAGGTCGGTCACAACCAAGTCGGGTATCTCACCGCGCGACCGAAGCGCTTTACTGCTCCTCTTTCTGAAGATGGTGCGGCGTTCGAGATCAAGGAGCAGGGCAAGACCGTATTCAAGGGGATAATCAGGGATGGAATAGGGGACTTCAGCCCATTTCAGCCCGAGGATTCGGATTCTCGATACACCATCTCGATCAATGGTGGCCGCCTTTTGCCAAATTCAAGCTCCCCCTTCCTGATCCGTAGGAACCTTGCCCAGGAACACTACTGGCAAGCGGCAACAGATTTTCTCAATGATGTTCGATCCGTCCTCGGTTCACATCCCAGTGCCTACGGCGGCTGCGCATTCCGTGACGGCACCTACTATGATGCTATCGTTCCGGCATTGGTGCAGTTTTATCTAGCAGATTGCGAGTTCATCGAGGCGATGCCCCGCCAGATAGACTGGGATGCCGACAAGAAGCGGGTGATGGCACCTTCATTCCCTTTTGATGCGAACAACCCCTGTTCGGATGGAGTCTTGGAGGCGACCCGGAACTACTACCAGCTCGACCCTCCCAAATCTGATGCTCCTGATGTGGTCAAACTCATCCACTGGGGTGCGGGGTATATCCTCATGAAGCCCAACGGCCGTGATCCAAGTTCCAGCATGGACAACACAGGTCCCATCGAATCACAGACAGTCGAACAACTCACCTATGTCTTGTGGGCATGGCCCGCGTTGAAAAAGTGGCTGCCCGAATCCTTCTATGATCGATGCCGCGACTTTTGCTTCAAGCATTGGAAGGGGTCACTGCGCATTGGGTCGTTCTGGGATCCGAAGACCTACATGACTACCGAGTCTTTCGATGAGAATATTCACAACCCCGGCAACATGCACCCTTTCAAAGGCCGACACGCTCCGGGCCACTCCATCGTGCCCAATCTCATCATGCACGAGGTGGCCAAGCGTGAGGGTAGGGATGATGCCGGGATTTACCTCGATGCCGCCCTCAAGCAAACCGAGTGGATCATCAAGAATCTCGATTGGCAGGACCCACGCACAACCAAAGGACACCGCCTCAGTGAGCATCGCACGATTCCCAACTTGGTCTGGATACTACAGAAGTATCCGGACCACGCCCCCGCTGGCCTGAAAGAAAAAATCACCGAGTGGGCAGAGGTCGCCGTCAGTCGCTCCCACAACCTCTGGGACTTCCGCAAATACACAGACGACATGTGGACCATCCCCGGCATGAACGAGATTGGAAACTCACTTGGTCTCCCCGCCATTGCGCTCTCCGCCTCTTGGGTGGTCGATGATCCCAAGCTCAAAGGCGACCTGGAGCGCATCGCCATGTCGTCTATTGACCACCTCTTCGGGCGCAACCCGATGCTCGCCGCCGCTACCCCACATCCCAAGCTAGGCTTCCCCGAAATCGAGCGCGGCTGGCCGAAGCTATACAAGGATGACGTTTGCGCCCGCCTGGAAACCGTGCGTGGCAATCTCGCCACCCTGCCGGGCTCTGAGATGTATCCCTTCTCCCCGGGGAAAAAGTTTCGCCATCTTGAAGGCTGGGCCAACTACGGAGCCGCATGGTGTATTTCACTGGCCTACTTACAGTGGGACGCCTATGGAACCACCCCCGAGCCCAACGAGCTATGAATGAGCGTTCCTTGAGAGAATATTCTGCATTCCAACGCATTTTCTATGTTCTTGTGAGATGCTACCAGTGTTGAGGTTATTGCTGGTGCTTTGCTCGTTGTTGTCTTCGAGGGAATTTCGCAGTGACATATTTTGTAAGATAAAAGTCAGAATGTGTATTTTAATTCAGCGGGCTGAAATGTAGATTGCGTGGCATGAAACGCCACATCCCCTTTTGGTCCCCCTCATTCCTTTCGGCATTCATCGTGCTTGGCTTGGTTGGGAGTGGGCATTGCAAAGACGCCCCGGCGGTTAAGGATTCGACCACTCTCGAGCAAGGATTTGCCGATCCCGCGCCGCAATATGGTCCGCGGACCTGGTGGCATTGGCTGAATGATAATATTTCGCTCGATGGCATCACCAAGGATCTCGAGGCCATGAAAAAACTCGGCTACAAAGGTGCCCACATGGTGAACCTGCCCCAAGGGGGCCCTCCGGAAACCTTCGGTGATGATGTCTTTGGCACGCCACAATGGTATGAAAAAGTCGAGCATGCCGCGAAGGAATGCGATCGTCTCGGGTTGGAGTTGAGCTTCGGAAGCTGCGTGGGTTGGGTCGCAGGGGGACCCTGGATTCCAGCGGAACTGTCGATGCAGGACATCGTCTGGCGCCAAAAATTTGTCGATGGCGGCAACAAGGAACCGATCCAACTGCCCCAGCCCCCGAAAAATCGCGGATTCTACCGCGACGTGGCCGTGTTGGCCTACCCGACGTTGCCGGGCGAAGCGGAATCGCTGGATTCCCTGCAGGTCAAGGTCACCTCGGATCTTGCGGGCATCGATTGGTCGGCGGCCATCGACGGCAACCCCGAGACCTTCGTGGAGCTTCCAAACTGGAAAGCGGATGAGAAGAGCCGCTCCCTCATTTTCGAGTTTCCCGAGCCCGTTTCCGTCCGCTCTCTCAGCATGCAGGTCTGGGAAGACAGCGTGATGAGGTTGGTCAAAATTTTTGCCAGTGAGGATGGCCAGCAATGGCAGCAGTTGGGCGTGTTGAAACGCTGGCACATACACTTCGATCCCGCGCGCGAGGAATTGATCGAAGGCTTTCCCGAGCGCACCGCGCGCTTTGTCAAAATCGAGCTTCCGGCCCCCAATCCCAATGTCGGGATGAAGCTCTACGAAGTGAATTTCCTTTCCTCACGACTGAACGACATTCACACCAAAGCCGCACGCCAGCGCACCCAGCCGCCTGTCTCTGATCCCACTCGGCAGGTGGTCCCGGAGGACCAGATCATCAAGGCCGATCAGATCCTCGACCTCACATCCCATCTTAAACCGGACGGCATGCTCGATTACACGCTGCCCGAGGGGAAGTGGACGATCCTGCGCTTTGGCCACACGTCCAACGGGAACGAAATCCACCCTTCATCGAAGCACAATACGGGACTGGAAATCGACAAGATGAGTGCGGAAGCAGTCAAATTCCACATGGAGCAGGGCGTGGTGAAAAAGATCTTCGAGCGCCTGGGGCCGCTCACCGGCAAGGTTTTGAAGGAGATGAATATCGACAGCTGGGAAGCCAACTGCCAGACATGGACGCCGAAGTTTCCGGAGGAATTCCAAGAGCGGCGTGGCTACGACATGCGCCAGTGGCTCCCCGCGCTGACCGGCCGGTTTGTCGGCAGCCCGGATCAGACCGAACGCTTTCTGTGGGATTACCGCCGCACAATCGGCGACTTGATTGCGTTCAATTTCTTCGGGGCCTTCCGGGAGTATATTGCCCCCTACGGCTTGAAGCTTTCAGCCGAGGCACCAGGCATCGGCATTCCCATCCAATCCGACCAGATTCAACTGCTGGGTCAGATGGACATTCCACAGGGTGAGTTCTGGCTTGGACCCAAAAAAGACCCGCGCTTTCCGCAATGGACGGGGGCCCAGGACAACACCAAGGAGGCGGCGGTGGCTGGCCATGTCTATGGCAAGGAAATCATCTCGTGCGAGGCGTTCACCTCGTTTGGGCATCACGACGGCTTTACCCAATATCCCTTCAGTCTCAAGCCGGTGGGCGACCGCCAATTCTGCAAGGGGATGAATGAAATCGTTTTCCACTGCTACGCGCACCAACCGGATGACCGAGTGCCCGGCATGACGCTGGGTCAGTTCGGTCTGCATATGCAGCGCAGTCTGACTTGGTGGGATCAGGCGAGGGATTGGATCACCTACCTCCGGCGCTGCCAGTTCATGCTCCGGCAGGGGCGATTCTTCGCGGATGCCTGCTACTACTATGGCGAGGATGTGCCGGGGAGCGCCTGGTATTTCGCTCCGGGTGCCATGGATCCCCGCCAGAAGATGCAGCCGGTCCTCCCCGAGGGCTACGATTACGATGTCTGCAACCGGGAAATTCTGGACCGCATGGCGGTGGAGGACGGCTTGGTCGCTTTGCCCAGCGGCATGCGCTACGCCTACCTCGTTCTGCCCGAGCACGCCCGCTACACACCGGCGGCATTGGAAAAAGTCTACGAATTGGTCAACGCCGGCGCCACCGTCATCGGCCCCCGCCCCTCGCGCTCGCCATCGCTCAACGGGTTCCCCGACTCCGATGCGCAAATCAAGGAATTGGCTGCCAAGCTCTGGCCCGAAGGTTCCGGGCCCGGCGAGCGCAAGGTTGGCCAAGGCCGCGTGATCACCGGCAAGACCTTCGAGCAAATCCTGGCGCAGGACGGTCTGCCGCCCGATTTCACCGCCACCCTCCCGGGTCAGGAGACCGCGGAGGAACAAGCAAAGATCGCGGATGATTTTGCCCTCTCGAAAAAACAAATCCGTTACATCCACCGCAAACTCGAGGATGGGGACGCCTACTTCATCGCCAGCCAGTCGGGTGAACCCGAAGTAGCAACCTTGCGTTTCCGCGTGAGCGGCAAAGCCCCCGAACTCTGGGATCCCGCGACCGGCGAGCGCACCCGCCTCGTGCATTACAACGACGATGGCACCTCTACCACGCTCCGGTTGAAGTTGGCCCCATACGACTCCCGCTTCGTTGTCTTCCGCAAGGGAGCTTCGGAAAACGCGATTACCAAACTCAGCAAGGACGGACAGCCTGTGGTTCTCGACGGCAACGGGCATGACTTCACGGTCTGGGAAAATGGAAATTACGCTGCGGAATCGGCCGAAGGAAAAACAGCGCAGGCGAAAGTCACCGATCTTCCCGCTCCGGAAACCGTGCCGCAGGGCTGGACGGTCACCTTCCAAAAAGAGCGGGGCGCTCCCGAGGGTCCGCAGGTGTTCGATAAACTCATCTCGTGGACCGAACGCCCGGAGGAAGGGATCAAGTATTTCTCCGGCACGGCGGCTTATGAAAAAGGGATCAACATCAGCCAGGACCGCCTCGAAAAAGGCCAGCGGGTCTATCTGGATCTGGGCGAGGTGAAGCACATCGCCGAGGTCGCTGTGAATGACCAACCCCTCGGCATCCTGTGGAAGCCGCCCTACCGCATCGACATCACCGACGCGGTCAAACCGGGCGCGAACAAGGTGCGTGTCGAAGTCACCAATGTTTGGAAAAACCGCCTGATCAAGGACGCCCAACTGCCAAAGGACAAGCGGGTCGCCTGGTGCTTCTATCCCTTCTACCAGAACGAGCCGGATGCTCCCTTGATGGAATCCGGGCTGCTGGGCCCGGTGCGGGTGTTGAATTCAGAAAAAATCAGGCTCGATCCATGACCTTCTTATTCTCGGTTTCCTTCACTCATCTCCACTCCGTCAAACAACCATGATCAAACGCACGCTGTTCCTGCTCGCCTTCGCTTTGTCCATTCCCGCCCACGCCGCGCGCGACATCGATAAATACACATTCACTCCCCTCAGAGTTCCCCAATTCCCATTTCCAAAACCAAATGAAAAAAATCCCAACCTTCGCCATCGCTCTCACCGTTCTTGGCTCCGCCTTTTGCCATGCGGTTGACGCCCCAAGGGCATCCAAAGACGCTACAATGCCCTCCGCCAAGGAGTGGATCATCGAAAGCCAAGCGGATTGGGAGGAATGCGCGCCGGCGAGTGAAGGTGTCGAGTTCCGTGATGCGATGGCAGTGCCGACCGCCCCATCGGCCACGATTCGCAGCAAGATCAAGACCTTCGAACAAAAGCAATCTCCGCGCTCGC
>CALFPA010000062.1 GCA_937919825.1 uncultured Spartobacteria bacterium | reverse complement strand
CTTGCGAATGCCTGCAACCATGGCTGCCAATTCGGCTGGCTCGAGGGAGGCTTTGTGGTCGGGACCAGGCAAGGAGCGATCCAGCGTGAAATGCTTCTCAATAATGCAGGCACCCAAGGCAATGGCCGCAAAAGTGATTTCGAGCCCCTCGGAGTGGTCGGAATACCCCACTGGAACATGGAAAGCATCAGCAAGAGTTTGCATGGCGCGCAAATTTGTATCCTCAGGCGCTGAGGGATAAGCGCTGACGCATTGCAAAAGAGCAAAATTCTCGTTGCCGGTGTCGCGGACAGTATCCACAGCATCGCGAATCTCAGCCAGAGTGGCCATGCCAGTCGAGATGATCAGAGGCACGCCTTTGCGAGCGACATGTCGAATGAATGGAGTGTTGGTGATTTCCCCAGAAGGGATTTTAAAAGCGGAGATTCCTAGGTCGGAAAGGAAATCTGCGCATTCTTCATCAAAAGGGGTTGATAAAAAAAGAATTCCCAGTTCGGAGCAAAGTGCCTGTAATTCGCGGTGGGCATCCTCGGACAATTCCAACCGCTGAAGCATCGCGTGCTGGGACTCCATGACACCTGTATTGCGTTGCTGGTATTCCGCCTGCGGTGCATCGGAAGTCACTAAACGATCGGCAACGAAAGTTTGAAACTTGACTGCATCCGCCCCAGCCTCTGCCGCGGTCTTAACCAGCTGTCGAGCGAGATTCAAATCGCCGTTGTGGTTGACCCCAGCCTCTGCGATGACAAAACAAGGGTGCCCAGGACCTATTCTGCGACGACCAATCTGAAATGTCTTCACCATGCGGTCCACCCTCCATCGACGCTGAAAATTTGTCCCGTGACATATGCGGAAAGATCGGTAGCCAGATAGGCGAGTGCACCTTTGACATCCTCCGGATTGGCCATACGCCCTAATGGTGTGCGGGCATTGTAGCGCTCTTGGAACTCTGCCGGTTGATTGGTGCGAATGCCACCGGGAGCAATGCAGTTCACCCGAATCCGTGGAGCGAGCAGAGTGGAAAAATAGCGGGTGAGTTGGACGACCCCTCCCTTGGCAGCTGCATAATAGGCAGGATTTTGCATTTCCGTATTTTCATATAAAGAGGGCACAGGCCCGACGAGACCGTAAATGGAGGCGATATTGATCACAGATCCGGTAGCGGAGGCCGAGAGAGGGGCGGCACTGGCCCGAGTCATCAAGAAAGTGCTTCTCACGAGGACGCCAGTTTGCGCATCCCAGTTGGCAAGACTCTGATCAGCGAGTTCAAAACCATCTGCAGGCAAGCCTGCTGGCGCGTAGGCGGCATTATTGACCAAAATATCGATTCGCCCGTGTTTCTCCACAGCATCCCGGATGGAATCGGTGACTTGCTCCTCGGAAGTAATATCCACGGCATATCCAAAGGCCGGCATTCCAAAACGGGCGTGGAGTTCCGCGGCACGCGACGTGGCGCGTTCGCCGGCAATGTCAAAGAGGAGAACCGTGGCACCGAGTTCGGCAAGGGTATCTCCAAAGGCGCTGCCGAGTCGGCCCGCCCCGCCGGTAATCACCGCCACGCGACCCGAAAGCGACATCATTTCCTGAATCGTTTTCATTTTTTTTCCTGCAACCAAGGTAATTGAACTAGGCCCTCACGAATGAAAATTTCCGCCATGCGAAAGTCTTCCTCGGAATCAATGTGAATGGCCCGCATTTCCGGCACGACCAGCAAGCGACATGGCGGGCGAGAGGCGAGCCAAGAGGGTTCGGCTGAAAGCAAGTAATCTCTGCGCCACAAATATAGGGTGGCGTTTACCCGATAGACCGGCGGCACATCCTGTCGGCGTGTGTAGCTGCCGGAGTCGGCAAAAGCAAGGGCTGCGTAGCCGCCTCGCTCCTCGACACAAGTCCAGCGGGGGTTGAAGTGGGGCTCGGAGACACCTATAACGCCCACGCAATTGGAATCCTCATGAAGCATTTCCAGCGCCTGGGCTATATCCACTGGCAGGCGCCCGGGGCTTGTGGGATCAAGCAGCAGAATCGTCTCGTAGCGCTGCGCATCGCGTTGTTCCATCTCGCGCAAGGCGTGCTGCAGCACCGGAATCATAGGTGTATCGTCCTGGGCCAATTCAGCAGGTCGCAGAAATGGAACGCAACCGCCATGCTGCCGGGCTACACTGGCGATTTCCTCGCAGTCGGTGGAAACAACGCAACGGTCCACCTCGGGTGACAACGCAGCACAGCGGATGCTATGGGCGATGAGCGGGAGTCCGGCAATAGGGCGTATATTTTTTCCGGGAAGGCCTTTGGAACCTCCGCGTGCCGGAATGACTGCAAGAAGTGGTTTCATGGTAGAGAGGTGTATTCGCGAGAACCGCTGGCCGAACTCTTGCGCCAGGCATCGCAGACAATCAAAGCATTCAGCCCGTCTTCGGCAGTGGCCAACCTTGAGGCTGAATGGCCGGAAATGGCTTCGAGGAATTCTGAAGTTTGATGCAAGTAGAGGTCATTGTCTTGACGCGGGAAAGTGATTTCCCGCGTCTCTTCTCCAACCACGCGAATAGTGAGATGTCGCGAAATTAAGCAGTAATCGCAGCTCCCACGGCTACCGGAAACAGAAATCCGACGCCGGGGATGGCGGGTGAGATAGTCCAAGGAGAGCGAGACCGAGCAACCCGAACCAGAGGGCCAGACTCCCTCCGCCATCTCTTCGCTGTTCACACCGATGCGGGAGAAATTCGAAAGCGTGCCGAAAACCCATTCCGGAAAACCGAACAGCCAAATCGCATAATCCACCTCGTGAATCAAATCCCTAAGGACTCCGCCTTCCTCGGAGCGTGCGCTGTAGCCAAGGCGATGGTCGCGGTCTGGACGCCATTCCGGCAAAAAGGAACCGCATTCGATCCGAACGGAGTGAATTTCTCCAAAGGGAGACAAATTATCCCGAATGTAATTCAAACCTGGATCAAATCGGAGGCAACACCCGACAAAAAGATTTCTCTCCCGTTGCACAGCATAGCCAGGAAGATGAAGCGCGTCTGGGGCCGAGGGAGTCATCGGTTTCTCAACCAGCACATGAAGTCCAAGGTCCAAAGCTTGCTCGATGTCCCCCAAATGCCTTCCAGTATCGGTGGCAATAATCACTGCACTGGCCCCCATCTCCTTAGCTGCCTGTAAGCTTTCGGAGCTGTTCCAACCGTCTTTATTTAGCTCGGCGCGCCGTGTCTCTCGCAGGGGCACGGGAATAACTCCCACGCCAAGCTCGCGCAAAACATTCATGTGCCGCGAACCGATGGAGCCGGTGCCCAAAACCGCGATTGGCCCGAGTCGCTCGTAGGAGTTTTTAGGCATTTTAAAATTTATGCTGAAGCGAATGCAAAGAAGGATTCAAGGTTTTTCCGAGGTGGAGTTTTCGCCGCCTTGAGCCTGGCTTCTGTATTTGTGTTTGCTCCAGAGAACCTTGGCTGGAATCCCACCGCAAACGGAATTGGGCGGAATATCATGCGTGACGACACTGTTTGCCCCGATAATGCTATTTTCTCCAATCGTTACGCCATCGCAAATGAAGACATTCGCCCCGATCCACACATAATCGCCAATAATGATATCATCGCCGAGAGAGGGCATCGCTCTTTCATCCTTGAGATGAAACTCATGCCTGTGCTTCTGTGTGCGAATGTGGATATTGTGACTGATCGCACAATGCGCGCCGATGGTGATTTTCGTGCCCTTCGGATGAGCCACAACGAAGCAGTGCCGTCCCAAGTAGGTATCTGCTCCAATCGAGATAGTCCCTTCTCCATAAAACAGCGTGTCTAGACCCCAACGAACCGTTGGGTGGATATCCATGGTCTCTTTGATTCTTCGGACTTCATTTTCATGGGCATTGTCCCTTAACCAGTGGTAAATGGTGGAAATCCGTTGCTGCCCTTCCTTGCCAGACAGGCTTTTGTGGTATTCGTTGAAAAATACACGGAAAAAAGTGCGCCTCAGCTTTTGTATCCAAGCGCGAATTTTGGCTTTCAGCCTTTGCATAGCTATAAACCCGAAACTGATATCACGAACAAACGAATGAATACCTACAAGACTTCAATGCAACTCGAAGGTTCAAATTTAGAATTAACTTTTTAATATAAGTTTTTTAGAAAACATTATAGCAGGTTTTTCAATAAAATTAAAAGTCAGGGCAGAAATTACAATTGTAGATGGCATAGCAAGAAAGAGAGCCACAAATGCCGGGTTGGTGTGAAGAAATTTCATATTAATATAGTTTGTAAAATAGTTAGCAGCAGGATGCAAAAGATAAATTGAATAGCTCCATGCACCCAGACAGTGGAGGGGGCGTGCAGCAAATGCAGGCAAACTATAGGACAATAATCCCAGCGCCCACACCACTCCTACCAAAAGAAGGCATGAGGAGATACGATCAACCCCCGAAAAAGGATCCCCAAAATCAAATAATTGGATAATTAAAAATATTAAACTGAAGAAAACTGCGATAATACCTAATTTTGTGTTTGTAAAAATGCAGTTTCGAAAAAGGCATATTATTACACCAGCTGCAAAAAGCCAGAATTGATTTGCTGGGTGGATGTATCTGCTCCATAAAACCAATTTATTACTAGATTCAGGAATCCAGTCAAGCGCTGCCCAGACCGCAAATATAAAACTTATGGCAAAAATGACCAAACACCATACTTTTGATTTTAAAGGCGATTTAAACAGCATAAATAAAGGGAATAAGAAATAAAACACCACTTCATTTCCTATTGACCAAGATCCTGTAGCAATATATTGGTCATGATCAATGAAAGCAAATAAAAGTGATATATTAAGTAATAGTTTTTGGGGGAGTATCTGATAACCCATAAAAAAAGAAAATAAAATTGCGACCCATAGCAACGGAGCCAATCGCATAAATCGTCTAAACAAGAATATTGAAATAAATTTAATATTAATATTTTTGTTGAAATATACATATGCAATGCTGTATCCGCTTATGATATAAAAACCAGACACAGCAGGAACGCCAATTTTAGATATTATTTGATTAAAAGGCATTGGCCAATATATCGAATTCCATTCTGTATAATGGTATACCATAACAAAAAATGCTAAAATACCTCTAAGATAATCAATCCAAACTAATCTCATTAAAATAGATGTTAATTTTCTAAGATGTGAGTTCCAAAGTTATCTTTTACCCAGAAAGTTTCAAACATCTTTAATGGCACTATGCTATAAACGGAGCTTTTCAGGATACAATTTCAAAAAGATGCGCTCACCGCTAAAGTTTTCGCGCAACGGATGAAAATAGGATGCACAAAGCAAATAATTCGGCGCCCCTGTGGTAGGGGGCGAAGTTTGTTTTAGGGTAGTTTACTCAAGAATTTGCCATTTAAGCAGCATGCTGAAAAAGCCGTTTCGTGTGTTTCCGCGTCGTGTGCCGTGGTCATTCAAAGTAAAAAATAGGTGTTTCTCGGGTGTATCAACGCTGTGTTTATCCGCTTGGGGGCTGGCAAAACCCATAACCACATAGTAAGCGCCCGGCCCGAGGGATCGCTTGGGAATGTTGAGACTGATCGTGTGCTCACCTTCCCGAAGGCCGTCTAAAATGTTATGGCCTGCATCCACGCTGTCACCTTCAAGAACAATGATTCCTTCGGTATTCATAACCGCGAGGTAACCATAGAGTGCGGGGACGGGCTTCCGAACGAGCACCCGCATTTCCAAGCCGACCGTCTCGTCGCATTCAAAGACATCTTTTTCCTCGCCGTTCTCGTCAATCAATCGGGCGGTGAGGAGTTGAAAGTCCTGGTCTTTGACTTTGCAGGTCAAGGAGGAGGATTTGGCCTCGGTCACGAGTGTGGCCTGCAAATATTTCTCGACAACCGGATCAGTCTTTCCATCCGCAACGATGGCTCCATTATGCATGTAAATCACACGATCACAGAGATTCCGCATTGCGGCCATATTGTGGCTGACAAAGAGAATCGTGCGGCCATGGCCGGCGACATCCTTCAT
>CALFPA010000061.1 GCA_937919825.1 uncultured Spartobacteria bacterium | reverse complement strand
ACTTTCATGACCACCCCTGCCCCATGACGGGAATCAGCCGCACGCTTCCCAATGCGGTGACACGCGAGTTCTGCCATTCGCAGCAGGATTGCCGCAAGGCGTTTACACCTTCAGCATTTTTGAAAATGGCCATGATCAATGCGTTATCGGGACCGATCGATCAATGCAATGGAGCGTATGGGCTAAACGCCATCAACAAGGGGGAACGAGAGAAGGGGCCAAGTGAAAAGAACAGCTTTAACTCGACGGTTGTCTCGGAAACAGCCCGAACACTGATCATATCCAGCGGTTTGATTGTTTTGCCTGACGCTCCCGAGGAATACGCGAAGAAGGCCGACTTATTTGAGTTCATCCGAGAGATGCCGGTCACATGGGATGAGTCACGGGTGATCAACAGCAAGATCGGTGAACACATCACCACCGCCCGGCGAAGCGGCGAGGAATGGTTCATCGGCAGTGTGATGAATGAGAAAGGCGGTTCCGTCAGAATTCCCTTGGAATTTTTGGAGAAAGGAAAGACCTATGATGTCACTTTTTACGAGGACGCCGCAGATACCCACTACATCACGAATCGCGAGAGCTACCAGATCAGAAAAGACAAAGTGACCAGCAAGGATGTGATCGAAGCGCGAATGGCACCCGGTGGCGGCCACTGCATGTGGATAAGGCCTGCCAACAAAGCAATCGACACCGAGCTCGGGCCGGTTGCGATCGAGGTCACGAAATGAAAATAAACAGACAAGACTAAACTAACCAGCAGGATGGCAAATAGACCGATCCAATATAGCGCACAAAGACGCATGCGGTGACCATTGCCATGACATCGTAGCGAAGCCCATTACTTAACCTCGCAACGAACAGATCCTCAACATGCCAATCACTCTTCCGCCGATTACCAGGCGCCAATTCCTGAAATGCTCGCTCGCTATTGGCGGGACTGCTTTGATGCCGTCTCGCGCGTGGGCCGCCGCAGACCGTGAATGGGCCGGGTTGGACCCAAACCGGGTGGCCCTGCTTGCGGATACACACATTAGTGACGATCCAAATCGCGCTTACCCGGGGACGAGGTGGCCGGGTTCGCCCGTCAGGGAGGACGAGCACGAATGGGTGAACATGGCGGATTGTCTTGCCCAATCGGCCCGAAGTGTCATCGCACTCAATCCCCGGCCGGCGCACCTGATCATCAACGGGGACTGTGCGCTCAGCAGTGGGACAGAAGGCGAGTATTTAGAATTGCTCCGTCTTGTGGAGCCGATCCGCGCTGCGGGCATCACCGTTCATGTCACGATCGGGAATCATGACACGCGTGAGAACCTATGGAAATTGCTTCCGTTCCTGAAGAAAGAGCAGATGGGTCTTCAGGCGGGCGTGATCGAGTTGCCGCACGCAAACCTCGTCCTGTTGGATTCAGGAAAAAGGGGAATCCTGGGAGAGGAACAGTTGCACTGGCTGAGCAAACAACTCGACGAACGAGCGGATAAGCCGGCCCTCATCTTAGGCCACTTCAACCCCTATCCCAATCGGGGCGTGCGTCCCATCAATGGCATGCGCGACGGGGCCGCTCTGTTGAAACTGCTTGCCGAACGGAAACACGCCAGGGCCTATTTCTACGGTCACACCCATGAGTGGCAGCATGATCAACTGGGCCATCTTCATCTCATTAACCAACCGGCCGTCAGCTACTATTTCGGGAAAGGCCATGCACATGGCTGGCTCGACATGAAGCTCAGTAAAGCATCTGCAGACTTGGAACTGCACTGCATCAATCCCAAACACCCGCAGCACGGGGACCGGAGACGCATCCTTTTTAATAATGTAGAAACCACATGAGAGCCATCGTATTACTTGTTGTTACCGGGATGTGCGTCGCGACACATTGTTTCGCGGCTGAAGTCCCTGCCAAGCCCATTGCCGTGCGCGTTGCGGCTTACAATGTTGAGTTTGGCAAAAGCGCGGCGCCAGAACAGATTGGCGCTCTCCTGAAGCCATATGCGTTGGACATCATCGGGTTTAACGAAGTTCCTGACGGAGACTGGACGGCCCGAGTGGGCAAGGTGCTGGGGATGAACTACTGCTATGTGGGCAAGATTTCATCGGCAAATCACAAGGATAAATACAAATCGATATTAAGTCGGACGCCACTCGAAGGCACAGCCGAGCATGAATTGCGGGTTCAGCGTGGCTGGAATCCTGCGTCGGCTGTGAGAGCCGAAACAGAGATTCATGGTGTTCAAATCGCATTTTACTCACTGCATATCAGCGGTTCGAAGGGGAAAGACGGTCACGCCAACCTGTTGGCCAAACAAATCTTACCGAACGAAACGACCGAGCGGGTGATAGTGGTCGGAGATTACAACAACAAGATCGGCGATGCGGCCATGAACGCGATCGAGGGAGCGGGCTTCAGACCCACATGGAAGGATCTTAAAATCGATGTATCCAAATTGTTTACCTACAACGCCCAAAATCCGCAAAAGAACCACGGGGTTATCGATCACATTCTGTATAACACAGCATCTGGAGCCAAGGCTGCAGATGGAAGCATCATCGAACTGGAGCAGCCATTGTCTGACCATAAACCCATTTGGGCAGAGATATCATTCCCTCAACAATCTAAGAAGGCGCTGAGTCCCGAGTAGACGGGCCCGGCGCGATACCTTTATTGATGAAAAACATTGAGAATAATTCAGACCGAAGTTTCCAGTAATTGCTCTATCGGAAAGTGGCGCGGTAGCGCCCGGTCCCAGGGAGCGCGCCCGTCCTCGGGCGCCGTCGGGTGCGCCCCGCGCCCGACTCGGAGAAATTCCAGCGGCCTCCGGTCGGATTTTTTCCATCGCCCCGCGAGGGCGCGTGGCGGTGCGCCCGAGGACGGGCGCGCTCCCAGAGGCCCATCGAAATGAAGTCACCCAAAAATCCAAAACCTCGTAGCATTTAGTATCAAAACCCTATCCTATGAAATTACATAAAATAAAAATGAAAAACATCATTGCAGCCAGTCTCTTGGCAGTTCTCCCAGCGGCTTTCGCCAAGGAAGAAGTGGCCAAAGAAGCACCCAAAGTTGTGCCGAAGGAGGAGTCTTTGGAATCCTACAACTCCCGCATGCAATGGTTTGTGGACTCGCCGTATGGGATGTTTATCCACTTCGGTCTTTATTCCATGATCGGCGGCGTGTGGGAGGGCAAGCCCGTTGCCGGATATTCCGAATGGATTCAGGGCAGGGGCAAAATCGACCGCGAAGAATACGCGCAACTCGCCAAGTCGTTCCATCCTGTCGATTTTGATGCCGACTTGATTGTCCGGTCCGCCAAGGAGGCCGGGATGACCTATCTGGTGATCACCGCCAAGCACCACGAGGGATTTTGCCTCTGGGATAGCCAATACACCGATTTCGATGTCGCCAACACGCCATTCCAAGGGCGCGACATCCTCGAGGAACTCCGCCAAGCTTGTAACAAGCACGGGATTAAATTTGGGATTTATTACAGCATCATCGACTGGAACCACCCGACCCAGAACCGTCCCTCGGAACTCGGCCAAAAGGAATCACCGGGACACACCCTCATGGTGGGGAGTCGGAAGCAGGAGTATGTCGATTACCAAAAAAACCAGGTCCTGGAGCTGATCAAGAAATACGATCCGGCCGTGCTTTGGTTCGACGGGGATTGGGCAAACTGGTGGACGATGCCGGACGGCATCGAGCTCTACAACGCCATTCGGGAGGCCAGCCCCCATGTCATCGTCAACAACCGGGTCGCGAAGCGGGATGGCTACGAGTTGGATTTTGTGACCCAGGAACAAGCTCACTTCAAGGACGCGTTCCCCAAGCATTGGGAAGGCTGCTACACGATGAACAAGTCCTGGGGTTACAAAAAGAATGACAACAAATGGAAGGATGCCCAAACGATTTACAACAAGCTCAAGGACATCAACGAAAAAGGCGGCAACCTCCTCTTGAATGTCGGACCTGATGGGAATGGAGTGGTTCAGCCCGAAGCGTATGCCATCCTCAAGGAAACAGCGGCATTACTGAAAGCGACACCCATTCGCAAAAACACTCCAACCATCACCGCCGTTCCCGGAGTCATCGAAGCGCAAGCAAAACAACGAGCCCGCAAAGGTAAGTCATCTCCCGAACCCGCAATCGACGGGGCAGGGGAGTAACAGGCACCACACCATCCCTGCGATCAGGACAAAAAATAACCACTTTTTGTCATAGGATGAGCAGACGAAAACGCTGGGGTGCTCTATTATCCAAATTCTTCCAATCGGTGAGAAACTTTTTCGCCTGCTTGGTGTTCCATCCGCTCAATGTTTTAACCATCCAACCCAAATGAAAAACCCCCCGTCCGTTGCCCTCGCAATCGCCCTGCTTGGTTCCGCTCTTTGCCATGCTGCAGCACCCTCCGGAAAAGAATGGATCATCGAAACCCAGGCGGACTGGGAGGAATGCGCGCCCGGGAGTGAAGGAGTGGAGTTCCGTGATGCGGCGGCCGTGCCGACCGCCCCGTCGGCCACGATTCGCAGCAAGATTAAGGCATTCGACCAAAAGCTCTCCCCGCGCTCGCTCGTGGTGTCCCAATCTCCCGTGTGGGACAACTGGAAGGAGGTTCCGAAAATCGCGCCCGCGAACTTGGACGATGCACCGGTTCTGCTAACCAAGGGCCCTGACGACTATTGGATTTTCGGGCTCTATACTAACAAAAAGCCTGCGAAGGATTTCACCCCCAAGGAGGCGAAGTTGGAGGGATTCGATATCCCGCTCCAAACAACGCAATGGCCGAATCAATTCAATGCCCCCGGTGGCTTGAAAAAATCCCTCGGTGGCTACCACGCCTGGCAGAGTCGCGATATGGTGAATTGGGTTCACCACGGTCCGGTTGCAGAAAAGCGGACGAGGTGGATGACGACCGCCGAGTTCGTCGATGGGAAGGCTTATTTGTATTATGATTTTCCTAACGACCAAGACC
>CALFPA010000060.1 GCA_937919825.1 uncultured Spartobacteria bacterium | reverse complement strand
CAGCATCGCCCGAGAGGGCAGGTGACGGGGGGCGCGCATCCCACACAACGCGCAAAACTAACAACAAACAAAAGAGTGATATGAAACTAACAAAAAAGGGCGGCGGGGCCTTTAACCCGCATGAAGAGGGAACCTTTCGCGCTGTGTGCGTGGATGTGACTCCATTAGTCAAGCAGACCAGCAAATTCGGTGAGAGCGAAGTTTTTCGCCTTGTCTTTGAGACCGACGCTCCGGCGCGGGAGGATGGCAGTCGTCAGTGCGTGTGGAGCCGGGGTTTTACCCCATCCCTCAACGAGAAAGCGAATTTCCGCAAATTCATGCGCCAATGGTTTGGGCGTGATTTGACCGCAGGGGAGGAAGCCGAGTTCGACACCGAGGCGCTCCTCGGAAAGCCCGCGCAGGTCGTTATTACCCACGACCACGCCGACAACGGCAACACCTACGCAAACATCATTGCTTGCACCCCCTACAAGGGGAACGAACCGCTCAAGCCATCGGGCAAGTTTACCCGTAAGAAGGACCGCGAGGCCAATGGCGAGGAAGCCAGCTATCGCGGGGCGGCCAAGCCGACCGAGCCTGTGCGTGAGGCCGAGGCAGTTGATACCACCCAAGCCGGTGATGATTGGGCGACCGTGAAGGTTCATGTGGGCAAGCACTCGGGGCTGGAGGTCCGCGACCTTGACCCCGACGCCATCGAGAAGCTGAATAAGAATTGGGTTCCCAATGCGGGAACGACTGCCGCTGACCAGCGCCTTGCCAAGGCCCTCAAGCGCGCTCAAGAGGAACTCGTCGCCGCTGGGGCAGGGGAGGAATTCTAACCATGAGCGACACGCTCGAAATCATAGTCTCGGGCAGTCTTCCAAGCCCTCAGATCGAGCTGTCGCTTGCTGCCTTCAACGCCAGAACCATGGCGTTGGAGGCAAGCGGGCGCATCAAGGCGATTGCCTCGGTGGCGGATCTCGACGCGGCGGCCGGCGCGCTGACGAAACTCAAATCCCTGACCCGCTCGGTGGAGGACAGCCGCAAGGAAGTAAAGGCCCCGGTCCTCGAGGTCGGCAAGCGCATCGATGCCACGGCAAAGGATTACCTTGCCCCGCTCGAGGTGGAGGCCAAGCGACTCTCGGTGATCGTGGGGGCCTACCAAGAAGCCGCCAGGCGAAAATCCGAGAATGACCGCGAGGAAGCGGCTCGGGTGCAGGCGGAGGCTTTGACGGAGTTAAACGCCAAGCAGGCCGAAGCTCTTGCTAATGGTGACGAGGCGGCAGCCGATGCCGCCCGAGCCGAGGCAGCAGACAAGATCGCGGCGAGCCAGTTGGCCGTGATCGATGCCGAGGGGCCGAAGCCCCAGGGGATCGTGACCAGAACCTCGTGGAAATTCGAGGTGGTGGACATCACCGCCCTCCATGCCGCTCGCCCGGAACTCTGCCTCATCGAGCCGAACAACGCCGCGATTCGTGCCGTGGTGAAAACCGGCGCACAAATCCCCGGCCTTCGCATCTGGCAAGAAGCGGGAGCCATCGTTCGCGGGACAACTCAAATCAAACCGGAGGAATACGATTACTGATGCCATCCCTTGCTGAAATCATGGCGGCCAAGGAGGCCAAAAAAGCCGATGCAAAACCTCCCGAGGCGACCGGCCTTAAGATCACCCCCGAGAGTGAGCGGGCCGCATTGGCGGCGAGCATCAAGCAGTCGATGGATGCCTGCGCCCCAAAAGTCCAACCCCCGGCTCTGAGAGAGTTGGGGGCAATCACCCCCGGCGAGAAGATTCCCATGTCACATCCAGACCAAGGGGCGCCGGATGCGGAGTGGGAGTGGTTCGACTCGATGCACTCCTTCGAGAGCGAC
>CALFPA010000059.1 GCA_937919825.1 uncultured Spartobacteria bacterium | reverse complement strand
TCGCGGTTGCTTTGGTTGATCGTCGTGCCGGTCATGGCGGTTGGCGAGTTGCCTTGCTGGTCGGTGCGCGGGGACCAATCGTAGTAGAACATCATGCCGCCGGTGAGCGTGTGGGTATTGTCGAGCCATTCCCAGTTGTGGCTAAGGCGGGGTTCGAAGCCGAAGTTGTAAAATTGCTGGTTCTCGATCTTGTTCGTCTGGGCCGCGGCGCCGGTCGGCAGTGTGCCAAATCCTCCCCCGTTCTGGCGTCGGCTGAAGCGCAGGTAATAGTCCCACCAAGTGCGGAAAGTCATGAGCGTGCGGTCGGAAATATCCCACTCGTTGATGAGCGAAACGGCGTAGCGGCTCACTCGCATGCGGTCGTGGAAACGCGAAGTGCCGTCGCGGTCGGTGTTGTAATTCACGGCGTTCGTGCCATTTTCCAAAGTCAATCCGCCGGGCTCGCCGTGGGTCTCGTCATACGCCGTCATGTTCAGGTAGCTGCGGAAGGTGCCGGTGGCGTCGAGCGCGAAGGTGCCGCCCCAAGCGTTTAGGAAAAAGTCGCTATTCGCCTGCCGGAAGCCCTGCGTTTGCTGGTGATCGTAGTAGCCGTAATACCCGAACCGCCCGATCGTGCCGCCGAACGAGGTGAAGTTCGAATACATGTCGAAACTTCCGATGATGTTTGTGCTCTGGACGGTGAACGGCGTGTCGAGCGGGGGCTTTTTCATCACAAAATTGATCGCGCCGGCTGGCTGCGGGCCATACATCAGCGCCGCGCCGCCGCGCACGATTTCCACGCTCTCGACGGCATCAAGCGGCGGGGTGTAGTAGGCCTCGGGGTAGCCAATCATGTCGGCGTGGATCGGGATTCCATCCTCGAGGACTTGGAAATACTGCGTGCGGTGTGGGTCGTAGCCACGATAGCCGATGCTCAAGAGCGGCGTGTTTTCCTCAGCAAGCACGAGGCCGGGGGTCTTAGAAATCACCTGCCGGTAATTGTCCATGCTGATGTCGGGAATTTCCTCCAGATCGACATTCGAGGTTTTCTTGCCCGCGTGGATTTTCGTCCCCTGCACATCGGGTAAAAACAAACCGTCCACCTCGCGGTCGTAGTCGGCACGAACCTCCACCTCGTCAAGCCGTTGAACCGCATCCTGAGCCTGCGCCACGGCCAAGATCCCTGCCGCGAAAAGCAAACCAACGATTTGTTTTTGATAATTTTTCCTCTTCATCGAGGCGCGGATTTAAAGAGATCTAGTCTCATTAGCAATCTTAAAATGAGAATAGGTCTCGTTTTCTTGCTGGAAAAAAACCAAAACCTCGGGCAATTTGATTTCATGGAAACATTAATGGATTACATGGTGAAGGGCGGCTCGCTGATGTGGGTGCTATTGGGATTTTCCGTGCTCGGCGTGGCCGTGATTCTGGACCGCGTGGTGGTTTATCTTTCCTACGGGTTCGATCCCGACCGCTGGCTGAAGGGAGTTTTGGCCGAAATCGAAGCCGGCCGCGCCGACAAGGCCCTCGTGATGGCACGGGCTTGCCGTCATCCCGTGGCGCGCGTGGTGGAGGTCTATCTGGAAAATCTCGTCCGGCCCGCGCGGGTGCGGGTCGACAATGTGAAACGGGAAGGCGCGCTTGTTTTGGAGCGGGTGGAGAAACGCCTGCGCATTCTTGCGGCGATCTCGCACCTCGCGCCACTGGTGGGACTACTTGGAACCGTCACCGGCATGGTGGTGGCCTTCGCCCAAATCGAATCCATCGACGGCGCCCCCAAACCCTCGGACCTCGCCGGCGGCATCTGGGAGGCACTTCTCACGACGGTTTTCGGTCTCGTTGTGGCCATCCCCTGCATGGCGGCCTACCACGCCTTTGAGAGCCACGCCGATAAAATCGCGCGCCGCATGGAACTCGCCGTGACGGCGCTCGACGACGCCCTGCAGCCGGGTTGCGGTCGCGAATGCCCAGTCGCAGGATTCCAGATCGAGCCGCTCCAGCGCTTGAAAGACGACTACCCGACTGTTTCCTGAGCCATGTTCACGCGACCCAAACGCCCCACGCTCTCGATCGACATGGCACCGTTGATCGATGTCGTTTTTTTGCTGCTGATTTTTTTCATGCTCACCTCGAGCTTCGTGCCCCCGGCGGTTCCGCTGACCCTGCCGAAAGCCAGCTCCGGAGCACCTTCCGAGGCTGCCAAGGTCATCGTTTCGCTCGATCAAAACGGCCGGATTTCGATCTCGGAAAAAACCATCCCCGACGCCGAGTTTGAAACCGCCCTGCGCGCCGCGCTCGATCAAAACGGCACCACCGCCGTGCATTTTCGCGGTGACACCACGGTGGATTACGGCGTGTTTCTGAAGCTCATCAGCCGGGCCCGGAGCGCTGGTGCGAACCAATTCCACCTCGTCCACGATCCCGCCTCGAACCCTTGAGGTCCGGCTCCACCATTCTCTTTTTCGCTTTGCTGGGCCTCTCCGCGATCGTCCATGCATGGTTCATTCACGCCCGACTCGCCAAGATCGAACCGGCGCGCGCCGATCTGATTCCCTCCACCACCACAGAGATTCTGCTCGTTGAGGAAACACCTCCCCCACCCTTGCCCGAGCCGACACCGATTCCGACTCCTGAACCAACTCCTCCCCCGCCTGAGCCAACGCCAGAGCCCACTCCCGAGGAAATCGTTACTGCCAAGGAAAGCCCCGAAGTCGCCCAGCCAACTCCGGAGCCGACGCCAATAGCAACTCCCACTCCGACGCCAAAGCCCACGCCGAAACCCGAGCCGCGTGTTCAGAAGCCCAAGCCAGAAGCAGCCGTGAATGTCCCGAAGCCGGTGGTGATTCAAAACACTCCGCCGAGTTACCCCGAAATCGCCCGCCGGAATGGCTGGGAGGGCCGTGTGCTCGTGCGGGTGGAAGTTTCCGCCGAGGGCCGCCCGATCTCCACCTCCATCGCCAAAAGCTCGGGCTACGGAGTCCTCGACCAATCGGCCCTGCGCGCCGTCAAATCCTGGCGTTTCCAACCCCGCACCGTCGCTGGCATTCCCACGGCCGGCAGTGTCGAGGTGCCGGTGAATTTCGCGCTGAACCGCTGATTTTTTTGGCTGCGCCAAGGGGATCACCCCATTGAGGCCAGGCGCGCCTTGGAGTTCCCTGCCGCACGGATTCGAGCGCAGTTTGCCGAGTCCGCAAAAACAAACTCCACCATGGTCAAACTTCTTTCAAAAAAACCAACGCGCCTGCACGAAGCCGAGAATGGCTTTTCGGGAATCATTCAAATTCCAGTCGACTCCAAGGAACTCGAAGCCACTTGGGTGATGCCCGCCGAGGCGGAAGGGATCGTTCTCTTCGCGCATGGGAGCGGGAGCAGTCGACACAGCAAGCGGAACCAATTTGTCGCTTCAAAACTCGTCGAGGTGGGGCTCGGAACGGTGTTGCTGGACCTCCTCACCAATGATGAGGAATCCGATGATTTGGCCGATGGCTGCTACCGCTTCGATATTGATTTTCTCACCGACCGACTGGTTGCGGCGACTCATTGGGTGCGCAGCCATCCGCGATCGAACCACTCGAAGATTGGTTTCTTTGGTGCCAGCACCGGCGGCGCGGCGGCTCTCTGGGCCGCGGCCATTCTGGGTGATGAGGTCGGGGCCGTCGTCTCTCGAGGCGGGCGGCCTGACTTGGTTTACGAACATCTCTCGGAAGTGGAGTCCCCCACCCTGCTGATTGTCGGCGAGCAGGACGAAGCCGTTCTCCAACTCAACCGCGACGCCTACGAACACCTCACCTGCATCCGCAAAATGGCGATCATTCCCGGGGCGACCCACCTTTTCGAAGAGCCGGGCGCCTTGGAAAAAGTTGCCAATCTCGCCGCCCGTTGGTTCGAAGTTCATCTCTCCCAATCCAGCGAAACCCTCACACAACCCGCTATCCACCACGCATGAATGCTCGATTCAAAGACCGAAAAGATGCCGGCCGAATTCTCGCCGACAAACTCTCCAAATACACAAACCACCCGAATGCCGTCATCCTTGCCCTGCCTCGAGGAGGAGTGCCAGTAGCCTACGAAGTGGCACAGGAACTGGGTCTTCCGCTTGATGTCTTGATCGTTCGGAAACTCGGCGTGCCCAATCACGAGGAACTCGCCATGGGAGCGATCGCCAGCGGCGGGGTGCGGTTCTTAAACCGAAGTGTGATCGAAAGCCTCCGTATCCTTCCCGAGACGCTCGAGGATGTGGAGCGGCGCGAGGCGCTGGAACTCATGCGCCGCGAGGCACTTTACCGAGGAAACAGGCCCCCGATTCAAGTCGAAGGTCGGATTGTGATTCTCATCGACGACGGGATTGCGACGGGATCCACCATGCGGGTGGCGATTCAACTTCTCCGTGCCCAGCATGTGAAAAAAATCATCGTGGCCACTCCTGCCGCACCGCCTTCGGCAAAATGGGAAATCGAACCTTTGGTGGATGAATTTATCGCCGTGGTCCTGCCGCCGGATTTCTACGGTGTTGGGCAATTCTACGAGGATTTCGCCCAAATGGACGACGATACGATCTACGAACTCGTTCAAATGGGAGCGAAAATCGAGCCAGTGGGAGCCCTATGAACGAGGAAATCCAAGCTATTCGCCACGCGGCGCAGCCCCTCACTGGAGGATCGGCAGATTACGACGCCCTCCTTGAGCGATGCCGAAATGCTCGACTCGTTCTGATCGGGGAATCCACCCACGGAACGCATGAGTTTTATTCCATCCGCTCAGAGATCACCAAGCGGCTGATTACGGAGCTCGGATTCCACGCCGTGGCGGTCGAGGCGGACTGGCCGGATTCCTGGCGGGTGAACCGATTTGCGCGAGGAATGGGGACGGACGAATCGGCGATCGATGCGCTGGGGGGCTTCAAAAGGTTTCCCCAATGGATGTGGCGAAATTCCGATGTATTGGATTTCGTCGGGTGGCTTCGCGATCACAACGATTCGCTCACCAATGCCCGGGCCAAGGTGGGATTCCACGGGCTCGATCTCTACAGCTTGCACGAATCAATCAGGGAGGTGCTCGAGTATCTTCAAAAGCATGACCCCGCCACCGCACATAGTTTCTCGAAGCGATATTCCTGCTTCGAGCATTTCGGGGGAGACTCGAGGCGCTACGGACTTTTCACCGGTGCGGGCGTCGCCCAAAGCTGTGAGGAGGAAGTCGTATCGGCACTCGCCGAGCTTCGCCGAAAAAAAGGCTCCTACCTGCAACTTGATGGCGAAGAGGCGGCGGATGATTTTTTTCAAGCCGAGCAGAATGCCACCGTCGTTGCCAATGCGGAGAATTACTACCGCACGATGCTGCGGGGTGATGTGAAGTCTTGGAACCTCCGCGACCGGCACATGATGGATACCCTCCTAGCCCTCATGACCCATATCAATCGCACCCGTGAAAACTCGCGAGTGGTCGTCTGGGCCCATAATTCCCATGTAGGAAATGCGCTGGCGACTCAGATGGGTCGCCATGGCGAATTCAATATCGGGCAACTTTGTCGTGAGCATTTCGGTGAAGAAGCCGTCCTGATCGGTTTCACCACCTTTACGGGAACCGTCACCGCCGCCTCCGAATGGGACGGACCCGCCGAACACAAAGCGATCCGCCCGGCGATTTCCAGAAGCTACGAAATGCTCATGCACCAAACGGGCCTTGGGAATTTCTGGTTGGATTTCCACGAGCATTCCTCCGTGGCCGAGCATCTCCGACCCATGCGACTCGAGCGGGCGATTGGGGTCGTTTACCATCCGGAGACGGAGCGGCAGAGCCACTACTTCGCCGCCTCCCTGCCGGAGCAATTCGACGGCATTTTCCATATCGATGAAACGCGTGCGGTCGAACCGCTCGAGCGCACGGTCGCTTGGGAGGCTGGCGAGGTGGAGGAAACTTACCCGAGTGGTTTGTAGAAGACCGGACCGATCGGGGCTTGCGGGGGGAATTTCAAACAGGGATAAACTCCCTCCGCAAACCCATGATCAAACGACTTCTCCACACCCGCTATCGTGTCAGCGACCTCGACAAAACCGTGGCCTTCTACCGCGATGTCCTAGGCCTTCAAGAAACCCGCCGCAGCAAAAGCGGACGAGGCTCCGAGTTGGTCTTCTTCCAAGCCCCGGGGACCGAGCAGGAGATTGAGATTTGCAAATATGACGGCAGTGGGCCGGTGGTGGTCGGCCCGGATCTCACGCATCTGGCTTTCGAGGTGGATGACATCGAGGCTTTCGCCAAACACTCCGCCGCTCTGGGTTATCCGCTCAGCGATGGTCCGACGAAAACCTCGAAGGGCTCGGTGATAGGCTTCATCGATGCGCCCGAGGGCTACGAAATCGAATTGATCCAACCCGCGCCGATCGCCTGATGGAGTTCGACTGGTCAGGCGGCTTTCCCGAACCGCATGAACTTTCCTCCGGCGAGATCGAGGAGTCGTTCGAAGATCCTTTCAGCCTGAGGATTTTTCCAGACACCGAGTTGGAGCCTGGCCGGGAGGCTCGCTATTTTTGCCTGGGGCGATCCGTCGCGGGCAAGGCACTGTTTTCCGTTTTCTGGACAGATGGCAAAAGCCACCGAGTCATTTTTTCAAGGCCTGCCACGGAGGAGGAGATTGTGTTTCTCGAACGCAAAACCCAGGAGGCTTCGATCTAACCGATGCGTGTGATTAAAACCTGGCGGGATATCCCCCACTTCGAGACGCCCGAACTCGAGCGCGAGTTTTGGAGCGAAACGAGCCTCGACCCGCGGCTGATGAATTCCTCGGTGTTAAAAACCGACAACCGCGAGTCGATGACGGTAACGCTGCGCTTCGATCCCAAGATGCTCGCCCGAATCAAACGGCTCGCCCGCTCCCGGTATCTCAATTACCAGAGCATGATCAAGCAGTGGCTCGGCGAGCGGCTTGAGAAGGAAATGTAGCGGGGAGTTTCCTCAGCCGAGCATTTCGGCAACGAAGGAGCGCTCCTCGACGAGTTCTTTGTTCGTCGCGGCGATTTTCGACTTCGCGAAGTCATCCATCTCGATGCCCGTGATGACTTCAAAGGCACCAGGAGAAGTGGTCTTGACCGGCATTCCGGCCCAGACATTCGGATCAAATCCGTAGCGGCCTTCAGACTTCACGGCGACAGAGTGGATTTTGCCAGGTGTCACGAGATCGCGGACATGGTCGATGAGGGCGTTCGCAGCGGAAGTGGCCGATGATGCGCCACGGGCAGCGATGATCGCCGCACCACGCTTGCCGACTTTCTCGCAGAATTCCCCTTCGAGCCAGGCGCGGTCGTTGACCAATTTCTCGGCGGACTGGCCTTGGATTTTGGCGTGGCTGAAAGCCGGAAACATCGTCGGGCTGTGGTTTCCGAAAATGAAAATCTCCGAGACCTCAGTGGTCGCGACGCCGGTTTTTTTGGCGAGCATGGTCTGGGCGCGATTTTGGTCGAGGCGGACCATCGCGGTGAAACGATCCGGCGTGAGGCGGCGGGCCATGCTGGCGGCAATCATGCAATTTGTGTTGGCGGGATTTCCCACCACGGCGACGCGGGCGTTCTCGGCAGCGACTTCATCAATGATGCGGCCTTGGGTGGTGAAAATTTTGCCGTTGTCCTTGAGGAGGTCGGCGCGCTCCATGCCGGGGCCGCGGGGCTTGGCTCCGACGAGTAGGCACCAGTTGGCATCTTTGAAACCAACCTTCGCATCGTCGGCGAGCACCATGCCTTGCAAGAGCGGGAAAGCGCAGTCGTCGAGTTCCATCGCCACGCCCTCGAGGGCTTTCATGGCTTTTTCGACAGGCACTTCAAGAAGTTGGAGGATGACCGGTTGATCGGGGCCGAACATGGCACCAGAGGCAATGCGGGGAAGAAGAGAATAGGAGATTTGACCGGCTGCACCGGTGACGGCTACGCGAATGGCGGGTTTCATAAGGCCGGTGACTCTAAAAACCCAAGCCCATCCCTCCAAGGAAAAAGAGCCCTTCTAAGGAACGAGGGTTTCGACAAACGCAAAGTCGCCGTCTTTGACTTTCAAGATCGGAACCGCCTTGGAGATCGCCAGCGCGGGCTCGAAGGTAATCGGACCTGTGGCACCCTCGAAATTCATCGTTTCCATGAGCGCCACACGCAGCGGCTCGCCGCCTTGGCCTTGGGTTTTCTTGTAGGCATCCAGAAAGACACGCAGCGAGTCGTATCCGAGAGCCGCCATGGTGGTCGGGGATTTTTTGTATTTCTCCAAGTAGCCTGACAAAAAGGCGCGGGCCGATTCGGTCTCCGCACTCGGGGCATGGGCATAACGACCCGGCATGTAGCAATTCCTCGAGGCCTCGCCGGCGTCATTCAGGAATTCTTCGGTATCCCAAGTGGCGGTGCCGAGGAATGGGGTCTCGAGCCCAGCAGCCCGGGCTTGAACCACGATCGCCGCGGCAAGACGCGCATCGGCTGGCAGGAAAACGACATCGGGCCTGATCTTTTGAATCTCCTGGATGTGCTCGCTGAAGTCAGTCGTGCCGGTCTGAAAAGGCTCGCCAACAATTTCATTGCTCCTTTTCGACTTGAAGGCTTTTCCAAATGCCAGCGCCAGCGCCTTGGCATAATCGCTCCCGGGGTCATAGAGAACGACCGCGCGGGTGGCATCGAGAGAGCGGGCGAATTTCGCCATCACACGGCCAGAAAGAAAATCCGTGTAGCACAAACGAATCGTCCAAGGCTCGCTGGATGGAACCCCCGGCATCGTGGAACCCGGCGCAAGGAGAGGCACTCCATAATCTGCCGCGATGGCCGTGGCCTCGGATCCGCTACCTGTGAGGCCGCCTATTATGCAGGAAACATTATCCTCCGTGATGAGGTCGGTGACGGCTTTTGCCACGCGATCGGGCTGGGATTTTGTATCACGCACGACGAGCCGCACCGGCCGATCGAGGACTCCGCCGGAGGCATTCGCCTGCTCGGCAGCAATGATCAGGCCATTCAGCATCGAGTCGCCACTCGCAGCCATCTCGCCCTGCAAAGGCAAATACACACCAATATTCAGAACCTGAGGCGGAGTGGGTGACGAGGGCAGCGTTTCGATTTTTGGCCCGATGATTTGGGGCGGATCTTCGCATCCGACAAGAGCGAGAAGAGCTCCCAGCGCGCAAAGTGATACTCGAGATATTTTTGAAATCATGCCGCTTCCCTTCCCTTTACTCGTCACCGGCGGTGAGCGTTCTCCGCACCAGTAAGTCAATGATATGGCGGTCGAAATCGCTGGCGATGTTTTGGCCCGTGCTGGCAAAGAGCGGCACCAGACCGTCATCGAGCACGAACTCCCAAAGTTTGCCGCAACGCGGAATCTCGTCAACATGCGTAAAGACGACATGGGTCGCTCCGATGGCACTGGCGCGGGTGTAGGCCTCTTGGATGAGTTGGCGCTCGTAGGCGGCATTTACCACCAACACGCGGGACGAAATGCCGAGCTCATCGAAAATTTTCTGGATGTGGCGGATATTTTTTCCCGTCAGGACCATGCCAGGCATGTCAAAATACACCGCCGCCTCTTCGGGGATTTTGCGGAGTTCCGCCGTTGTGCGAAGGAGTGGAACGCCCAGCGCCTCGCAGAACATCGCCAAACCCTCGCTCGAATTCGGTTCGTCGGAATCGAGCTTCATCACACAAGCTTGACGACCGTGCAGAAAAACATCGGAGGATAGCTGTTTGCAAAGCGCGGTGGTCGATCCCGAGCCTGGGGAACCAAAGAAGACCACGCGGTTCGAAAGCGAAAGGGAACGGCCCGGCGCCCGGTCGCGCATCAACAAGGCAAAACGAGAAATCGCCGTCTGGAGCGGTTGGTCATTCAGGCCGCGGGTTTCGGGTTGCTCGCCGATCTGGGCAAGGAATTCCGTCGGAATGCCCGCCTTGGACAAAATCGTCCACAGCCTGCCCGTGGGGAGATTGTTGAACATCGCGCGAACCAAAGTCTCGGAAACATAATCGGTCTCCTCTCGGCGCGGCTCCGCAGATGGTGACGCCACACGAGGCTTGCGGGAACGCCCCGCTTTGCGGCGTTGGGGAGATTCCGATTCCTCGCCCGAGTCGGCAGAATCAGCCGGGGCCTTGGAGGAAACTTTTTCCTCGGTGTTTTCGGCGGGAGCCACCGGGACCTGTGCGATGATTTCGAGCTTCGGGGATTTCAGGAAACGAGCCAACCCCTCCCCCTCGACCTGACGGACCGAAATGACCTGCGCCATTTCTCCGAGCTTGTCGCGAATGATCGCCGCGGCCTCTTCAGCCGACTTGACGACAAATTTGTATTTTTGACCAGGAGTGATCGGAAGCGATTTTTGAGCCATGGAACTCCCGGATTAAACCACAAACCTCCGACACCGCAAGGGCGCGGGATTTACCAAACGACCCAGGAACCTTCCGCTTGCGAAGTGCCCTTCGCCGGAGTTTTCCGAGTCTTATAAGTAGTCGCGAGCCGTGCCGGAGTGGCTTTAGGTTGCTCCATGCGAGGCGCCGTCATCACCGAGTGTTTCAAAAGCAACTGCTCGCTCTCGCGGCTGAGTAGAAGAAGTTTCAGGATTTTAGCCATCACCCGCTTGCGGATCTCGCAAGACGCCGAATGCTCCGCCGTCCGAACGGGACCCGCCACCCGAAGCATCTGCAAAGCGCCCTCCAACTTCTCAAGAATCCCCCGCTTGCGATCCAATAACTGATTCCCATCCGCCGGTTGAAAGCGAAGTTGGGAATTTTCCTCATGCATGAAGCTATCCAGTTCATCGCAGAGCGAATTGTAGTGGTCGAGGGCGGCAAGAGTGTTCATTTCCAACAACCCAAGCAAGAACCGTGCCAGCATCATCGAATTCCTCTCCGCCATTGGCCTCGTTCATCACCCGCGGACAATGTTTCAAGCACGCCCGCAACAAACAAAGTCATTTTTTCCAAAATGGGAACGCTGAGGTCCGCCTCGGCGGGAGTTGGATCATCGATGCCAACGAGGACGTTGGCGCTCCTAGCGATTATTGTAAATTTCGGACTGCAACGAGGAAAATCGGATCAAAATACCAAATGCACACCAGAAGCCATGTGGAATATGTGAATATGTTGGTCGGACCCATTCACCATTTTTCGCCCCATTTTCTCGTCCTCTAAACTAAAACAAGAAGCCCGCCGGGTGGCGGGCTTCCAGGTTTTGAGTTTGATTTTTGCTTTAATTAGCCTTGGAGCAGGCGGACGAGGCTTTGCTGGCTAGTGTTCGCTTGGGCGAGCATCGCCGTGCCGGCTTGCTGCAGAATCTGGAAGCGGGCGAGTTGACTGCTCTCGGCAGCGACATCCACATCCATGATGCGGCTGTTCGCGGCTTCAAGGTTGACAGCGTTGATGTTCAAGAGATCTTGAGCAAAGTTGATACGACTCATTTCTGCACCGTTTTGTGCTCGCATATCGGCGAGCTGCTGAAGAGCCTCTTGAGTGAGGAATGCATATTCGTCAGAATTTGAATAGTTTAGGGTTGTATTCCGGACTGTTTGGCCACTAGAATTTTCAATTTGGACAAAATCATCGATATCTGTGGCATCAAGAACAGCAGTTGAAGCTCTTGAAATAGCAACGCTACCACCGGTAGATGTTATCGTAGACTGGGATGGAATTGGAGGGGTCCCTTCAACAGTCATAATACCTGTAACTTGGACAGTCAAAGAAGGCGTTCCAGTGGTATCAAAAGTTCCCGTTAACTCAACAGGGGACAGGACACCACCAGGAATTTGATAAGCCGTGAAGCCGGTCGATGCGGTAAGGTCTGAACTAAATGGTGCTATAAACTTATTTCCTTCAATCTCAAATGTATGAAATCCCTCGTTCATCATTAATATCATAGGATCGGATGCGAGTCCGGCTTGGGTAACAGAGGTAGTTTGCGACCCATCTTCGACCGTAGGGACACTAAAAACATTGCCAACTTCTGTGGATGCATCGAATAGTGCCACACCATTGAACTTCTCTGTTGCCAAGCTCATCATTTGCAACTTGAGGTTAGAAAATTCCTTGTCGTAATTCTCAATATCTCCCGAGTTTTTAGACACATCGCGAGAGAGAGCAGCAAGTTCCGACATGCGGCTAACCACTTTATCGGCAACCTTGAAGGCTCCATCTTGTGTATCCAAGAAAGAAACCATGTTGCGGAGGTTGATAGCAGTAGCTTCGGTGCGCTTGAGAGCGGCTGCCATTTTCATGGAGACGGCGAGGCCGCCGGCGTCGTCGCTGGAGGTGACGATACGGCGTCCACTGGAGAGTCGGGAGAGACTCTTTTGTAGGGCCTCGTTGGCTTTTCCGAGGTTGAGGCCTGCACCGCTGGCTGCGGGGTTAACATTGATCGAGATCATAATGATATATTTGGGTTGTGACCCTATCCTGGGTCAGGTTTCACTGCGAATAGTGTAGAGCAAGGTGCGTGCCAACTTGGATTGCTGAGGGGAAAATATTGGAAAGGATTGACCGCAGAGGACACAGAAAGCACAGAGGGGGAATAGTTTGGAAATATCCGGGTGGCGTTTTTTGGTAAAAGACCGCTATTGAAGAGTGGTGAACCGCAGTAGCATATTCTTTTAAAGACGAGAGGAAAATTGATCAATACTCTTAATTTATTATATGCAAGGTAGATTCTTGCTAAGATACAGAGGAAGCAGATCTTCATACCCCCCTCTGTGCACTCTGTGTCCTCTGTGGTCAAATCTGCATTTTCTCCTAAAGGGCGGGAATTTTTTGCCGATGCGCTAGGTGATTTACCCCATTAGGGAAAAAATTTGCTGTGCGTAGGGAAAATCCCCAATCCAACCTAGGCGATGGTGACATCGCCGGGGCCTTTGGTGATTTCTCCGATGAGGAGGCCTTTGGTTTGGGCGAGGATTTCTTTGGATTTGGCGCGAGGGACGATGAGGGTCATGCCGATGCCCATGTTGAAGACTTGATACATCTCGTCTTCGGGGATTTTGCCGCCTTTTTGGATGAGGCGGAAGATTTCGGGGACTTGCCAGGAGTCTTTGCGGATGGCGGCGCGGCAATTTTTCGGGAGGACGCGCGGGAGGTTGTCGAGCAACCCGCCGCCGGTGATGTGGGCGGCGCCGTGGAGGCTGCCTGCCGGGAGGGAGGCCATGAGGGGTTGGTAATTCGGGTGGACTTTCAGCAATTCGCGGCCGAGGGGGAGTTTCATGCCGGGGGCGGGCTTGTCTAACGGGAGGCGCATTTTTTCGAGGAGCACCTTGCGGGCGAGCGAATAGCCATTGGTGTGGAGGCCATTGCCCCGGAGACCGATGATGACATCACCGGGGCGGACTTTGGAGCCGTCGAGGAGTTTGGGGCGGTCCACGACGCCGACGATGGTGCCGGCGACATCGTATTCGCCTTTTTGATACATGCCGGGCATTTGGGCGGTTTCTCCGCCGATGAGGGCGCAACCTCCCTCTTGGCAGGCTTTGGCGAAGCCTTTGAGGATTTGCTTAAAAACGACGGGGTCGAGTTTTTCACCGCCGATGTAGTCGAGGAAGAAAAGCGGGCGCGCGCCGATGACGGCGATGTCGTTGATGCAATGATTCACGAGATCCTGCCCGATGGTATCGTGGCGGTTCGTGGCAAAGGCGATTTTGAGCTTGGTGCCGACGCCGTCCACGCTGGAGACGAGCACGGGGTCTTTCATTCCCCGGAAGTCGGGGCGGAACAGCCCGCCGAAACCTCCGATTTTGCCCAAAACCTCGGGGCCGTGGGTGGCGCTGACGAGGGCGTGGATTCCTTTTTTGACTTGGTTGCCGAGGTCCACATCAACCCCGGCGGCGGCGTAGGCTTTTTTTGGCTTTTTCAAAATAATCGGTCGGTGGTGTCTTCGAGCAGGCGGGCCTTGGTGCGTCGCTGCTCCATGACGAGTTTGTCGAATTTTTCGTCGTAGGGAACGGGGTAGTCGCCATTGAAACAGGCGAGGCAAAACTCATTGGCGGGTCGCCCAGTGGCGCGAACCATGCCCTCGGCGCTGAGGTAGCCGATTGAGTCGGCGCCGAGGTATTTGCAGATCTCGGCGGCGGTGCATTGATTCGCGATGAGCTTTTGGGGATCGGGAAAATCGATGCCGTAGTAGCACGCATGCTTGTGCGGTGGGCAACTGATGCGCATGTGAACCTCGGTCGCGCCGTTCTCGCGGAGGTTGACGACACGCGAGCGGGCGGTGGTGCCACGGACGATCGAGTCATCCACCACGACGATGCGCTTGCCCTCTACAGCAGAGCGGATGAGGTTCAGCTTCACGCGGACATTGAAGTCGCGGATCATCTGAGTCGGCTGGATGAAAGTGCGGCCGATGTAGTGGTTGCGAACGAAGGCTGGGTAATACGGAATGCCGCTCTCCTCGGAAAAACCCAATGCGGCAAAAATGCCGGAATCAGGCACCGGAACGACCAAATCGGCTTCAACAGGGTGCTGGCGGGCGAGTTCGCGGCCCATCTGGACACGGGCCATGCTGACATTGCGGTCGTCGATATTACTATCGGGTCTCGCAAAGTAAACATACTCAAAGATACACAGCGCCTTGCGTTCCTTCTGGAAGGGCCACTCGCTGCGGAGTCCATTTTGGTCAATGATCAATACCTCGCCGGGCTCGAGTTCGCGAATGAACTCCGCGTGGATCAGATCGAAAGCACAACTCTCCGAGGCCAGCACATAGCCGCCATCGAGTTTTCCGAGGCACAGCGGCCGGAAGCCGTGGGGATCGCGGAAACCGATCACCTCATTTTCGCCCATGAGCACGATCGAAAACGCGCCTTGGAGCCGACGCAGCGAGGCGAGCCCGCCGCCGTCCCCTGGAGGTTGGGCGAGGAGGTGCAGGACGATCTCGCTATCGACAGTGGTTTGGAAAATGGAACCGCGCTCTTCGAGTTCAGCGCGGAGGGCGGCGGCGTTGACGAGATTTCCGTTGTGGGCGATCGCAAGTTGGCCGCGAGCGGTATCGACGAAAAACGGCTGGGCGTTTTTGAGATTGCTCGAGCCGGTGGTCGAATAACGGACATGGCCGATAGCGCGGTTGCCGTGGAGTTTTTCCAGATCGCCGGGTTGAAAGACCTGCGAGACGAGCCCCATACCTTTGTGATAGCGGAACGAGGCGTTGTCCCCTCCCCCCGAAACGATGCCAGCGCTTTCCTGGCCGCGATGTTGCAGGGCGAAAAGACCGTAGTAGGTCAGCATGGCGGCGTCGGGATGATTGAACGCCGCGAACACTCCGCATTCGTGGGTCGGCTTGTGCGAAGTGGTCTGTCTGTTATTCACGCGAGGGCGCGAAAATATCGTCCCTGTTCGCGGGTTCAAGGTTTTTGAAATCCCAAGCGAATTTTTGCTACGAGCCGTGCTTCGAGGCTTCGATGATATCGACCCAAATCGGAAGCGCCAGCGCGCCGCCGTAACCGCCCTTCATGATCGGGCGGGGCTTGTCGAAGCCCACCCACACGCCGCAAGTGAGGTTTTTGTCGAAGCCCACAAACCACGCGTCGAGGTAGTTGTTTGTGGTTCCCGTTTTGCCGGCGCCGTAGCCTTCAAGGCCGAGAGTGCTCGCGCGGGCGGCGGTGCCACGGGTCACGACCTGCTCGAGGAGCGAGGCGGTCATTTGAGCAGCGGCGGGATTGATGACGGGAATCCGCCCGCGGGTGGATTTGAAGAGAATATTTCCGGAGGAATCCAAAACGCGATCGATGATGTAGGGCTGCAACTTCACGCCGCCGGTGGCGAACACTGTGTAGGCCGAGGTGATGTCCTTCAGGCTCGTCTCGAACGCCCCGAGGCAGAGGGCTGGAAATCTCGGGGGATCCTCGGCAATGCCCGCGCGCTGGATCATATTCGCGATGCGGTCGAGCCCGGCGCGCATACCGATGCGGACGGTCATGGTATTGCGTGAGTCGATCAAGCCAACGCCTGCTGGCTGAGGCCCGCGATACTCGCCGTCGGAATTTCCGGGGTCGTAGGAGCCAAACTTTCGGGGAATTTCTCCAGGCTGGATGCGGTCGTCGGAGATTTCCTCATTCGGCGCGAGTCCAGCCTCAAAGGCGCTGGCGAAAACGAACGACTTGATGACCGAGCCCGCTTGGCGTTTTCCAAAAAGCGCGCGCTGAAATTTGCTCTTCGAAAAATCCCGCCCCCCGACAATCGCGCGGATTCCACCGGAGCGGTTTTCCAAAGCAATCGCAGCCGCTTGCAAATACGGGGCGGATTTTTCGGCATCGAGAACGGATTCGTTGAAATCCGCTGCCGGCTTGTGCGGGTAGCCGGGCAAGGACTCGGCTTGAACAAGTCGCTCGGCAACGGAATCCTCGGAGGCGCGTTGGAGCGGGCCATCAATGGTCGTGTAGATTTTCAGCCCACCGCCATCCATCTGACCGTCGTCGAGGACGAGTTCGAGTTCGCGAAGAATGGCATCCATCGCCCAGTTGTCCTCCGGCGAGGTTTTGGTTCGCGGCATGGCGACGAGCGGGCTGGCGGCGGCTTCGTCATACTCGGATTGAGTGGCGAAGCCGAGGTCGAGCATACGGCCGAGAACGGTGTTGCGCTCGCGGATCGAGCCATCGGGGTTGTTGAGAGGAGAAAAGCGGTTCGGGCTTCGGATCAGCCCCGCGAGCGTCGCAGACTCTTGGAGGTTCAATTTCGAAGCCGGCTTCCCAAAATAAATCTGGCTCGCCGCCTCGACGCCATAGGTTCCCGAGCCGAAGTAGATTCGATTCACATAGGCCTCGAGGATTTCCTCTTTGGTCAACTCGGTTTCGATGCGGAATGCCAGAGCGGCTTCGATGATCTTGCGGTGGAGGTTTTTTCCACCAAGCGGAAAGCTGTTGCGGGCGAGTTGCTGGGTGAGCGTGCTGGCGCCCTCGCGGAATCCGCCGAGCATCAGGTTGCGAACGACGGCGCGGGCGACACCGATTGGGTCGACGCCATGGTGGCTGTAGAATCGCGTGTCCTCGCGGCTGATGAGGGCGTTGATGAAATGATTGGAGACTTTGTCGAACGGCACGACCTCGCGGTTCTCGCCGGCGAGCCGCGAGTAGTATTCGCCCTTGTAGTCATAAACGACCGAGCGCTCGTTCATCTCGTGGATGCGGCGGAGGTCAAGTTGCAGCGCCCAGAGGTAGTAAACTCCAGCCACCAACGACCAGAGCAGGAAGGTGACGAAGCCGATTTTAAAAAGAGAAACCAGCAGCACATGCCGTTTGTGGCGGCTTTCACGGGCGAGCGGCTTGCCATCCCGCAAAGGGCTCGAGGTTTTTTTGCTGTTTCTGGACTTGGGCACTGGCGGAGATTAAAGCAGGTCTGATTGAAAATCCAAATCCTCACCATCTTCCCCGAAGTGTGCCGCTGCGTGCTTTCCGAGAGCATTCTCAAGCGGGCGCAGGAGAAAAACCTCGCTCAGCTCGAGGCGGTGGATTTGCGCGATTGGACGAATGACCGCCATCGCACGGTGGATGACGCTCCCTACGGCGGCGGGCCGGGAATGGTCATGAAAATCGAACCCATCGATCTGGCGCTGACACAGATTCGTTCGCCGGAATCGAAGGTGATTTTGATGACTCCGCAGGGGCGGAAATTTTCCGACTCCATCGCCCGAGAACTCGCTCTGGAAAAGGATTTGATTCTCCTGTGCGGTCACTACGAAGGCATTGACCAACGCGTCGCCGACCACTTGGTGGACGACGAAATTTCCATCGGAGACTATGTGCTCACCAGCGGCGTTCTGCCCGCGCTGGTCGTGACCGACGCCGTGGTTCGCCTGATCCCAGGAGTGCTTGGCGACGACGACTCCGCGCAGCAGGATTCTTTTGCGGATGGGATTCTCGACCACCCGCACTACACGCGGCCAGCCGACTACAAAGACTGGAAGGTTCCCGAGGTTTTGCTCGGCGGCAACCACGCGGCAATCGAAAAATGGCGCCGTGAGGCCGCTCTGGAGGCGACAAAAAAACGCCGTCCCGATTTACTCTAAAGCTGACGGCTATTTTTAGAAAGGAACCTTCAGCCCCGCGTGCCGGGCGATTTTTTGCTGACGGCCGTCGAAGGTGAGAAATTCACTGGCGCGAAGATGCACCGCCGTTGCCACATGCAGAATATCAAGGGTCCGGTGACCGCCCTTCGCTGTTTTTTGCCGCGAGTAGGTGGACGCCAACCCCAGCACGGAATCGACATCGAAAGGAACCACTCGATTCAAACCCGCCGCGACATCAGCCTGCCAGTCGGCGATCATTTGGTCGGCGACATGGCGAGGATAACCCTTTTTCCGATCTGCCGCGTGAAGCCAGACTTGCAACTCGATGGATTGAAGAAATTCAAATTCCAGCAGCCGTGTGAAAAAGAGCGGCTCGGTCATGGCATCACGATAGTCGTCGGCTAATGGTGAATGCTCCTGCTCCCGGTAGAGCGAACAAAGAAAACTCGTGTCAGGATAAGCGATCACGGTTCTCCGGTTTCAAAAGCCCGCATCTCCTCGACTTCCTCCCGCGTGAAAACTCGGTCACCCCAAATCCGCTTCCGGCGTGCGGCGTAATCCGGATGCGGCGGGAGATTGCCGCCAATCTCCTCTGTCGGGAGCGAGATTTTCGCAACCGGCTTGGAATGTTTCGTAATGAGAATCTCCTCGCCCCCGGCGAGCCACGCCTCGAGCTTTGGAAAATCGTAACGCAAATCGCGAATGGTGGCCGTCTTCATAGTATCACAATATTGTGATCTTTTTTGCGGTCAAGGGCGGGCTTCCGCTTAAAGAAGATTGATTTTCCACCGCACGCCGCGAGCGCCGATCTCCAACCAAGCCCAACTCGCCGGAGCGCCCTTATTGGCTTTTCCAATCGAGCCCGGACTCAGAATCCGGCAATCCCCCACCCGCTCGTCACGCGGCACATGGGTGTGGCCGTGAAGTAAAAAATCACACGCTGGCAGGTGGCGCGGCGGTATGTGGATCAGGCAAAAATTCCTGCCGTGTTGCTCGAGGGTGAGCTTCTCGGGAAGGTCGAGTCCGTGGTCGTTATTGCCCAGCACGGCGTAAAATGGACGCCCGATCGCGAGACAGGCGCTCAAGCATTTCAAATCGCAAAAATCCCCGAGATGCCAAATTTCATCGGCCTTCGCGAGATCGGGCAGAATTTTTTCGGGAAGGCGGCCGTGGGTGTCCGCGATGACGGCAATGCGAAGGCTCATGGGGCAGATTTTACAAATTGCGGCGCGAAGCACAAACCACTAGTCTCCCGGCCATGCTTCAAGACTACACGCCCGTATTACTCCATGTGATCGTCGCGGTCGGATTCGCCACCGTGGCCATGATTGCCAACATCGTCCTCGGCCGAACTGGCAAGCGGAATCCCACCAAGGACACGGTCTACGAGTGCGGGATGGTTCCGGAGATGGCCGGTCAGCCTCGTTTCAGCGTGAAATTCTACCTCGTGGCGATGCTGTTTATCCTTTTCGATATCGAAATCGTTTTCATGTATCCATGGGCGGTCATCTTTCAGGATTTCATCGCGGAATCCGGCACCGTCATCCTCTGGAGCATGCTGAGCTTTGTTTTGATCCTGCTCTTCGGCTATGTCTACGCGATTAAAAAAGGCGCGCTCGACTGGTCGCGCTGACCTTGGCTCCAAGCCCACCAAGCCGCCTGTGACCTGACACGGCGCATGGATTTTTTTCAAAAACAGGAGCTCGCCCGACGCCGCACCAAGTGGCTCGTGGTTTATTTCCTGCTCGCGGTTCTTGGGATCATTGCCGCGCTGCATTTCGGATTCTGCGCGATTTTCGGCCAAGCCTACGATGACTGGCAACTTCTCGGGGTTACCGCCACTGGCGTCGTGGTCTCGGTCGGCATCGGGAGTTTGGTGAAAATCGTCCAGCTCGCGAAAGGCGGAAAAGCCGTTGCCGAAATGCTCGGCGGATCGCCCGTTGATCCCTCCACCATCGATCCGTCCGAACGCCGCCTGCGAAATGTGGTGGAGGAAATGTCCCTCGCCTCCGGAGTTCCTGTTCCCTCCGTTTACATTCTCGAAGAGGACTCGATCAACGCCTTCGCCGCAGGCTGGGGAACGACCGATGCAGCGATCGGCGTCACTCGCGGTTGCATTGAAAATCTTACCCGCGATGAGTTGCAAGGCGTGGTCGCTCACGAGTTCAGCCACATCCTCAATGGCGACATGCGGCTCAACATCCGGTTGATGGGGCTACTGAATGGAATCCTATTCCTAGCCGTCCTCGGCGGAGTCCTCGTGCGCGTCGCCGCCTCTTCGCCCAGAAGCCGCTCCAGCGACAACAAAAATAGCGGCTCGATCGTGGCACTACTCCTCGGGGCCGGCGCGGTTTTGTATCTCGTCGGATGGATTGGCGTTTTCTTCTCCAAACTCATCCAAGCCGCTGTCAGCCGCCAACGCGAATTCCTCGCCGACGCCTCCGCCGTGCAATTCACGCGCAGCTCACACGGCATCGCCGGAGCCCTCGCCAAAATCGGAAACCTCACCTCGCGTCTCCGCCATCCCCGAGCCCAGGAAGCGAGTCACATGTTTTTTGGAAACAGCCTCGCCGAGTCGTGGTTCAACCTCTTCGCGACCCACCCCCCAATCAAGGAGCGCATCGCCCAAATCGCGCCGGACCTCGAACTCTCCGAATCCACACCCCCACCCCTTCCGGGAAATGCCAGTCTGGCCGCCGCCGCCTCGATGCTCTCGAGTCTGCCCGAAGCCTCGATCGAGGCATCGCACAGCATCCAGAGCGGCTGCGCGCTGGTTTATGCGTTGCTGCTGGCAAGCGAGGACTCCGCCATCCAAAACCTCCCCCCCACCCTGCGCTCCGAGGTTTTGGATTTGATCGAGCGCTGCGGCCCGCTGAGTTCCGCCCAAAAACTCGCACTGGTCGATCTGGCGATTCCCGCCCTGCGAGGAATGTCGCGCGAGGATTATCAAACATTCCGGGCCACCGTGAAAAAACTCGTCGAGGCCGATGGCCAGATTCACCTCTTCGAATACACCCTCCAAAAACTCCTCGTCCGCCACCTCGATGCCTTTTTTGAAAAACCCGGTCGCGGCCGCGTTCAATTCAAGACCATCGTTCCATTGCTCCCCGACGCCGGGATTTTGCTCTCCGCCCTTGCCAACGCCGACGAAGCCACCACCGAAGGCCACGAAGCGGCCTTCCAGACCGGCTTGAAATCCCTTGGAAAATCCGCCACGGCATTTCCCATGTCGCGCGCGCCATCCGTGAATCTCGTGGATTTCGACAAAGCGCTGGATCGTTTGGAGGGAGCGGCACTCTCGGTTAAAAAACAATTCCTCGCGGCCTGCGGCGCTGCGGTTATGCACGACGGCGTGGTGAACGACACCCAGTTCGAACTCCTCCGCGCCATGGCCGATACGATCGATTGCCCAATTCCTCCCTCTGTGAAAACCGAATGAGTGCCGCCTGCTGGCTCGACCAAAACCTCGCCGCAGCCTTCGAGTCGGAGACCACCACAGCGTTCCGTCTCGCCGCTGGGCCGGGATTTTGGGTCGAACGCTACGGTTCGACCGCGCTCATCTCGCGCCGACCAGAAATCCCAACCACCCAAATTCTCGCGGAACTCCACTCTTGGACGGCTCAATCCACTTGGTCCCCATCGCGCATTTTTTGCCGTCAACTCGTCCGATCACCCGGCGAAAAAGACACCCCGGTTTTGCTTGAGGGCGATCCTTCCACCCCTACCCGGGAGATTGTGATGGAGAACGGACTCCAGTTCGAAGTCGATTTCCAATCCGGCTACAATCCCGGTCTTTTCTGCGATCAGCGCGCCAACCGCGTTTATCTCCGCGAACTCCATCCCAAGCGCGTTCTGAATACCTTCGCCCACACCGGTGCCTTCTCGGTTACCGCCGCCAGTGTTGGCGCAGAAACCATCAGCGTGGATATTTCGAAATCCTTCCTCCAACGCGCTCGACGAAATTTTGAACTCAACAATCTCCCTCTCGAGAATCACCGCTTCGTCGCCGAGGATGTGCGGACCTACCTCCGCCGCCTCGCCAACCGGGGGGAGGCGTTTGACGCCATCATTCTCGATCCCCCAACTTTCGGCCGCGGAGGATCGGGCAAAACATTCCGGATCGAGCGCGACTTCCCCGATCTTCTTGCCGAGACCTTGAACCTTGCCCGCCCGGGCGCGGCGATTTTGCTTTCGACCAACTTTTCTGAATGGCACGCCGATGACTTGGCAACGGAGGCTCTGCGTCTAGCTCCGGCCGCTTCCTTCCAAAAAAAACCAGCGCCACCGGACTTTTTCGGAAATACCCCATCTGCCACCCTCTGGCTGCATGTGTGAAACTCCAGCGGCACTTTTTGCCAAACCCTCCGTTAATTTATTTCCTCTGATGTCTAATTTCTCAAAAAAACGATAAGAATGCGTATTCTTGTTTCTCTTTTAAGTTGTCTCATGCCTTTATTGAGTAAAAATTATCAAGTTGAATTTATTTGGCGCAAAAATTGCTGTGTATTGTAAAAATCCCGCATTCGCACACCCACCCGTCGCCCATGCAATACTTCACGCTCATCGGAGGCTTTATTGGCTTTCTTCTCACGCTTGCCGTGAGCTTTCTTGCTGGCAAAGATTTGGCCGACTCGGTTTTCAATGCCACGATCGGTTGCGTTTTGGTGGCCTTTCTATTTCGGGCATTGCGCTATGCCGCGGAGCTTTGTGCCAAGCAGATCGTCGCCGAAAAGACCCGCCTCCGCGATGAGGAATTGGCCGCCAAGGAAGCCGCTCAGACTCAAGCCGACTCCGCCTCGGCTGATCCCGAAGGCGAACCCAAGCCTGCCGCTTAACCCATGTCCGAAGTCGCCGATCCACCTATGAAGCCCCCCCAAGCGGATTCTCGAAAAATGTCCGCCGCATGGCGTGCCTATGGCGAAACGCTCACTGAGGAGCAAAATCTCAAAAACCACATGCCTCTCGTGCGTTCTGTCGTGGACCGCATGCGGGCCAGTTTGCCTCCTACCGTCGATGTCGAGGACCTCTACAGCGTGGGTTTGATGGGCTTGATTCATGCGCTCCGCCGGTTCGACCCCACTTTGGGGGTGACTTTTGCGAGTTATGCCACGATGCGCATTCGTGGAGCCGTGCTGGACGAGTTGCGGCGTCTGGATTGGTTGAGCCGCTCGCTTCGTGTGAAGGCCAAAAAAGTCACCGAGATCATCGCCGGCATCGAGCAAAGAGAGGGCCGCCCTGCCACCGAAGCCGAGGTCGCCTCGGAACTCGGGGTCTCCAGCGAGGAATACTCCGCCATGCTTGATGAGCTTCGTCCGCTCAGCTATGTCGAACTCGATGCCGTCGCCGGCGAGGAAGACGACTCGAATATGCACGATGTCGTGCCCGACGAGAAACAACCATCCGCCAGCGATCTGGCGATGAAGAACGAGCTTATCAAACTCGTCGTCGACCGCCTTCAACAACTCCCCGAAATGCAGAGAAAAATTTTGGCGATGTATTACTTCGAAAATCTCCGCCTCGCTGAGATTGCGAAGGTTTTCGGAGTCACCGAATCCCGCATTTGCCAAATCCACACCCAAGCCGTGCTCAGCCTCAAAAACTACATCCGCACCGCCTCCAACAAATAGCCTCGACTCTCAACTAAAAACAAACCACACCCACACCCATGATTCTCATTATTGGATACATCATCGTTCTAGGCGCCACTCTAGTCGGCTTCATCGGCGCCGGTGGAAAAATCATGCTCCTTTTCCCATGGCCCGAATACCTCATCATCGCTGGTGTTTCGATCGGACTCATGGTCATCGCCGCCCCGGTCGCCCTTCTCAAGCACACCGTCCACAAGATCAAACTGGCGCTAAAAACCCAGGTCGTCCCGAACTCGGACTACTCGGATGTTTTAAAACTCCTCTACGAATTGTTCACCAAGGCCCGCCGTGGAGGCTTGATCGCGATCGAAGACGACATCATGGTTCCGAAAGACAGCCCGATCATGTCGAAATACCCATCGTTCCTTAATGACAAGGAACGCGTGGAGTTTCTCACCAATAGCTTGAAGCCAATCATCGACGGCCGGCTCAAACCCGAGCAACTTGCCTCTATGCTCGAAGCCGATCTTGAGGCGAAGGCCGATGATTTCGGTCACCCGGTTCACCTCCTCCAACTGGTCGGCGACTCGCTGCCCGGCATCGGCATTGTTGCGGCGGTGATGGGCATCATCAACACAATGGCCGCAATCGACGCCGGTGCGGCCGCTGTCGGTAAAAAAGTGGCCGCCGCACTCGTGGGAACTTTCCTCGGCGTGCTCGGCGCTTATGGTTTCATCAATCCACTCGGAGCCCGTATCAAACTGAACAACGCCTACGAACTTCAGTATTTCGCCGTGATCATGAAAGCCGTCATCGGCTTCACCGGCGGCATGGCCCCCATGATGGCTGTCGAAGTCGGCCGCCGCATGGTCGATCCTGCCTTCCAACCGACATCCGACGAAATCGAGGAAATGTGCAAAGGCCTCGGCACCGGATCCTAGTTCTCAGCCATGGCTAAAAAGAAAGACGAACACCACGGAGGAGCATGGAAGGTCGCCTATGCTGACTTTGTAACCTCCATGATGGCCTTGTTCATCGTGCTCTGGGTCCTTGTCGCTGAGGAAAAGCCCGAGGTGATGGCTCAAGTCGCCCTCTATTTCAAGGACCCCGGCTACGCATCCGATGCGGAAAAGAAAAAGACCCCATCGCAAACCGCTGGCATGATGGATGCCCAAGTGAAGGCTACTCAGAAGGACTCTAGCATGCAGGATTATTTAACCCGTGAGAACCAGAGTTTCCTCAAAGCCATCGCGCGGGATTTTGTTCGCCTTTTGAATGTCCAAGACGAAGAAAAGGAGCCCCTCGATATCCAGGTCACCTCGGACGGTTTGAGGATGAATATCTACAACCGAGCCAAGAAACCGCTCTTTAAAAACAACACCACCGAACTTACCGAGTGGGGCACCCAAGTCTTCCAAAACTTGGCTTGGTTGGTGGAACGATACAACTTCAAGGTTTTCCTCGAAGGCCACACCGCTTCCGGACTCGATCTGGGGCTGAATAAAAACTACACCCCGTGGGAACTCAGCACCGACCGCTCAAATGCCGTGCGTCGAACCATGGAATACTACGCCATGGAACCTTCCAAAACCCAGCGCGTCTCGGGCTTGGGAGATACCGAACCCCTGCCGAATGTCCCGGCGGATTCCGAAGACAACAATCGCATGACGTTGAGCCTCTCTCTCACGCAATTCCCCAAGCCAGCTCCATCCCCGAGCCTGCCGCCTGATTCGAGCCCCAAACCTGCCACGAATTAATTTTCCCGCAAAACGATGAAGGATTTTCTCCAAGGCCGTCCCGCAGTGGCCTCAACCCGCAGTAACGGCCCAAGCATCTCACTCCCATCCAACTTGCCGCCCATTTCCTCGAGTCTGTCTCTCGATGAATCCCCATCCCAAGACTCCGCATCTCGCGAACACGCCGCAGGTCTTTGTTCCCCGCTCTCCGAAGATGCCAACACCCGGGAACCTCAAGTGGAAGTCGTCCCCGATGCCGAAGGTCGCGTGGGCCACATCATCGTCACTTGCCGGTGCGGGGAGAAAATCACGCTTCAGTGCAACTATTGAGAATCATGCGCCGCACCCTCTGTGCCGCGCTGATTCTGTTGACTTCCTCGCTGGCCAGCGTCGCCTCCGAAAGCAATTCCTCCTCCCCGATATCCCCCCAGTCGCTTGAAAAAACTGCCGTGGCTTTGGCCGATAGCGCCCGAAACCTCGCCCCGGCGGAACGAGACCAAACCACTCGCGCCGCACTCTCGATTGTTCTCCTCTCGCGGTTCAATAGACTTCTTCCTGCGGGGCTGGACTCCTCAGGCCTCGAGGAATTGGCTCGGGTTTTTCTGATTCAAAACCCCGATCTCGACCGCCAAAACGCCATGGCCAGCCGTTTTCCCCCGGCTGATTTCTTGGTATTTAATGGATCTCAACTCGTCGGCGGAAATTTTCGAAATATCGACTCCTTGATCGGGATGGACGCCCGTCCTATCGCCCTCGATCGCGATTTGCCGACATGGATTGTTCCCTTGCCCTCCGCTTCAGCCTCCGCTCTTGAGGACCAACGGCAAAAATTCCAAGCCAACCCGGCCAGCGCCGCCACGGTCGATCTCGCGAACCGAATTTACCTCGCCGATGTCGGTGGGAACCTCGCCACTGACGGGATATTTCTTCGCCCCTACGCGGGACGAATCGACGACCTCTATCATCACCTCGCCCAGCAAGGAAATGACTCGTCCGGCTTGGATTTTCCAGCGCTTCTCGACAGCCTCCCCCCACGACAATACAGCCCCATCTCAGGAACTGCCTCCCGCGGAAGCGTCCCCCCCAGTCGCTACAATCTGAGCGATGTCCTCACCGGCAGCAGTTTTTACGCCGTTCAAAAATTCCGCGCGGAAAACCCCAAGGTGAATTTGAAAAATCCCTTCAAGGGTCTCGCGGCGCGAATCGTGCCGTTCCTCGGGAAATCCCTTAGCAAAACCGATGCCGGCTCTCCACTTCGCGTTTCCGGGGACACCTTGCGCCGCGCGATCAGTGATCCCCGCCGATACACTCCGGAAAAAGTGCCTCCGCTCTTTCATGATCCCAGCCGCTTCCTGGGCCAATGGAGTGACCCCCGCTACCACCGCGTAGCAAAGAAAAAAAAGAAAACCGCCGCCAGCGAGCTTTTGGATGAAATCCAGAGAATCGATTTTGATACCCCCCTGCCCGAGATGAACCTTGACCCCGTTGGAAACGAACTCCTCGATAGCGCCACCCATCCAGACATCCTCGAAATTCCCGAAGAGGTCGCCGAAGACAACACCGCCGATTTGATGCGCGATCTCGGCCTCCCCGAAGAAGAACCCACCCTAAGCCCCTACACCAGAACCCCCGCTCAACCCACCCCAACCCCCCCGATTTTCACCGAAAACTTCAAACCCGCCCCCCCCTCTCTGGAGGCAGAAACAAACCTATCCCCAAACCAGCAACCTCTCGAAATCGCATTAGCCAAACCCGCCCCAACGCCTGAGCCAACGCCTGAGCCAACGCCTGAGCCAACGCCTGAGCCAACGC
>CALFPA010000058.1 GCA_937919825.1 uncultured Spartobacteria bacterium | reverse complement strand
AAGACCTTGAAAAGGATAACTCCGAATGAATGCGAAATTCATCATTCAAAATCCATCATCACTCGCCCCAGCGAGCCTGTGCTTGGCAACTACGAGGCGGAGAAATCATGAAATCAAACAGCGGAAGCTTGGGATCAATTGATCCTATAAATCTAAACTCCAAAATTTTTCTTTTGACTCAGAGATCAATTGATCTACCTTTCGATCGTGATTTCAAAGAAACTTGTGATTCCGGTAGAGGTTTCAAGACGCTTTTGCTTCCATGAGTCTGCCGCCGATCACACCAGCTGCCGTTCGCGAAAAAGCCCTCGCCTGGCTCAAGCTTGGGCATGTGGAATTCAGCGGCCCATCCTTGCGCTACTGCACCCGACCGGACGGTCCCACCGAAAAATACATTATCGAGCGTCTCGTGCACCATTTCGATTCGGGCCGCGCGATTTACCGGAAATGGAAGGACGGCACCGCCATTTTGCTCCCTGAAGCCATCATGCACTTGAATCTTGAACTTCCCCTCGCTGCGGACCGCGACATCTACGCCTGCCTCAATCTCGACCGGAGAATCCTGATCGTCTCCACGCTCCACCGCCACACACCCACCACCCCGCTACCGCGATGAACGACACCATGGATCAACTACCTGAAAACACTTGCCCCCTCTGCTTCGAGGGCACGCTTCACGAAGGCTTCCAGGATTTCTCCCAAGACCTCGGTGACGGTCGCCAACTTATCGTCAAGCACCTTTCCGCCCGAATTTGCGACACATGCAGCGAGGCTGTATTCCCCGCCGAATCGCGCGCAGCCATCGAAGCCGAACTCGTCAAAAGCCTCGGCTCCCTCACGCCCGATCAAGTCGTCGAGTTGGTCGGAATGACCGGTTTGAAAGAGGACGAACTTTGCGAACTGCTCGGACTTGGAGCAAAAACCATCTACCGCTGGCGGCGCGGAGCCCAGCGCCCTTCTAAATCCCTCTCCATTCTGCTCTCTATCGTCGCCCACCACCGGAACATGCCCGAATGGGTCAAGGAATGGACGGCAGGCCAAAGAAATCCCGGGCGCTTCTTTCCCCAGTTGGATGAACATTGGGAAAAAGAGCTTCCCGAGCGGTTCCCTCATAGTCGAGGCCGAGTGGGACCGTTCAGTTCCGAAGCCGTTCCAGCAGCCGCCCCCTCCCGCTTCAACCCCGCCATGGCCTTTTGCACCGCTGAAGTCGCATGAATACTTTCTGGGTAACCTTCTATTCATACAAAGGCGGCGTCGGCCGCACGATGGCGCTCACAAATGTCGCCGCCCTCATGGCGAAAGAAGGTCGCCGCGTTCTGGTGATCGATTTCGATCTAGAAGCCCCCGGGCTCGATTCCTTCGAAGGTTTGGGCTGTGCCAAGGGCCATCCCGGCGTGGTCGAATATGTCACCGAGTATATTCAAACGAACCGCGCTCCCGACATCACCCGCTTCGTCCAGGAATGCCGGCCCGCAGGCGTCCATCTGCGCGGCAATCTCTGGCTCATGGGCTGTGGAAAGAAAGACGCCGCCTACAATCGCGATCGTGCCGCCATCGATTGGACCGCCCTCTACGAGCGCCATGAAGGCGAACGCTTCGTGGAGAATTGGAAAGCAGCCATCGAGCAAACCTACCAGCCCGACTATGTGCTCATCGACTCCCGCACCGGCCTCACCGAGGTCGGCGGCATTTGCACCCTGCACCTGCCCCAGCTCGTTGTGCTCCTCTACGCGCTGAACGATCAAAACATCCACGGCGTCGCCGGAGTCGCCAAGGCGCTTCGCAACCCGAAAAATACCCGCCCGCCGCAGATTTTGACCGTGGCCACACCCGTGCCGCCGATTTTCAAGGAAAAAAAGGGGCTGCTTCAAGAACGCTTCAAATTGGCGGAAAAGGAACTCGGCACGAAACCCCACTGCCAGATTCACTACGATCCGCGCATTCCCCTCAAAGAAGAAATCCTCGTTTGGGAGATCGATGACAGCGATGCGGAAAATCGTGTGACATGGGAATATAACCGCCTCCGGGAGAAAATCACCGAATACAATTCGAACGGGCTGGATTTCCTGCTTCGCGAATTGGACTTGGCCGTGAAAGAACTCGATGAGAAGCGCGCACAAGAAGCAGCCCAGGCACTTTGCCTAGAATACGGCAACCGCGCCGAGAGTTACCATGCCATCGCCCAGTCATGCCGCACCTCGGAAAAAATTGAGGAGTTCGAAAAAAACCTCCGCCGCTCTGTCGAGATCGATCCCTACTATGATGCCCCCTTCTTTGAGCTAATAGGGTTTCTTCAAGGAAAAAACCGCCTCGACGATGCCATAGAGATTGCTCTCAAGCGCCTTGAAGCCATTGAAGAATCGGATGTTAAATTCCGAAAGCCGATTCTCTTTAAAATTGGCGAGTTCGCCATGGCCGTTGGCAAATATTCCATTGCCCAAAACGCCTTTGAAAAACTGGTCGCCCTTGAAAAGGAATCTGAAAAAACGCTCACAACGCTGGTTTATTCGTTCAATTTGGCGGAAGCCCGCCGTCGCTTGGGAATCGAAATCCCGGCGACCGAATATCATAAGATCATAAAGCTTTTTGAGGATCGTGAACCCGTCGAAGGGCAATCGATTACTGCCCGACTCAATCATGAGCAGGCCATGCACATCCCCTTGGCCATGGTTGGTCGAATCAACGAAGCGCTGGACATGCTCAAGTCGATCCAACGGCTTGCCGCAGCCGCTAGTCCCCGGGATAGAATCTTCTGTGTTTCATCCTATATAGAAATTCCTATCGATGAATGGCTCGCAGAAAATCGAAAAATGATCGCATCCTTAGAAAGCGGAAAATTATGGGATGGAACACAAATTCCGAATCAAACTGCTTTCCAGAAGTATGATGAGACAAAATAATAGAAGCAAACGCATCTGCCACATGCAAGTCACCGGAGCCGGCATCGACGCCCGCGATCCGTATGTCACCGACATCCTACGTTTCTTCTCCTTTATTGAATTAAAAAGGAAGTTCGCCAAGAAATGAACCAAATTGTGACAATACCCATGGCTAACCCTATTCATTTCACTCAAGCTCACCTGCTCAAGCCTGGCAGGGGTGTAAATGCGACTGCGTTGACAAATCATGAATACGCACTATGGATGGGCGATGTCGAGGCGTTCCTCAAGGCGTTGCCGGTCGAACCTTTGTTCGACATGATCGTCACCTCACCTCCTTACAATATTGGGAAGGAATACGAAACACGGGTCGGGCTTCAGAAGTATCTGGATTGGCAGAAACGCATCATCAATGAGCTGATCCCTCGTCTTAAGAAGGGTGGAAGTATCTGTTGGCAGGTAGGTAACTTTGTTGATGATAATCAGATATTCCCGCTCGACATCGAGTTCGCTCCAATTTTCAAGAAGCATAAGCTTCAGCTAAGAAACCGAATCGTCTGGCAGTTTGGGCACGGTTTACACACGCAGAAGCGGTTTTCCGGCCGCTACGAGGTAGTCATGTGGTATACGAAGACCGAGTCGAATAAAGACACCTACACATTCAATTTGGATGCAGTGCGCACGCCGGCGAAGTATCCCGGAAAAAAGCATTTTAAGGGGCCGAAGGTAGGGCAGTTTTCCGGCAATCCGCTGGGCAAGAACCCTGAGGATGTCTGGAGCATCCCAAACGTAAAGAGCAATCATGTGGAGAAGACTCTACATCCGTGCCAGTTCCCTGTCGGCCTCATTGAAAGGCTTCTTCTTGCACTTACAAACTTGGACGACTTGGTTTTTGATCCGTTCGCAGGCGTTGCTTCAGCTGGGGTTGCTTGCGCGATTCACAGCCGCCGTTTCTGGGGGTGTGAACTCAATGAGGAATACGCAGAGGTTGGCAGGCAACGGATTCAGGCGGCAATCGAAGGTAATGCAATCTACAGACCACACGACAAGCCACTATACGATCACACTCAAAGTAAGCTTTCACAGCCGCCCGAGGGTTTTAAGAATGGAGAACACTTATGAAGCATTCATTACACAGCCATTGCTTAGGATGCGAGACAGTTCCTGAGGCCATTCGTAAGGAGCTGGAGTCGGCAATTGGAGTGGTGACTGTCAAGCCTGCCAAGGGAGCCGCCACCAAGCTCCGAAAAGCAATTATCGAACGGCTTAAGATTTCTGGTTGGTCTGGGGAAATTGCCGTGGCGCAAGGGTCAAACATTAAGGTGACATCCATCAAAGGTAACGTCGGTTTATGTCTGCAGACCGGCAACATGGCACGGATGTATGCTGATCTAATCAAATTGCAAACCCTTTATCTTAACAACGCCATCAAATCCGCGATAATCGTCGTTCCATCCGAACCCGTTGCCAAGCTTCTCGGGAGCAACATCGCCCAGGCGAAGCGGTTGGAGCGCGAATTAGATATTTTCAAGAAAGCTTATCGCGTCCCAACACTCATCTTTGCACTCGAATAGACTATGGAAAACACACTGCCAACATCAGCAACAAACTCACGCTTTGGCTCGCCGAAACCCACTCGGACAGAAGAGTT
>CALFPA010000057.1 GCA_937919825.1 uncultured Spartobacteria bacterium | reverse complement strand
CCGTCTCTCACTGGCCCAAGGGGATTGGCTGGGTGTAGAGTTTTTTGACTTTGTAGCTGGTTGAAGTGTCCAATAACTTTATTCGGCGTAGATGATTCCGGTGCCTAAAAGTTCTGTTTTAGGTGTTTTTACGCGCCCCACTGAGAGCAAATCTTGAAGGGCTTCCAAGACATAGTTTTTAGTATTAGGCAGGGGTTTTTCACCCGGTCCAGGCTCTTGGGTGTCGTCGTCGAAAGCCCCGTGGTATGCGATTTTTCCAGCAGAGTTTATTATGAAAATCTCTGGCGTCTTTGTGGCGCCGTAAGATCGTCCCACAGTTCCAGACTCGTCGGACAAGTAGAAGTCTGCAGCGGATTTCTCCCGGCGGTTGATGAAGTTGATTTGATCGGGGGTCATGTGGCCATACTTGTTTGGCGCGGAGGAGCAGATTGTTAGCCATACCACGGCATCTTCATTTTTTTCAAAAGCCTCTGTCTTTTTCATTCTTTTAGCGGCGCGCTGGGCTTTCTGCATTTGTTCCCAGACATATTTGCGGCGCACATAGGGGGACCCATGGTCAACCCATTCGAGCACGACAATTTTACCTTGGAAGTCCTCCAAGGAAACCGTCTTTCCAACAGAACTTGGGAGCGAAAAATTCGGCGCGGGATCGCCAATATCGGGAGCCGCTACGGCGAGAGTTATGCTCGAAAAGAGAAGGATTATTGTTTTTTTCATTTTAATTTAAGGGAAACAGCGTTAATTGCTCAAGGGGATCGATTGTGTGTAGAGCTTCTTGACTGTGTAATTACCGGTTGTGCCTTGGACTTCGACTAAGGTCTTGGTGTAAAATCTTCCGTCTTCTTGGAATGCCCCATTCACATTTTTCCCAACTTCCCCATAGGCATAGATAGTGAAAAAATTGCTGCGGGTTGTGAATCCAGGGAGAAGTGCACTGATCCGGCCCTCGTTGCGTTTGAAGTGGCCGCTCGTGCTAGAATAATTGAGCGGTATTGTGTCTGCCACGCCCTTAACCTCAATAATTTCAGATGGCAAAAGATAGGCATTTGAAGGGAAACTCAAGCTGGTCCGCCGAGCATTCCAAGAGGAGTTCGAGGACCATGCCATATTCGCGATATTTGTTGCAATAGTTGCCCCATTTGAACTGCTGGAATTTGCACCGAGGAATTTTATTCGATCAGTAGTGACCGTGTTATTACTAAAAATATCCTGAATGGTGACATTCCCACTACCAGCAAAGCTATCTATAACTTTTGCAAGAGACTTTATTCCTAAATCTCTTGCCATCGGCTGAGGCGAGCCCGCTGGCACATGGAACTTGCCATTTAGGTTTACCGGCACGAAGTTACTTGTAGTCGTATTTGTTCCAAAAGAAATGACATCGAGGATAGCCCAATCGGGTATTAGCCCTGCCGTGCTTTCGGTGGCTGGTTGAGGTTGCATCCGCAGCCGCCGCCAACGCTGGTTGGTGGGGACGAGGCCCAAGTCTGCAGGGCAAGTGTAGAGGTAGTTGCCCGAAAAACTTGGGAGTTCCGGAACGCGCATGTCGTTGGTTAGAGTCTGATTGGCGTAGACGGCGTTCGATGTTCGATTGCCATAAGAGGGGTCACTCGGAATGGTATTACCTGAATCGTAGTTTGGGTTGGCATACGGACTGTTGCGTTGCTCTGGATTGCTTGATGTCGTTATGTTGTTTGTTATCGAAAAACTTCCAAAGGTGCTGGGTGCCGTTGCGTTTGATGTCCAAGATCCCGTGTTTGGGTTTGCTGTGAGATTTGAGGAGGCCGCGATGGAAGTTTTTATGAGAGGACAAAGCCTTTGGTAGGAATATGTGGAAAAGGGTGTTGCGGTGTCTGGGTAATAGGTAATATTGCCTAATACTGGAAATGACACGGGACCCGAAGTCCGGGTGCTTAAATTTCCATTATTTGGAATAAACCTGTTTATATCGGCTCCTAATACCCAATCTCGTATGGTTTGTGGATTTGCATTAGGTGCTCCAAATCGGCTGAGAGCGATGCTGCTATTGGCAGCAATTTTTACATAGGTAATCGCGCATTCGACATTTGTGATGGAATTAATAAGGATTTGGCTTGCATCAAAAGGAAAAACAGAGTTAAGCAATGCTTGACCATATGTTCCCCAATTGGGACCAGAGAAATTGTATTTCTTTTTAGAGAACGCGGGTATAGTTATCCCTTGTATTCCATAAGGGTTGTGAGACAGCATCCAGTTTTCTCTAAATTTTGTATTTGGCGCAGCAGCTTCTCTCATTGCGGTGTTATAAGCATATTCGATGGATGATGTAGAGTCTGTCCAGTTGCCGTAACATCCATATCGGTGAGTATAGGAATTGCCAGTGGAATTGTCAGTGTAGGTCATATTCCATGTAAGGCCTCTCAAGCAAAATTCTAAAGTGGAATTAGGATTATTAAATGGAATGGGATAAGGATTATATAATTCTACATTTGCTCTAATATAAGGTCTTAAATATGCGCCGCCAATTACATAAATAACATCAAAACTCACTTCACTGACAACGGGATAGGGCGCGAATCCTAAATACTCCGCTGGAATATGGGTGGTGGAATTGGTGGAGGTGGAGCTGATCGTGCGGGACCCGATGAGCGGCCCTTGGTAGCTAAAGCTGGCGGTGACCGTAGCGGTATTCGGGTCGCGCATCTGGAGCATGTTTGCGGCGATCTGCTTCACGCCTACGGAGGTATATTTGGCCGCAAAATCACTGCCAAATATCGCGGTTAGCGTGGAGTTTGTGAGTGCAGCGTGGATTGTGTTCACAGAGGCATCTCCAGTGCCATCAATGGCGTTTGTGGAGAGTGTATTAATAAAAAACCGGTCGGTGCCCCATGGAGTTTTGGTAAATAATGTGCTACTCGTGCTATTGGCAAGGGTGGTATTTGAAAAGACTGCTGTGGTTATATTTGGGATGTCAGTAGTAGAGTTTAGGCCAATGGCTGCAGCTTTGGCTTGTTCAGGCCGGAAGAAGAACGCCCAGTTAGTAACATTCGCATTAGTTGAATTATTAACAGTGCCTGAGGTAATATTTCCAAATAAATTAGCATTCACTCCGCTAATGGCTGTTATCAGAGTTTGTCTTTGCGAGTTTGGCGAAATATTTAGAGCAGAACGATTATTAGTTGCTGTGTTGAGATTTAGCTTTGTCCCTTCATCATCGACATAAAAAGCATACCGGCAAGTGATGTTGCCTTGGCCTTGGGTAAAGGTAAATTCGGCTAGCGGCACTTCAATTGACTCTAAGGGATTACCGGTAATCGTTGTTGTGGCCGTATTATTCGAGGCGATTTGGTTAAGATCAATGGTGTCAGAGGATATTGTGGTATTGCTAGGCAGATGTGCGGAGGCAGGGAAAAGTTCCGTTGTAGAATTGGTCCCGCCTGGGAAAGTGAAACTCATGATTCTGCCAGGCTGTGTAACCAAAATCGATGTTCCATTTGCACTTACTGAATTGAAGCCCCTTTGAATTTCAGACATCGCATGCTGAGTAGCGAGCTCGGCGAGGCCGGAGGCGGCATTTTGGCGGGAGAAATTCTTGGCGGCGATCTGCTCGACGCGGGAGGTGGAAAGGAAGGAGACGGCGATGGTGGAGAGCAGCGCGGTGATGAGGAGGACGAGGATGAGGGCGCTGCCGGAATCGGAGGGTG
>CALFPA010000056.1 GCA_937919825.1 uncultured Spartobacteria bacterium | reverse complement strand
GTGAATGCCGGCGACAGATTCATTTCCTTCCGCCTCGAAAAAATCGAGGATGTCCCCAAAGGCACGAAGCCCACCTTGAATTTCATCGTGAACTTCAAGCCCAAGGTTTTTCCGGAGCTCGTTCCCTTCGACTACATGTGCCTCACGGGCGGGCGACCCGAAACCCTGCGCTCTTTCAGTAAAGCCACATGGCCGTATCTCTGTCAGCGAGGCGACAACGACCCGCTCGGCGGCTTTGCTTTTTTCGTTCCGCAGAATGACGAGGAGCACAACGAGGCGTTGCTCCGCATCTGGACCGAGGAGAAGATTCCGCACCCGAAAGTCGAGGGTGAGTGGACCTATGAACGCGCCAAGCAATGGGCCGAGGAGTGGAACAAGAACGCCGCGGACACGACGCACTTGATGATCAGCGCCGAGAAGCCCGAGGACCTCGATCCGCTCATCGACTACGCGAAAAAATTGAAAGCCAGTAGCGTCTACATGCACACCGACACCTGGCGAGGAGAGTATTTGCTTCAAAACCTCGATTCGCTGTCGGTGAACACCAAAGTCTTCCCAGGTGGCGAGGCCGATCTGAAGGCCTTCATCGACAAGCTCAAGGCCAATGGTATCGGCGTGATGATGCATACCCTCTGCTACGGCATCGGACCGGAGGGATCGAAGTATATGGGCAAAGGGAAAAAGACCGACCGCCGCCTCGCCAACTGGGGCAAAGGCAAGTTGGAGAAATCCATTTCGCCGACCGATACCACCATTCTCTTCCGTCCCGATCCAGGGGTGTAATTTCCCAAACCGGATCCCAAGAGATCTTATTTGAAATTAATCGATGTGCTGATTGGCGACGAGATCATCAAATGCACATTCACAGATACGGACAAACCGGTTTGGACCCTCAAGGACTGCAAGCGTGGGGCGGAGCCAGCGGCACACGAGGCCGGCACCGAAGTCATTGGCCTCTTGAAGGCCTATGGCCAAAATTACTACCCGGCCAGCGACACCGACCTGCCGGAGATCACGGCTAAGGACTACGCGGAATTTTTCAACCGACTCGGCGTCCAGCACCACGAATACGATGGCAAGGAGTGCCATGACGATGTGCCGTGGGGTTTTCCCAAATGGGCGATGTTTGTTTATCAAAACTCCAAGCTGCCGATGACTTCAAACACCTCGAGCGGCACCCCAAACCCGTGGGATTTGATGTATCGGTTCAAAACGAACGGGGCCGAAAAGCTCTACAACAAAGGAAGCAACCATGGCAGCGGTAGCGGCACCGCAGCATTGGCCCTCGAACGCGATAGCCGGCTCGCCACGAGCCCGATCGAGAACCATTTCACCATGGCTCTCGGAGCGTCGATCAACACATCGGGATATGTTTTTGGAAAGCCCGAGCCGATGTTTGGCCTCTTCCCGAATGTCATCCACGACCACGGCCTCGCGGAATTGATCGCCGAGCAGTTCACGGTCTGGCGGGAGGTCGCTCCCAAACTCACTCCCGAGATGCGGAAGCAAATTTCAGCGACCTACAAGTGGAATCCCGGATTCTTTCATCGCAACGCCAAGATCGTCTATGAAGCCCGCCGCGCCGGGGAGGGCTACGAACTCCAACCCTTCACGATCATGACCCGTGGCAAGGAGGATGCGGATTGGACGACCGTTCAGGAATTTTCGGGCGTCCTGCCGCGCCAGTATCTGGCACCCGGGATGCGCGTGAAGTTGGAAAACCCCTTCGGGCGCCAAGCCCCGCAATTCATCATTCGCGTCATGAACGGCTACACCGATGCGGCGGCGGACATCCAACAGGCGGCCCCCACCGAGGCGATGAGCAAGGACATGCAAGACTACCTCGCCGCTTCGGGTGTTCAGGCGAATAGTGCCGGTTCGGCGCCCGCCGCGGCGCCTGCGGCACCCAATGCAGACCCCTACCGCTTGCAACCCAAGGCCGCACAGATGGGTAACCTTGGCAGGCATGTCTTCACCGATGTGGGCCCGGCCCTGGAGGTATCACTAAACAATAAAACCCCAGCCACCCCGGTGGCCGGGAAGAAGCCGGCTTCGGTGGAGCATTACCAGCAGGATTCATTTCCAAACCGCGCCTTCAAGGGGAACTCCCAAAACGCCCGAGGCCTGGCCCTCACGGTCACTGGTGACGGCAGCGGCGCACTCCTCGTGATTCAGGTCGGCAACTCCAAGGACTATGTCGTGCCGATCAATTTCACCGGTCGGAAAGACATCTTCATTCCCACCAGCGAGGTCTCGCGCACAGTCGGTGGGTGGGGGATGCGTTACGCCACGAAGAGGGCCATCTACGGTAACTTCCACGGGGTCTTCATCGGCTTCGGTCGGGTTCCCGCCAACACCCACGCGAAGGTCCTCATCGAAAACCTCCGGATGGTCGGCGAGAAAGCCTCCTCGATCATAAACCCCGTCATCCACGCCGGTGCGGGAACCCTCGCCATCCAAGGCGAAGTGAAAAGCGACCACTACCTCTGGTATGAAGGCGGCGACAAGGTCGGCGTCTACGACAAAAACTGGAACCTCCAAGCCGAACTCCCCGCCGTGGCGACCAACTACGAGGTGGGCAAAGGCTTTTCGGAATACTGGATCGACGGCGAAAGCGCGACCCCGCCGCCATGGTTCGATGTGCAATTCATCACCAAGGGCGATACGATAAAGCTCTAAAACATGCCGACGGCCGCACCCGAAAAACCAGCCTGTGAAA
>CALFPA010000055.1 GCA_937919825.1 uncultured Spartobacteria bacterium | reverse complement strand
AGAGGCCAATGGCCAGCAATGCGAAACCCTCCGCAGCGTCGAGCAGGGAAGCAAAAGAGCCAACTACACCGCGGAAAACGCGCAGTTTCACTGGGGAGTGACCCCTCCCGGACGCTGGGCTCTCTTCGATGTGAAAAAAGATCCCGGCTGCCAGAACGATCTCGCCGCCGCCGAACCCCAGCGCGCGGCCTCCATGGCGGCGGCTTATGACGCGTGGTGGGACAAAACCTACCCGGTCATGGTCAAACGCGGCGGAGACGCCGAAATCGTCTGGAGCAAGGTCCAACAAGATTTGATCAACAAGAAAAAGGCCGCCAAGGCGGAGAAACAGAAGAAAGCGGAGTAACCAGCCCATCTGCGAGCCAGTCCCCAATTTTCCATGGTGAATCTTCGATCAGTCCTCCTCGCCGCTTCCTTTATGGTTTCCCTGTCCGCCATGCGCGCCTCAGAAGCCGATCCGCAGGCGGTGTTTCAGAATCCACCGGATTCGGCGAAGCCGGGCGTGTGGTGGCATTGGATGGGTTGCAATGTGACCAAGGAGGGCATTACCCGCGATCTGGAGTCGTTCAAGAAGGCGGGCATCGGCGGGGCAACGATTTTCGGCATGGCCGATGTCTGCACGCCTTGGGCCGCGCACATCGAGAACAGTCCGACCGAAGGGTTGATTGCTTTCACCGATCCGTGGTGGGAGATGGTTCGCCATGCGGCGGAGGAGGGAAGGCGGCTGGGCATCGATGTGGGCCTCCACAACTGTCCCGGTTACACCAGCACCGGCGGACCTTGGATCACGCCGGAGTTGTCGATGCAGCAGGTTTATCTGTCGCAATCGCCATTGAAGGGCGGGCTCGCTTTTGATGGTGTGCTGCCGAAACCGGTCGTCAATCCGCGTGGCGAGATCCTTCATCCGATGGTGAACAAAAAGACCGGTGCTTTGGAGAAGCCGGAGATTCCCGCCCGCTCGATGTATTGGCGCGACATCGCCGTGCTCGCTGTTCCAGCGGAAGGCTTGGTTGCCAAGGAGCAGGTAATCGATTTGACCGGCAAGATGGACGCCACGGGACGGCTTCAGTGGACTCCCCCGGACGGCCAGTGGCTGGTGTATCGCATCGGCCATACGACGATGGGTGCGCTGACCCAGCCGAACCAGTGGGAGGTGATGGGACTCGAGTGCGACAAGATGAGCGGGGAGGCGGTTGCCTTCCACCTCCGGCATGTGATCGGGGAACTTAAAAAACACCTCGGCCCGCTGGTGGGAACCGGTCTGCAACACATCCTGCTGGACAGTTACGAGGCGGGCAAACCCGGCTGGACACCACTCATGCCAGAGGAGTTCGTCCAGCGCCGTGGTTATGATTTGAGGACCTTCCTCCCGGTCTTCGCCGGGCGCGTGGTCGGAAGCGAGGAGGAGACCAGGAAATTCCGCGCTGACTTCGACCGAACCATCGCCGATCTCTACCGCGACAAGCTTTTCGCCACCATGTCGCGGATGCTGGCCGAGGAGAATCTGCGTTTCGTTTGCGAGCCGTATGGAGGACCGTTTGAAACCACCGAGGTTACGCCCCATGTCCATCGCGTGATGACGGAGTTCTGGACCAACGGCGAATTCGGCGGAGGGGGGGCGGACAAGCTCGCGAACGCCGGCGAGGGTCGGCGGCACAACATCATCGAAGCCGAGGCCTTCACCGGCCAGCCTGCGAAAAGCCGATGGTCCGAAACGCCGGCGGGTCTCAAGCCAGTCGGGGACGGGGCGTTCGCCTCGGGGGTTAATCGCCTTATCCTGCACACCTGCCCGCTGCAACCGTGGGGAGAGAACATCAAGCCGGGAATTTCGATGGGCCTGTGGGGAACCCACTTCGGTCGCACACAGACCTGGTGGGAGCCGGGCCGCGCGTGGCTTGCCTATCTGGCCCGCTGCCAGGCACTCCTCCAATGGGGGCAAACCGCGGATCCGGATTTTTCCGTCGAGGGATTGCCGGCACAGGGGATTCATCGCACCGATGGCGCGTCGCATGTGTTCTTTTTGGCCCACCAAGGCAATGGCGGGAGCGCAACCTGCAAGTTCTCGGTGGACGGGATGCAGCCCGAGCTCTGGGATCCGGTGACGGGATCGATGCGTGATTTGACGGATTTTCGCTTTGAGAAAGGAAAGACCGTGGTGCCGCTGAAATTCGCCCCGGCGCAAAGCTGGTTTGTGGTTTTCCGCAAAAAGGCCGATGGGCCGCTGGAGCCCAAGTCGAATTTCCTGGAACTCCAACCTGTCGCTGAGATCACCGGGCCGTGGGATGTGAGCTTTGACCCGAAATGGGGCGGCCCGGCGGTGGTGAAGTTCGAGATGCTCCAGGATTGGACGAAGCGCCCTGAGCCCGGCATCCGCTACTACTCCGGCACGGCGACCTACCGGAAGACCTTCGATGGCGCGAACGGCTCATGGCTGGATCTCGGCATGGTAAACCATATCGCGCGGGTGCGCCTCAATGGCCGAGACCTCGGAGTCGTCTGGACCGCGCCGTGGGGTTTGGAAATTCCAGCGGGCTTGTTGAAGCCGACCGGCAACCAACTCGAAATCGAAGTGACGAATGTCTGGGCCAACCGCCTCATCGGCGACGAGCAAGAACCACCCGACTGCGAGTGGCTCCCCGGCCACCACTTTGCAGATCAGGGCGGGTATTTGAAGCGGTTCCCGGATTGGTTTGTGAAAAACGAACCCCGCCCCTCGAATGGCCGGTATTGTTTTGTCACTTGGAACTACTTCACGAAGGATTCCACGCTGCTCTCCTCGGGCCTCATGGGTCCTGTGAAAATCGGGACCAAAAAATGAAACCAACGAAGCTTCCCTTGATCCTCCTCCTCGCTATGGCAAGCCTTGGGTTTGCGGCGGAAACCAAGCCACTCTCGGGCAGTCGGCCGAATATCATCCTTCTTCTCACGGACGACCAAGGCCTGGGCGATCTGTCCTGCACGGGGAACCCGTATTTGAAGACGCCGAACCTCGATCGCATCCACGCCCTCGGCTCGCGGTTCACCGATTTCCATGTGAGCCCGGGCTGCTCGCCGACCCGTTCGGCGATCATGAGCGGACGGCATGAATTCGAGGTCGGCGTCACGCACACCATCTTCCAGCGGGAGCGTCTCGCGCCGGGGGTGGTGACGATTGCCGAGGCCCTGAGGCGCGCCGGGTATTCGACGGGGTTGTTTGGCAAATGGCACCTTGGAAATCCAAACGATAAGAACGACTTCTCACCGAATGCGTTTCCCCTGGCTCATGGGTTTGACGCGTGGCTGGGAACAAATGTTTCCCACGATTACAGCAATGCGAAGCTCCTAAAATCCGATCCTGCAGGCACCCACCCGATCAAAGGCTACGCCGAAATCACATCGAATCTCCCATCGCACCCGGACGCCTGCGCCTCGTTGACCGCCCTCTCGACCGAGGCGGCGCTTGCGTTCATCGAGAAAAACAAAGCAGAACCGTTTTTTGCCTACATCCCATTCAACATGCCGCACCTGGGGATTTATTGCAGTAAACCATTCCAAGGTAAATCGCGGAGGGGCCCGTTTGGCGATGTCATGGAGGAAATCGATGATAGCGTAGGGAGGATCCGCCAAGCCCTCGATGAAGCCGGCATCACAAAAAACACTCTGATTATCTTCTCCTCGGACAACGGGCCTTGGATCAAATTCAGCGATATTGCAGAAAGCAAATACGGCGACGCCCGTCTGGCCGTGGGCTATGCACAGCCATTCCGGGACGGGAAGGGCTCGACATGGGAAGGCGGTCACCGCGTTCCCGGCATCTTTTGTTGGCCCGGCACCATCGCACCGAACTCTGTGGAACTCAACCCGGCCAGCACGCTGGACGTCCTTCCAACTATCTTTGCTCTTGCCGGCGCTGCCATGCCTCAGGACCGCAGCATCGATGGTCGTGATATCCGGCACTACTTGATGCCTGCCGAGAGCACGGGAAATGTGCCCGAGTTTAAGTTTTTCTACTCGGACATGCAGAACAACCCCTCCGCTGTCCGCATCGGCCCGTGGAAGATGCACACCCGTATAATATCCCAAACGGGAA